>CANHIY010000046.1 GCA_947461175.1 Bacteriovoracaceae bacterium
ATAGTTCAGCATCCTCAATCCAGCCAGGACGTGTGTTGGAGGAGGCGTCTCTGATTTCATAATCTTTGACAATTGTTTTTGAATTATCCACGTCCACTACCTTTTTCTTACTCGAGCAGGAGAGGGAAATGCTAAGGATCAATAAAAAAAAGAACAGTTTCATTGGATAAACTCCTTTCTAAAACTCAAATTTTAGTCATCGACTTCTAATCGAGATGTAAATCTGATAAATGATTTTCTATATAATTATTAAAAAATGTTTTTACCTTTAACAAAGCATCTGTTTGAGTTCTACCTGTAACCGTCTCTGAAGATGTGAGAATTCTATTTTTCTCACCCTTATTAAAGCTCGTAAGGTTGAGAGTGAATGTATACTTTTCAAACCCTTTCACGTTCAAGTATTCCTTAATCGATTCCACATTCAAGGATATGGCCTTGTCAGCATCACCCTTAACGATTTTAAAACCTGCTTCAGTAAGAAGCTCTTTAATTTTTTCACTCATCCAGTCTGGCGCCTGACCAATCTTCAGTGCCAAAGGCTCAAATTGAGGCCTAGAAGACCTCCATTCAAAAATATCTTTGTACGTTATTTTTGTAGGAAGGCCAGCCCCAGAGACAATGGAGTAGCGGTCGTTGAGTTTTTCTCGCTCCAGATACACCCGCATGATTTTTCTTAAATTAACTCTGCTTTTCTTAGACCAAAGTACATTCAACTCATCATCAAGCTTTTTAAGTCTATTTAAAATAAGCTCAGAAACCTTCATTCTATCAAGAGAAGAGAGGGCAAAAGTCATTTTTTCGTGTTTGTGATATTTTTTAATCTGAACTGTTTCCATGACCTCATTGACAGATTCCTTAAGTAATTGATGAACCTCCTGCCTAACTTCTCCTTTCCAGGGAAAGTATTGTTGAGATGAATTTTCAATATTCAGATCAGACTTCACTTGAACTTCAAAAATACTTGCAAGGTTGGTTCTCGCTATTGTGCTCGCCTCATTTTGTGATCCCCCTTCTCCTACTGCGCATAATTCCAGAGACTGGTTGCAGTCATCATAGGGAGAATAAATCCAAGCCGGTAATGCTTTGTGGTCTGCACTTTGAGACAGACTTGGGGGTTGCTTCCACAGGGAACAACCGGTGAGGATAGTAAGAAAAAAAAGATATTTCATGTGTAAAAAATTGTGACCTTGAGGGGCATCAAAGTCAATGGAACTTTCTTGAAGCTTTTTTCGCCATGAGTCTACAGAACCCCTTTTCCTCAAAATCATCTTATGGATTCCTGACTAAACTTTAACTTTATTCCTTTCATACCGTTTGCTAGGATTTCCTCCATGAAAGATTCAACCGTTTTAGTCATAGAAGATGAGCAAGACATCCGGGACTTGATCCGTTTCCAACTCTCCTCAGAAGGCCATGAAGTGGTCATGGCAGAAAGTGTGGACAAGGCCATAGAACTAATGGAGAAGCACGAGAAAATTGACCTCTTCATTGTGGACTGGATGCTTCCGGGAGTTATGAGTGGCCTGGAGTTTATTAAAAAGTTAAGATTACAAAAAAAATTTATAGAAACTCCCATCATTATGATCACGGCACTTTCACAGGCAGATAATATTGTTGCAGGTCTAGATGCTGGTGCTGACGATTATATGACGAAACCCTTTGACTTGAATGTGCTTCAGGCCAGAGTGAGAGTTCAGTTAAGAAATAATTTAAAATCAGGTAAGAATGCCTCTGATCTGTTGGATTTTGGACTGCTTAAAATTGAAATTAGTAAATGTAGAGTTACCGTAGGGAAAGAAGAAATCCAGCTTACATCCACTGAGTTTAAAATTCTCACCATCCTTGCCCAAAAGCCAGGCCATGTTTTTACCAGAGAGCAGTTTATTAACAACATTCAAGGTGAGAATATCTTTGTCACAGGACGCACCATTGATACACATATGGCCGGCCTTAGGAAAAAAATTGGCGAAGCCGCCAACTTAATCGAAACCATTCGTGGCATTGGCTACAAGTTTAAAGATGTCCTCTAGCACTTCCTATCCCTGGTTTTTTTTCTATCGGACAGCGAGATTAGTTCTTGTTGTTTTTTTACCAACTTTATTTGTTACCTTGTTTTTTTACCAATCCTCCTACCGAAAGGGGCTCTATGAGCTTCTGAAAGAGGAGTCAAAACAAGATTTAATATTTTTTAAAAACACACTCTCTTCTGTTCAATTCAACAACCAGGATCTTTGCCAAATATTTTCTCATCGTCATGAAACCAGGTACGCCATTTTTAAAAAGGATGGCAGCACCATCTGTAACGAACTTGATAAAAAAGACAGGTCCATGCTTTGGGAAAGAATAAAAAAATCTCTTCATGAAAAAGATTATTTTTATTTTGAAAAGGAAAAGAGTGAGAGTTCTGGTTCTTCGCTTTTTTTTGCTATTTTAGTTTCAAATGAGGGAGCTGTTTTTGTAAAAGCTTTTCCTGAATCAACTTTAAAATATCAGGTGGATCAATTTGATCATTTGCTCTTTAAAAGAATCATCCCCTGCATTTTTTTAAGCTATCTTCTTTTTATGTTTCTTTTTTATAAATCCACGACTCCACTTTCAGGGATTCTTTCAAAACTCCAAAAGTATAAAGATGAGATACCCTTAAAAAAGAATCTGGAACTTCTTTATAAAAAAGATGAGTGGTCTTCCCTGGAAGCGGCCCTTAATGAAGCTGATTTAAAAATTCAGGAACAAATGCTTAAGGTACAGAATGAAAATGAAAAAAACACGGCCATTCTTGAATCAATTAATGATGACATCATAGCAATTGATCGCTTTGAGAGCATCCTGTTTCACAATACGAAGTTTAAAAATAACTTTATGAGAAGAAGAGAAGGAAATGAAATAAACAAAAAAATCTGGCATATTTTTGATCACAAAGTTCTAGACGCCTTCCGATTTGTCCTCTCAACGGGAGATACACAGTCTCTAAAATCTATGAGTTTTCCTGAAAGCCACCACCCTAATAAGGTTTTTGATCTCACCATCACCCCCTTAAAGTTAAAAAATGGCACTATCCAGGGTGCCTTGGGTGTATTTTATGATGTAACTGAATTTAAGCTCGCAGAAAAAATGAGAGTTGATTTCGTTGCCAATGTCTCACATGAAATTCGGACTCCATTGACTTCAATTAAAGGATTTTCCCAGATACTTCTTACTCAAACGGGGAAAGTTGACAAAGACCTTCACCCCTTTCTCAATAAAATTGTTTCCAATACAGAAAGGATGATTTCACTTTTTAATGACCTCCTAAACCTTTCAGTCATTGAATCCCGTGATCACTTAAGATCTGAAGACATCTCACTTCAAGGCGTTATTGAAATCGTTGAAGGAAATATCAAGGCAAATTACCCCGACAGAGAGATTACCTTTGATTATGATCTAAAGGTCACAACTATTAAGGGAGACACGAGACTCATTGAACAAGTGATTTTAAATTTGTGTGATAATGCCTGTAAGTACTCACTGAAAAAGGTTCACATTAAGATTTCAAGTTTTGAAAAAAGTGATAAGTGTTATCTTTTGGTACAAGACGATGGCCCGGGAATTTCCAGTGAACACCTCCCCCGGATTTTTGAACGATTTTACCGTGTAGACCCCTCAAGAGAAGGATTAAGAGGAACAGGTCTGGGTCTTTCTATTGTTAAACAGATTATCTCAAAACATAAGGGAAAAATCTGGGCGGAAAGTGAAGGGATAGGAAAAGGAACCACCTTTCAAATAGAACTACCTCTCTCTTCATAAATCTAGAATAAGTACTCTACTTCTAAGGCAAAGATAGATTTTTTATAAGCGAAATTTTCCTGATCTTTTGAATTATTTTTTTGATAGTCGTATTTTAAATTAGCTCTCCAGCTTTTTTTAAAAGTTTTTGCCACCCGAAGGCTCGGATTAATCAGGAGCTCTCTCCCTCGCGCTGCCCTGGCATTTATAGGGTCAGTCAAGGTGGTTGATAATCCTAAACTTGGCGTGAACCAATCCCTAATCCTTGCAAAAATGAGATCCCCTCTCAACGTCAGGGCATTCGTATTAAAGGCATCTGTATCTACTCTCATCCTGTCATAGCTTAAAAAGAAGAGAAGAGTGTTCATTTCAATGGGTTTTACATGCTCAAAAACAAAACTTGTAAGGGTTGAATCTGACCCATCAAGGTAGCTTTCAAGTTTACGGTGTCTTAATCTTAAAACAGATTCACCGGAGGAAAAATAATTGAACCGTTCACCAATCATAAAGGTATGGGTCCGTGAGTTGAATTCAAGTTTTTTTTCTGCATTCACGTCCCGTTTTGCCTCATTATAATCATAGTCCATCAAAAAAGAGGCGGGTTTTTGCCAAAGGGTGTGTTCATAACTTGTTCTTAAGGCCGGTGCAAAAAGCATATTGTCGTTTCGGTAAATCTCCGGAACGCGGTTAAAGTAATGGGTAAAATTAAATCTCAATTCAGGAGAAATGGAAAAAAAATCTCTCACATAAAAAGTATAACGCCCCATAAAGTCAGATCTTGAGTATAAAGATTTTTGTTTTGACTTCGAAATCGTTGTTTCAGCAGGCGAAAACGTCACATTCGTATCAAGACCAAATTCCTGGGAAAATCTTAGAAAATGGGGAGGTATTAAAGTAGGTCTACCGTTTCTTAGTTGAAACATGACCAGGTCATACTTTTTTTGAAGTTTTGTAATTTTATCCTGGATCACTGGAGCGAGAGTCGATTCCTGATCAATCTTAAGCGACTTTTCGTACTGTGGTATCACCACACTTTCAATAGAACTAAAGGGGTCTTCTCGTTTTTCAACTTGTTCTAAATACATCTCTGCAATCTGTAGCTCCGAGGCTTGTCTTACTTCTTTCGCCTCCTCATCACTTAATTTACTGATGGATTTGTAAAAGGATCTTGCCCTCTCAAATTCTCCAAGCTCCTTAGAAATGTAGGCAACATAATATAGAGAAACTCCCCTTTTAAATTTTTTTTCAAAGGACTCCCTAAACTGAACTCTTGCTTCTAAGTATTTTTCACTGGCAAATAGAGCTTGGCCGTACTCATAATTTATGTCTAAAGGAGCATATTCCATATCTAAGGATTTTCTGAAACTTACGATGGCCTTATTAAACTCCTGCAACCTATTAAAACAAATTCCTTTCCAGTAATACATGAAAGCAAGATCGGACTTATTCCTCACAGGATGTTTTTTTAAGCTCACCTCAAGGTTATCAAGCTCATCAACGGTAGATTGATACTTACCTTCCATAAATAAACGGGAGGCGTTAGAATAAATGCTTCCCTGGGAAGCTGAATTCATAGAATCAGTGAGCTCCTGGGCCCAGAGGATTCCACTCAAAAAAGAAAGCATGATCATCAGGATAAAAAAGAAGATTCTCATCAATTTGTATAATCCTTCTCAGGCTTCACAATGATTGTCGTCTGGGTGGTTGGACTAGTGTCTCTTGTGGGATCATTTATATTAATAATTCCGCCAGAGGGATTAAACCTTGTATCAATCCCCCCTGACGTTGGAAGAGGGATATCACCAGTTCCCCGAGGTGGAGTCCCTGGAGGAGGAGGCATCTGGCCAGGAGGAATTACATTCATCCCCATGGGAGGACGGTTCTGAGAAACAACTGGAGGGGGTGGTGGAACTTCTCTTGTTATCACTTTTCCAGAATTATCATTTGTCGTAATTAAAACCTTTCCGTCATTAGTGATTTCTACATTTTTGGGAGGAATATAATTTCCATCGGCCCCAACTTTTCCAGAGTTTTGACCAGGAATAAAAGTATTTGTGTTTGGATCCAGAACAGAATCATCTCCAGGTGGGATAATAACTCCAGAGTCCACATGAACAAATGAGCCATTAGCAGGTTTCACCTGACTACCGGATACAAACCCTTCAGGAGTACTACTTGATCTGGAATTTGCCACAGGTATTTGATTTTTTGTCATTTGAGAAATTTCATCTTTTAAAACTTTTGGATTATTACTCACCACCTCACCACTCAGACCAGGAGGTACGACCGATTTAGAAACATCTTTTTCCGTATTTCCTGGGGAGCGGTCAGAACCTAGTTCCTTATTTTTTTCAAGTTTTTCAAATTGCTGGTTATTAAGTAAAGATGGAACAGTGGGCATCGGTTTATTTCCTTCCATGACAGAAAATTCACCCGGAAACATTCTTACCCCTCGGTCAACAATTTCCTCTAATTTTTGGGAAGAAGGTGTTCCTTGGGAATCAAGCTTGTTAAACACAATCTCCCCTTCAAACAAAATAGCAGAAGTGTTGATTCCGTTGGTTGTAATCATAAAATCTGTCCCCCTAACACCCATGACAGCATTGGAGGTCTTTATGAAAAGCTTCGATTTATTTTTATCTTTCATCTGAAGATAATCTTTCGTCACCTGGGATCTAATTTTACCTTTAACAAGATCAATCACTCCGGAATCAGATCCTGAAAAAGATTCGATTTTCATCTCGGAATTAGGCCCAATATTCATCTGAGATTTATCAATGAAAACAAGTTTGGCGAAACTTTTCTCATGGGTTTTTATAATGTTTCCATTTTCAACCCAGTCATCAACCTTTAGTTTTCCTGATTTCCCTGCATTAATGAGATCAACTTCTCCTCTTAAAATTTTAACCACCGCTACTTTGGTTTGTGCTTTAAGAGGAAGAGAGGTTATGAAAAGCATTAACAAAAAAAACAAATTCATAGAAACACTCATTTTGCCTATAGATGAACTCACTCTAGGATTATACGCTTTTCCTTTTTTCGCTCAATGAAGGCAAAATATCTCCATATTTCCAAGGTTTAGAATTACTTATCCTGAATACTTCTTAAACCTATCCTCTCCTTTGCCCTCTCAGAAAAACATCATTATTTTCAGGTAATTAGATCCGTGAGCGCCTCCATTTCTGGGCTTTTTTCTATGTAAACAACATTAACAGAGTGAAGGAAGCCATTAAAAACCCTACAAAAAAAATCAAATGCTCCCTTTCATAATAGACTTAATTTTGAAAACATTTAGAACCGATAGGTCTTTTATGATACGCCAATGCCTATTACTCTCACTGCTCTTTATTATCCAAGGTTGTGGTACCCGCAATCAAACCGAGACTACTTTAAAAGTCAGTAACTCTTTTTCGATCTCCTCGCAGGCTTACCCTGGTGGACTCATTATTCATGGAAAAAATCTTTTTACAGGAGAAAAATTCACCCAAAGCTTAAAAGATGGGGTTCAGTTCACAACAATTCTTAATAAAGGAGAGTGGCTCCTGTCGGCGATTGGGTGGCAATCAACTTCAAAATTTTATGGACCTCCCCACTGCGGTAAGGTCAACACAAAGCTCTCTAACGAACAGGAGACCGTTTACATCAGCATGAACACCACCAATTGTGGCGATCACTTTTTCTCAAAGGGAGAAGTTGATTCAGAAAAAAATGTAAAAAAAATAAACTTCATCGGTACCTGTAATACTTTTTTCATAAGGGTACCCGGTCCTAAAGAAAAGATTTCTGAATTAATCGTAAACTCCAAAACATCAAAAAGTTACTGTGATGATCAGAATTTTCCACTAGATTTAAAGTCCAGGGTTAGTGGTATTAAAATTTTTGGTCTTAATAAAAAGCCCCATGAACTCAAATATTTGGTTGGCTTTGAATCTGATTGTATCGGTCGAGAAGAATATTCATCAACATTTTCAATCTCTGATCTGAGACTTCCTTTGGGAGAAATCCCTATTGCCATTAGAACCTACAAAGATAAATCTTGCACAGAACCTGTAGCAGAATTTATTTTTAAAGATGGACTCGACCAGGGTGATACAACTCAATTTGACCATTTACTTTTGGATGATTTGAGCTCATACAGTCCAACTACTGGTACACCAACAGAGGCTTCATCCTCAACACCTTTAAAATTAATTCTGCCTTCAAATGATCTTAAAAGAGGGCTCAGCCCATTCTCTGCTTTGTCACCCTCATTCAAAAAAGTTACTTCTTTATATAAAACGACTCCTACAGGAAATGTAACTTATGATTTGAGGATTCCTTACGGCCAATCAAATATTGTACTTGAAGAGGAAACGGACTGTAGTAAAATCCACTCACCCTACAACAAAAAATGTACCCTTTCAAAATCCAGAAAAGTAATGATCGATATCGGAATAAATACGGATCCTGTCACAGTCAGAGTCACAACTACAAACATAAATAAAACAAATGAATATAAAGACTATAAGATATTTATTGAACCTCCTGGATTTGATCAGGAACGCTCAGAAGTGCAGGGACTTATCATGAAACTAATTGGTCACAATGCTGACAAAAAAACAGCGCGTTTTTTTAATGTTTGGGATGATAATAGTCACTACGGATACTTATCTGAAATAAGGAATATGTTTCATCCCGATGGTGCAGGTGGGGTTATTGGTATTAAAAACCAGGATAAAACATTTGAAGAAGCTTGCCTGGAAATTAAGGAAGACAGAGAGATAAGACTCTTTGATTACGAAGAAAAAAAAGATAAATGGTATCGAGTGGTTGTTAGTAATATTACCGTTCAAAGTGAAATTACGCCGTCACCATTTATATGTAATTCAAAAGATCTGAAACCTTCTGATTGTCAGGACGAAAATATATTTGATAAAAAAATGACTATCTTCAACCAATCTTATTCAAAAGATAACCCTATAATGAGATTGAAATTTAGCTGTACTCATCCTATTGGTCAATTCGAAAATTTATCTTTTCATGATGATGATATTTACAGCTTAGACAATTCTCATCAGAGAATAATTAACTGGAACACTTATGCTGAAAACTCATCAACTTATCAAAGATTTGAGATCATTACCTGGAGCAAACATACAAACTCTGAAGATGAGACATTTGAAGATAAAACAATGGCCAGGGTCTTTAATACATCAAATTCGAACTTAGAAGGTTTTAGTTATGAAAGTCATAAGAATGGTGAATCTCCATTTTTAAAATCTACTTTCTTTAAACTCGAAAGTAACACTAATAATCAAAATAAATTAACATTTAAAACAGATGAAAATAACAATTTACCATATTCCTTTATTCTAGATTCAAATTACCCGCAAGCACAAGAAACAATACAAAATACAACAATCGATTTTAAACTACCAAATGAATATGGATCTTTTAACGATTCAATTTTGTTCAGTTATGAGATATTAGTTGATGAAGATTTTAAATCAGAATTTAAACTTACCCCTGCCTCTCACTAAAAAAGGAAATAAGAAATGGATAATATCCCAGAAAGACCAGACAACTCCTTTAGAATCATCCTTAACTTAGATTATCCCGAGTCTAGAATGGACAATACTCTTCTCAATGCTCTAAGAAATCAAAATGAGAACCTAACGTTGAAAAATATTTCACGGGGAGCCTTAAAGGAATTATTTAGCAATAAAAAAATTCTCATTAAAGGCCAGAGGGCCAAGTCAAACTCCTCCCTCGCCAAGGGTGTTACGTACGTAGATATTTTAGGGTTTAAGTAAAAATGTCTTAGAGACAAAATCCAACTTTCTTCATGCCTTTGACAAAAATCTGGGCACGGTTTTTAGAGAGAATGCTCCATGTGTTCCAGCGCTCATTTCCTCTGTAAAGAGTGACGTAACTTTGGTTTTGGTTCTTTTCTAATTTTAAGCTGCATCTTTGAGACTTGATGGTCTCCTGACATAAACCCATGTCCTGAAGGCTCACCATTTCTTCATGAAGAGCATTGGGGGTACTTTCCACAAATGGAATTTTTGAAAGAACTGTGTGCCCTAAAAAAAACTCAACTACCTTAACCCCTACGGAAAAACCTGGTCTGATATCACAGGTACTTCCCGCTTGTGCGTTCAGGGTAAAGAGAATCAAAGTAGAAAAAATAAGAGAACGGATCATTTGGTATAACCTCTCGCTAGTTTCGTGGGACATTCTATTGAAAAATTCAATTTGCTACAGACTAATTGTTAGATACCTGTAAAACTTTTTGACGTGTCAAATTTTTAGACAGTTGTTAGGATTCATTTACTTTTTCTGAACAAGATTTTTAGAGGTTGATTACCTAAATCTCATGGGTTAAGGATTAATAATGAAAATAAATATCATGAAAAGACTGCACCACAGACCTCCTTACCTTCTTTTAGATGAGGTCGTGGAACTCTCCCCAACTCATCTTCATGGGGTTAAAACTCCCAGGATTGAAGAATTTTATCTTCAAGGCCACTTCCCTGGCACACCCGTGGTCCCGGGGGCCATGATGCAGGAGATGACCACCCAGGCTGCGGGGCTTTTGATCACAGAGTTCTATTCACCAGTACCAGATTATGATTCAGAAAAAATCAAAGGATATGCCCTGGGTGTGCTCCGTTCGATTCATCAGGCAAAATACAAAAAGTTTGCCAGACCAGATGAAGTTTTAAACATTAAAGTAAGTCTCATAGACCACATCGAATCATCCTTTCGGTTTAAGGGGATGATTCTTGTGGGAGAAGAGAAGATTATGATTAATGAATTTACTCTCATCAACATAAGTGAGGAGCAGTTAAAAGGAATTTAGCGGCTTCTTGATGTGTGCTTTCTTAGAATTCTTTCACTCTGTGTTCGAGACATCTCATTTTTTTGCGCCTTAAAAAGAGTTTCCCGGGCATACCGGCCTGATTCTTCAATATTAACAATGGGAAGAGGATAGTCCTCTCCAGGTTTAAAATCATAAAGCCCCTCTTCCATGGGCGTGATCTCCCAGGGACAATGAACGAGGTGGAGGGGAAGCTTTCTTAGTTCTGGAACCCATTCCAAAATAAAAATCCCGTCCTCATCTTTTTCATGGGACTGTTTAATTGGGTTATAAATTCTAATGGTGTTAACTCCAGTGACTCCTGCCTGCATTTGAAACTGAGGGAAATGAATCCCCGGTTCATAATCTAAGAATTGTCGTGCCAGGTGCTTTGCCCCCTCCTGCCAGGGTTGCCAGAGGTGGTGAGTAAGAAAGGAGACGACCATGGCCCTCATGCGAAAATTAAGGTAGCCAGTCTCCTTCACGCACCTCATGCAGGCATCCACTAGAGGATATCCAGTTGTGCCCTTCATCCAGGCTTTGAGCTTTTCCTTATCCTTGGTGGTTCTCAGGTGATCAAAGCCACTGTTCATGTTTTTAAATTCTAACTCCACTTCCATTTCAAATTTCTGGATAAAATGACAGTGCCATTGAAGACGTGAAATAAACTGAAGAAGATTTTTTTTAGAAGGGGCATCTTTTAAAAGTTTTGTAGCATGCTGATAAACCTCACGAATGGAAAGGTTTCCCCAGGATATGTGGGGAGACAACCGAGAGCAGGAGTATCTTCCTTGAGAAGGTGTTGATATATTTTTAAGATAATCAAAATGCCTGTGGTCTAAAAAATCAATGAGAACTTTTCTTCCTTCTGTCTCCCCTCCTTTTTGAAAACTCTCCAAAGGTTTCATCACATCAGAAGGTAACTCATGATTTACTTTTATATGACTTATGTCTGGGAAATGGATTTTATTAAGATCAATTTGAAAAGGAATTCGTTTCATGTAACTGGCCCAAAGCCTAGGCCACTCTTGACGATTTTTAAGTCCCCGGACCACTCCTCCTGATTGATACTCCTTCCAGGTTATATTTTGATTTTTACACCACTTGAAAAATCTTTTATCCCGGTCATAAGTTATTTCAGTCCCTGACTCTTGGTGAGAAAAAACAAACTTAATGTCAAAAGACTCCTTTAAAATTTCAAAGGTAGGAATCACCTCTCCGTAATTCCAGAGTAAGGGTATTTTAAGATTTAGGTCTAAAAGAGACTGATAAACAAACCTCCAGTGCCGCTCATCCCAGTCATAATTAGTTTTCAAGCTGGGTTCAAAGCAATAAAGAACAATGACGGGGAGTTTTTGTTTAATGGCATAAAACAAAGGTGCGTGATCAGAGAGGCGTAGGTCTCTTTTTAACCAGACAACGGAAACTTCTGTTTTCATTTTGTTCGAGTCTCAATGAAATCTTGAGCAAGACTGAGGAGCCTTTTCTTTTTATTCGCCTCCATTTTCTCCAAAGTTTTTACCATCATATTGAGCCTTGGATTTTTGGATAAAAAGACTTTATTTTTTCCGATGAATCTCCAAAAAAGACCATCCCAAACTTCACTCCACTCACCCTTTTTATAGTCAGACATCTTTAATATGTAATTACTTCCTGAGATGTAGGGTTTCGTAGCAAATATTCCACCATCAGAGAACTGGCCCATGCCATAAACATTGGGCCCCATGACCCAATCGGCACTATCAATGAACATTTCCATAAACCATTTATGAACCTCATGAGGATGAAGCTCAGATAAAAGCATCACGTTGGAAAGGATCATTAAGCGTTCGATGTGATGGCAATAACCATATTTTTGTGCCTTTTTGATGGCATCATCTACGGGAGGAAGACCGGTTGTTCCCTCATACCAGTGGTGAGTGAGTTTTCTTTGGTGGTTAAAAAAATTTCTTTTATCCTGTTCCTCTGAAAAATTTTGATAAATTCCTCTAACAAACTCCCTCCAACCCATGATTTGCCTGATAAAGCCTTCCACAGAAGAAAGAGGAATATCCGTATCTTTCTCCCATGCATTTATCACCTCTTTGATGACTTCATGAGGAGTTAAAAGACCAGCATTCACTGCTGGAGAAATGATGGAGTGATAGAGAAAAGGTGATCTTGTTGTTATGGCATCCTGGTAATCACCAAAATGAGTGATGTTGTGTTTAATGAAGTGTTTTAAATTTTTACGAGCACCTTCTCTATCTATGGGAAACCAAAAATCTTTGTTCTCCCCTGGATGGTCAGAGAATTTTTTATCCACAAGTTTTATAACATCTTCTAAATGATTGTTTGATGGATGAATCAAAGGATCCTTATTGTCTAAAACCTTTGGGACCTTCTTTCTATTTCCTGAGTCAAAACTCCATTTTCCTCCTTCAGGATTTCCCTTGGGATCAAGTAAAATCTTAAGCCTTCTCCTCTCACCTTCATAAAAGGTTTTCATGAAGGGTTTCCTGTGACTTGAAAGGTAAGTTTTAAATTCAGGTCTGGAGCAAAGAAACATGGGTGTTTCAATAACACTAAACTCTAGTTGTAGTGCTTTAAATAAATCAAAAAGTTCTTTCTCAAAAAACTTATCCTGAATTTCACCAGTAGTTATTTTTTTTATTTTATTTTTTAATAAAAAGGCCTTAAGCCTTTCGGTAAAAGAGACTTCCGATAACTCATGGTAATGGAGTTTATGGCCAGCATTTCGAAGTTCATCTCCGTAGGTTCGCATGGCCGAGAGAAAGAAAGTTATTTTGTGCTTATGGTATTTATAATGAGTGCAAAGACCTAGGTCTTCGGCCATAAAAACCAGGCTCCCTTTATAGGGGTGGTAGAATTTGACTGGAAATAATTGGTCACCAAGAATAATTAAAGCTTCACTCATTTTGTGAGTTTAATTGAATTCATGGTCTTTGAGATAATTCTTTTGAAAACTGTCTAAGTTTTTTTAAGTCTACTTTTAAGCCAAGGGATCAGCATAGGAAGAATGGACACAAAAATAACTCCAAAGATCACGATGGTAAAATTTCTCTTAATCACAGGAATATTTCCAAAGAAATGACCGGCCAGGATAAAAGTAAAAACCCAGGCCACAGCTCCAAAGATATTGTAGGCGAGAAATTTTCTATAATTCATGTTTCCAATCCCAGCTACAAAAGGCGCAAACGTTCTCACAATAGGAGCAAATCTCGCGGCAACAATTGTAAAGGCTCCCCAACGGCCATAAAACGCCTGGGTCTGAGTGAGGTATTCGGTTTTAAAGAAACGACTGTTCTCTTTGAATACTTTGGGCCCCAAGTATTTTCCAATGTGATAATTAACCGTATCCCCGATAATACCAGCAACCGTAAGAGAAATGAGGAGTATCCACACATCCAGCCCATTCTCCAATGCTGATAAGGCACCTAAAGCAAATAACAAGGAGTCCCCAGGCAAGAAAGGAGTTACCACTAAGCCTGTTTCGCAAAAAATAACCAAAAACATCAGGACATAAATCCATGGCCCAAAAATAGTTAACCAAGAAACCAGGTGTTGATCAAGATGAAGAAGGATGTCTAAAAACATGGCCATGAAAATCCTCTAGATAATGAGATGATTATTTTTTCTTTTTTTTCACAGATTGAACATAGGCCCAGATCGCAGGGATGTCATTTTTAAGCCGAGGCAAGGCCTGCATAGCGCGGCTTTTTCTTTTAGGAATGAAACCCTTTGGAAGCGAATCAGGGTACTTTCCTGTCATCACTTTAGAGTACATCACCTCATAGGGAGCATCCACAATTTCAGGACCTATGGATCCCTTGATATTTGGATCCTTGTTGTGGCACCGAAGACAATTTGCGACATACAGTTTTCTTCCTTTCTCAATCAACAAAGGATTTGGCACCAAAGGAGCGGGATCTTTAGCGTAAAGAAGAGAAGAAAAAAATACGGGGGCAATGAGGCCCCCAAAAAGTTTAATTAAAAAGAGCATTAAACGATTGCCTCTATTAATACGTAAAGAACTGCTAAAAGCCCAACACCACAATGGATTACACCTTTAACCGTGGCCATATAGCCGAGCTTTCCTTTAAGTGCATTCAATTCAAGTGCCAAAATCAAAAGAGTCACCACTGTTAAAACAGAGGTTGGACTAAAGTCATCGGGGATATTTAGGCCAAGGTGTCTTGAAGCTCCCATGAAAAAAAGCATAGGGATTGAAAATAAAACATTCGTACGAGACGCTAGAAGAGCCTCTGGAGCGACCTTCGCAGCTTCTGGGTTTGCTGCTCCCCCAGAAAGAAGTGTTTGCCCATTAGCAATTAAAATCTTCTGACGAGGCCAAATCACCAGCCATACATTCAAAAACATCAGGGTCCCAAGAAGAGCACCAGTGTAGATGTAAATTCCGTAAGGTGTGTTGAAGAAATCTCCCTTTAACTCATGCCCAGCAACCGCCAACATGGCCACCCCAGAGAGGAAAGTAAACATGGCCCCCCAACGGAACCAAAGCATCACTCGAGGAACGAGTTTAGCAAAAACATTGTTCTTCACCCCAGCTTCAACCTCTGGCATGAAGGCCCCTTGAACAAAATTTAAATAATAGAGATGTCCAATCCAAGCAACTCCGGCAAAAAAATGAATCCAGCGAAGGATCATCACTAGACCTTCTTGGGTTAAAAGAGCAATATCCATAAAAACTCCTGGTAAAATAAAATATGATATAAACCAACATATTATACCCAGGTCTCTAAGAGTAATCTACCTTCATCTTACTTAGACGCCCTTTGTTAACTAAACATATCCTGATTTGGGCAAATAATTCCTCAATTAGTAGAGTTCATCTAAAAAAGATAAAATAAAGTTGAGGAAGTTTAGATGCACGGGGATTTAAATTGCGACGGATAATAAAAAAACTCATTCTACTACTCATTGTTTTCGCTCCACTCACCTCTCAGGCCGGAGTAGCCGTTTATACTGAAGCTTCGAATGACTACCAAACAATTGCGGCAAAATCGGATATTTATGGAGTAGCTTCCATTGCCAGTCAGCCTATACCTTCTTATATGACCCAGCTCTCCTGGGCACTCTTTTATCGTTTGGGATTCCGATTAAAATATAAGATTCAAAATGCTGTCTTTGATCAACCTAGAGACAAGCCACTAAAAAACAAGGCTAATACCCTTAGAGGTGAAACAGCAGAACTGGTTTTTCAAATGTCTCCTCACCTTCAATCCTACTTACATTTTCAGCGTCAAGATCGTCTTCTTTTAAGTATGAAAAATCCACTTTTTCTTGAATTTACTGAAACTTCATCAAACGAATTAGGAGTTGGGTTTAACTGGGATTCTGAGAATAAACCTGGTTTTAAATACGGTTACGGAGGACACATGTCCTATGTGAATTTTGAAAAATCAAAAGATGAAGAAATATCACTGGATCAGGGTATAGAGCTTGGCGTAAGCGTAAAGCTTGGTTTCCTGTCAGCCAGAGGTTGGGCTTACTGGGTACGAGGCCAGTACACCATGGGTGAATTTGCTGGTGAATCTTATCAGTTTTCTATTCAGGATCTCAGTGCGGGAGTGGGAATTTCAAAGTATTTTGGGATGTAAGGTTTAATTCGAAATTTATTCAACAAGTTTTAACATGTGTTTACCAATACCATTGACCTGAGCAAGAACTGAAGTTGAGGCTTCCATCACCATCTTAGACTTCATATTGTGGGCTGTCTCATAAGCATAGTCAGCATCCTTAATGACAGAGTTCGCCTGAGATTCATTAACTGAACGGGTGCTAAGGTTTTCAGCAGCAGAAGAAAGACGATTATGAATCGCCCCTAAGTGAGCTCTTGATGTAGATAAAAGAGCAATATCCTGATCAATTTCAGAAATAACAGAGCGGGCTCCCTGCTTGGTCGAGATATCTTTATTCAAGATACGGAAGTCATTATCGTCAAGAATAAGGTCACTTGGATTAAAGGTGATACGGCTAGTGCCTTTATTTCCATCTACACCTACATGGAAGTCAATGGTGTCAATAGAGGCATCCATCATCTGACGCTTAATCTTATCATCGTTACCAAACTTCAAGGCCACTCCATTCGCCCTGATTGTTGAGATAATTCTCTTGAGCTCCATCTTCATCTGACCAAATTCGTGATTTGCCATTTGACGATGCTCATTTTCAAGTGTGTCTGAAGCGGACTGGATTGAGAGTTCTTTTAATCTTGCAAAAATGGACTGGGCCTCTCCAAGGCTTCCTTCAATCGTTTGTAAAATTGAAATACCATCATTAGCATTTCTTTTTGCCTGATTGGCCGAACGTATGGTTGATTTTAATTTTTCTGAGATCGCGAGTCCTGCTGCATCATCAGATGCAGAATTAATTCTAGAACCAGATGCAAGTGATTTTGAAGACGACTCTACCTCGCCGCTTATCTGCCGCACATTTCTTTGAGCCTGAATAGAACTAATGTTGGTATTAATTCTCATCAGTCTACTATTCGGAGGCCAAACAGGTAAATTTAGCCCTTTATGAAACCGAACTAAAATAATTTCAAATAGTTTTCAGATTTTTTAGTCAATGAAGAAAATGCAATAATTACAGTAACTTACACTGAAAAAAACCTATACAATTTGAAAAAAAAAATGACTAAAAAATAGTCAGAAGAGAAAATCCCCTCAAAAAAAATCATTTTTTCCCCTAAAGTTTTTATTTTTAAAGTTTTTAGAAGATTTACCGGGGGTTGTAATTTTTCGCCAAAATGCGGATTTTAAAGAAAAAAATCAGAACTAAAAGCTAAAATCTAGGGAGGTAAAATAATAGTGAAACAGTGAGAAATTATAAACTTTTTCATTGTCCGCCCCTCCCTCGAGCATGCGGTAACCTAAACTGATGCGAAAAAAACTGTTTAAATAATATCCACCCATGAAAGCAAGATCGATGGCCCTGCCCTGAGAGGCAACAAGGCCGTCAAAATCTAAAGCAATCCGCGCTCCGTTATCCCATCGGTACTCGGAGTACAGATAAAGTAAGGGGACAACACCAACATTCTCTTTAAATTTTTTTAAGTCACCCTGTTTCAACAGAACTTTTGCATCTCGGATTTTAAGAGTTCCTCCGATGTTGACCATGGCAGCCTTAGATTTAATCACCTGATAAAAATAAGTCCCCCGGTAGGAATTAAATTTATAGGAAGTATGAGTCTTATCAGATGATTCAAAGAGAGTTCCCTTAAAATCTATATCTTTTTCAAATTTTTTTTCTCCAGTTAAACTCAGTGGGGCATAAAGAAAACGAAAACCACTTCTGTCTTTTGAAAGATAGTGATAACTCAGCCGATAATAGGAATTGTACTCATCGAAAGAGGGGGCCATATCAAAAAGAGTGCCGTCCTTTCCAGGAATTCTTTGGTTGTTGTAGGCATTCTTCACAACTCCTGTTTCAATTCCAAAATAAGAATTTCCTCTTGAATAAAAGGGGAAAATCATGAAAGTGAGAATGATGATGTTTAATAAAATTTTCATATAATGCATTGAGGGGTTATATCGATTTTTTGAAAAGAAGAAAAATATTTTTATACAATTGACGCTCCAATGGGTGAGCCAATACGAAATTTTAATTACAAAATATTGATTTCAGATTAAGTTCTTGGCCATAACAAATCCTGTAAAGCCTAATCAAGCTTTTCCCTGATAGCATAAATCAAAGAATTTAGGTCTTTCAAAATATCATGCCCTTCAAGCGTTCGATTCCTGCTAAGTTTTTTTATTTGCTCACGATGTCTGAATTCCATCTTCGACCAGACATCTATCTGGTTTGTGAAATCGATCCCTAGAGCATCAGGTTTCAAGTACTTTACTTTGTTTAAATCAACTTTAGCTACAATAGGCATCTTAGAATCATTTTTCATGATTGGTCCTTAGTTAAAGTCGATTGAGGAAAGAGGAGTTGTTAGTATAGGAACTAAAAAAACCATGCTGAAAATGAAATCAGCATGGTCAGAGAGCTACTTAATAACGACGAGAAGTCTCACGTTTTTCCATAGGTTTCGCCTCTGAAACATTCATTTGACGTCCGTCAAAATCTGCCCCATTTAAAGCATTGATAGCTTTAGAAGCTTCAGCAGATGAAGACATTTCTACAAAACCAAAACCTTTGCTTCGATTTGTATCTCTATCCATAATCACTTTGGCGGAACTTACAGTGCCATATTGTGCGAACTTCTGAGAAAGTGCTTCGTTAGTAATAGAGAAACCTAAGTTCCCGACATAAATTTTTTGACTCATATGAGCCTCCAATGTAAACGTGCCACTAAGATGTGACAGTACTGATTTAATGATTTTGGTTTAAGAAACTGAATAAAGAATTCTTGGATAAGATTGATCTGAAATAAGAACTAAAAGCAGTTAGTTGAAAACAGATACTTAAATACTAACCTTAAACCTTATGAATCACCAGTCTTCATTACAAAGATACCTATTATAATAACGAAATCGCCTTATACCGGACACTTGAAGAAGAAATTAATAAAAGCTTTTTTGAAGGTCGAATGTAGAAATGGCGCACAAATGGTTGAGCCAGTACGAACTTTTCCAATTTTCGTTAGGCGGAAATCAACCAGATTTCCTCATTCACATCTTTAATTTGTCCGATCTTTATCAGGCCAGTTCCTTGACTTCCCCTTTTGAAAATGGGGCAAGTCCAATACCACACTGAGCGATTAATTTTTGCAAGCTGGTGTCCTGAGTTTCGGCGACGGATGGAATATGAATTTTATTCAATATAGTAATGATTAAGATCGTGCCGAAGTTTAATATGTGCAGTCGGCAAAACGAAAGGAATGCTATTCAGCGATTTGGGAAAGTCTGGCGATTCCGCCCTCGTTAGCAACGGATCAGAAATAAAATCTATGATAATAATTTAACCATTCCATTAAGTAGTCCCTCCATAAAAGGATCGCTTGAAACGAACTATTGGATACAATTTATCGTATTTTATTAAGTATCAGCCAAAGCTATAGTAGCCCTATTGGCCAATCTCATTAGGAAATTTCATGCATCAGTTTATATCAAACGTTTCCGTTGTACCGAGTTCACTTTGGATTGGTTTTACCATAGGCGTTTTTGTGCTTCTGATTATTGACTTAAGCCTCTTTGGCAAGAGGGGTCACAAGATGAACACCAAGTCGGCCCTTCTTGAAAGTGGACTATGGATGTCAGTGGCCCTGATCTTCAATGCTTGGTTTGCAATAAACTATGGAAAAGAACTGGGAATCGAATTCCTGACTGGCTACTTAATCGAGAAAAGCTTAAGTGTGGATAATCTATTTATTATCCTCCTCATCTTAAGCTCCTTTAAAATACCCGCGCAATATCAACACCGGGTGCTTTTTTTCGGAGTCCTAGGAGCCATTTTCTTTAGGGCCTTCTTTATTCTGGTTGGAGCTCAACTCTTGCATATGTTCCACTGGATCCTCTATCTCTTTGGTGCAATTCTCATGATCACAGCAATCAAGTTTCTCGTCGAATCTGATGATAAAGCAGATGTCCAGGAAAGCTGGGGAACTCGTTTAATTAAGCGCTTCATCCCAACCACCAATACATTTAATGAGAACAAATTCTTTATTATTGAAAATGGTATTCGAAAGGCCACTCCACTATTTCTGGCTCTAGCCGTGATCGAAATCACTGACCTGATCTTTGCCGTGGATTCAATTCCTGTCGTTTTCGCAGTAACTCAGGATGCCTTTGTTGCATTTGCATCGAACATTCTGGCCATTCTTGGATTGCGAGCCCTTTACTTTGTACTTGCTGATTGGGTTGCCAAGCTTCGTTATTTGAAGCCCGGTCTTGCGGCGATCCTGGGCTTTATCGGGATGAAGATGTTACTGATTGATATTTACAAAATCCCAAGTTCCGTTTCTTTACTGGTTATTATTTTTATTCTTTTAACTGCCGCCTTAAGCTCCTGGTATGTAGCAAGAATTGAAAAAAAAAAATAAAGGAGAAAGTAAATGAACTGTCCATGTTGCTCTGAAATAAATCTCCTTCTTTCTGAAAGACAAAGGATACGGCTCCGGAACCTCGAAGAGGAGAGGTTAAGGACTCTAACTATCGTCAGGACAATTACCACAAGACCTATAAACGCAAAAAGACTTTCCTAGAAGAAACGTTTAGGTGAGTGCATGATGAAATATTGAAAGTTATTTTTCGTATCAGAACAAGAATGGCGCACCCTGAGAGATTCGAACTCCCGACCAATTGGTTCGAAGCCAACTA
>CANHIY010000047.1 GCA_947461175.1 Bacteriovoracaceae bacterium
AATTCCGTAAATCCCTTAAGATCGTGCCAGAATGAAGAGGAAAAACCATGGCGAAATATGAACTAGACACTTTAAGACACTCCACTGCCCATCTCATGGCCCAGGCCATCATGGAGCTCTATCCAGAGGATAATGTTCAGCTTGGGATTGGTCCCACCATTGAGCATGGATTTTATTATGATATTGACATGAAAAAAAAGCTCAGTGATGAGGATTTAAAATCCATCGAAGAGAAGATGAAAGAAATCATCAAACGCAGTTCTCCTGTCGTCCGACATGAAGTCTCAAGAGAAGAGGCCTTAAAGATTTTTAATGATAGAGGTCAGACTCTAAAATGTGAGCTCATTAGAGATATCCCTGACGGAGAAGTTATCTCTTACTATACTCAAGGGGATAAGTTTTTTGACTTATGTACTGGTCCCCATGTGGAGAAAACCTCAGAGTTAACTCCGTTTTTTAAACTTCTTCATACCGCTGGGGCTTACTGGCGGGGAGACCAAAACAGGCCAATGCTCCAGCGAATCTATGCTGCCTGCTTTAACAATAAAGAAGAACTAAAAGAGCATCTTAATATGCTCGAAGAGGCCAAAAAACGGGATCACCGAAAACTTGGTAAAGAGCTTGAACTATTTATCTTTGATCCTGTGGCCCCGGCCTCTCCATTTTTCATGCCCAAAGGGGCCATGGTTTATAATGGACTGGTGGATTTCATGCGACGTATTTATAAGAAATATGATTACCAGGAAGTGATCACTCCTCAGGTTCTCGATGTGGATTTATGGCACACATCAGGCCACTACGAAAAATATAAAGAGAACATGTACTTTACTCATATTGATGAGAGAGAGTTTGCCCTTAAACCCATGAATTGTCCTTGCCACATGCTCATGTTTTCCCACCACCGCTACTCCTATAGAGATCTTCCTTTGCGTTTTGCAGATTTTGGACGGCTCCATCGTTACGAAAAATCAGGTGTGGTGGCAGGACTTACAAGAGTTCGTACTTTTTGTCAGGATGATGCCCATATCTTTATTCAAATGAACGATGTACAAGAAGAAATTAAAACCCTCATGAATATGTTTTTTATTGGATATGAGCATTTTGGTTTTAAAAAAATTAAAATTGGATTTTCAACACGACCTGAAATGAGAGTGGGATCTGATGATACCTGGGATCAGGCAGAAACGGCCCTTAAGGCCGCTTTAGATGCTTCAGGAAAAAGTTATTTTATCAATGAAGGTGATGGGGCATTTTATGGACCCAAAATTGATATTCAGGTGGCGGATGCCATCGGAAGATATCATCAGCTTGGGACCATTCAGCTCGACTTTCAATTACCAGAAAGATTTGATTTAAAATTTACGAATTCAAATGGTGAACTTGAGCGACCAGTCGTTATCCACCGGGCCCTATTGGGGTCGCTGGAAAGATTCATCGGTGTGTATCTCGAACATGTGGGAGGGGCCTTTCCTTTTTGGCTTTCTCCTGAGCAAGCTGTGATTATTCCCATAAAAAATGAGCTTCATCTGGAAGCCGCGAAAGAATTTGAGAAAGAATTAAAACGGAAGGGCTTTCGTGTAAGGGTTGATGACAGGAACGAATCCCTTGGACTAAAAACCCGCCAGGCACAAACAGGGAAAATACCTTTCATGCTGGTTTTAGGTGATAAAGAAATCCAGGATAAATCAGTTTCAGTCAGAAAATACGGTGAACAAAAAGCAGAAACGATCCTCCAGTCCAATCTGGTGTCTGTTTTTGAAAATTTAGAACTTGAAAAAGTTCCGGCACCGTTGAGGAATTCATAATGAATAAAAAAAATGTACTCCTACTTTGTGGTGGTGGTGGCCCGGAGCATGAGATTTCTTTACGCTCGGTAAAGTTTTATGAAGATTGTTTAAATGAAATTCCGGACATCAAAACCCTATGGATTGAAATAGATAAGTCTGGCCAGTGGAAAGATAAAACAGGAAAAAAATATCTCCTCGATGGCCAAAGATTTTTAAGGGCCTTCGAGCAAGATGGAGACCCTGGTGTTAAAATTGATGTCGCCATTCCCTGTGTCCATGGTTATCCCGGAGAGACAGGTGATCTTCAGTCCTACTTTGAGATGATTGGACTTTCCTACTTCGGATGTAATTCAGAAACTTCTAAATTGTGTTTTAACAAAATTTCTACAAAACTTTGGGCAACGGCCCTTGGAGTTGAGAACACTCCCTATGTATTTATCTCCGAAAACAATGAGGAAAACTTAAAGAAAGTTTTAGATTTTCAAAAACTTCATGGGGACCTGGTGATCAAGGCCTCGAGCCAGGGTTCATCTGTTGGTTGTTACATGGTCCCATTGAAAGACTCACCAATAGAGGCCATTCGGAACGCTTTCTCACTTTCTCCTTTTGTGCTGATTGAGAAAAGGATGCGGCCAAGAGAATTGGAGGTCTCAGTTTATGAATATGACGGAAAACTTCAGGTCTCTTATCCCGGGGAGATTGTAACTCCTACCTCAACCTTTTACACTTATGACGAAAAATACTCCCAGCAAAGCCAGTCAAAGACATTTGTTAGAGCTGAAAATGTAACAAATGATGAAGTCAAAAAGATTACCGAGTATGCCACTAAACTTTATTATGGTCTAAAAATACGCCACCTTTCGAGAATTGATTTTTTCCTTGATGGCGGAGTGATTTATCTCAATGAGATTAACACCTTTCCTGGTTCAACCTCCATTTCTATGTTTCCTAAAATGCTGGAAGCAAATGGACACAGCTTTACGAGCTTTCTGAAACAACATATTCATATCCCTCACATTTGAAATTTCAAGTGTGGGGAATATAAAGTTTAGAATTTGCACATTCCTTCACCAAAATAGGGTAAAATACTACAAGGTGAAGGATGGTAAAAGGCATGGAAGTTTTAAACGGTTTTAATACGTTTGTTGATCAACACAAAATTGGTTTTAAACTGACTCCCATTTTGGTTGGGGAACTTTACCTTGCTAAAAGTCTCAAGCATCCGGTCTATGTATTTATAGATGAAACCTTCCAACCAGTTTTTACCTCAGGTACCCCTCCATCAAAAGAGCAAATCCTTCAATTAATTAAAAGTAATTTCAAAGAAGTCTATGTCTATAGGGAAGATCAAGAGGCTATCAAGGCCCACCTTGAACAAGCGTTATTAAAAATAACCCGATCACTCTCCATTGGTGATCCTCTTCAAAATGGAGCAAAAGAGCTGAAACTCCTTTCAATGAACCTAGATAATCTCTACAGAGATCCTCACAGTGATGAGCGCTTGATGCTTCAATTTCAAAGCATACAGAACCTCGGGAAATTTCTTATTGAAAATAAAAAACAGCAATCCTTGTTGTTTCAAAACCTTGCCAGTGAAAATTTTCATTTCACAATGATTCAGCCCATGTTGTCTTCTATGCTGCTTCTGTCTTTTATTCAAAATCTTCACCTCTTCCATGAAAAAGAGGTTGAGAATCTTTTTTCGGCCAGCTACTTCAAGGATATAGGTTTTTCTATGATCCCATCAGATAAGTATGACCTGAAGGATTTAAAACCCCACGAAAAAGATTTGTTTGCCAACCACGCTGACTTTTCATTTGAACTCCTCGAAGGAAGACTACCCATTTCAAAAAGCTATTTATCGATCATTAAAAATCATCACTTCATGAATGATAGAATTAAAAATATTGCTTCTAAAAATCATCCCCATGATGAACAAGAGATCATTTATGGAATTGAAAGCACTCTGGTATCAGTATTTGATATCTTTGTAGCAATGACGAGTGATCGCCCCTATAGAAAAGGAATGACTCATTATAAGGCCCTGGAGGTCATCAAGAAGATCATGGCCGATGACTACCCTCAGGAATTTAAAGCATTGGTTATTTTTTTAAAGCAGTTTTTCAAAAACTAATCTTTTCAAACTCGTTCTTTTTTTTCGATAATAAAAAGATAAAGAACAGTTTCAAGGCAGAAGCTGATCCATAAGTATTCTAAGGAGGGAATAAATGGCACAGGAACAAAGTCCTCTCACGGGCATTATTGAGGAAGACAAGGTTGTTATTGATTTCGGTGAGTTTGAAGGAAAGTCAGTACTTGAGATCGCTGACACGAAGCCCGAATATTACCAGTTCCTTATTGAGCAAAAAGAAAGTGGTAATTTTTCCATCCGAAGAACTAAAGACAAAATCTACCGGCTCTACGTTCATCAAAATTACTTAAACTAATCAGTAGTTGTTATAATGACAGGGTGGAAACCTTGTCATTATAACATATCTTCTTCTTTCAATTTTATCAGGTGCTTTTGGATATTTTCTAAAGCATACGGCCAAAGCTTAGAGTCCACGTCAGCATAAATGGATTTCAGCATATCTTCAGGTCTGACTCCTTCTTGATACAACTTCAAGATCTGAGACTCTCTTTCTCGTCTATGATTGAGAGTTTTCTCGAGGATGAACGTTCCTCCAAGCCCTATGCCATGGGAAGGAAATACCACTCTTGGAGAGAGGGTAATGATTCTTTCGAGGGTTTGGAAATATTTTTTCATATTCCCTTCCTCTCCACCAATGACCACTGTTCCAATTCCTTGAAAAAGATCACCGGCCAAAAACCAACTGAGATCTTTGGGATAAAGTCCTAGTTGTCCTTCATCATGTCCAGGGATTTCCATGATCAACACATCCTGACCTAACCATTGAGTTACAACATCCCCTTCTTTTAAGAGTTGAAGTTCAATGCCATCAAAGTATCCTGGGTTTGTTCTTGTGATTCTAGCTCTCGTGTACTCACTCAAAAGTACAGGGACCCTCAGTTCAAGGGCCAGTTTGTTTGATCTCTCATGATGATCAGGATGATGATGTGTCAGAAGTATTTTGTGAACCCCAAAGCGATTTAGTGTATTTTTAAATTTTTCATATTCCTCATCATCCTTAGGAGAGGGATCAATAAGAATTTTCAAATCGTCACCGATGAGAAATGAGTTTGTTCTATTTGCAGGTGGAAGAGTATTGGATAGAGGCATGAGTTGCCTCACTCCCTTTATAGATTCTATGTAAGGAACATATTTTGTGTGGTCATAGAAAAAATTTAAATCTTCGATGAAATTTTTATGGGGTTCATGGCCCATGGTTTGAATGACCTTAATGACAGGTGGAACTGCCAGGATCTCTCCAGAATCATAAAGACGAAGGAGTTCCTCTGACTTCATCCATCTGGCCATCCTTGCCTCATTAGGGTCTACGATAAAATTCATTTTCTCTTTTAATTGAACTTTAAAAAAGTAAGTTGAAAACCTATGAGGATTAAAATCAGGCGTCACAGCAAGACCCAGGTGGTGCGCGGATAACACTCTTCCCTTTAGTATTTCATCCCTGAGATCAATGCCAAGTTCTTCTTTTATTTCTCTGACCGCTGCTCCAAAAAGTTTAGGGTCTAGATCCTCCATGAGTCCCGCAGGAATCAAGGAAGCATCATCCTTTTCCACTTTACCACCCGGAAATGCCCAATAGCCTGGGAAAGCATTTAAAAAAAATTGTCTCTGGATAACAAATATTTCATCACCACAAGTTAAGACCACTGAAACAGCATCTAGGATTTTAGACATATTCTTTTCCTAAAAATTTAGTCGCAAACTTAAAGCGAACCTCTCTGTACCCTTTGACCGTATCTAACTCTCGAAGACGCTTCCCGTGAGGGTGTTTTTTCAAAAGTTCATCCCTGATAGCGAAAGAAATTTCTTTTTCAGTCCGGTGCCAGTCGGAGAGGATCAGGCGTAGAATTCTTAGATGCCTCATCACAAGGAGCATCCACTTCCTAGGAGAAAAATCAAACTCCACCTTCTTTCCCAAAAGAACAAAAGAGGGGCGATTAATATGAACCACTTTGAATCCTGATCCTAGGGTTTTGTATTTTTCCTGATCCATATGGGTCTTTAAAGGAGAAACCATAAGGTGAGAAACAAAAACTTCATCTTTGATCCAAAAAGTTTTTGCAAGAACTCTTAGAGCAATGGCCAGTTCCTCTCCAGAGTACTTTTCTTTGAGATTGAGGGCCGATTCAAAAAATTCACTCAGTTTATTTCCCTGATCAAACACGATAAGGTCATGAATGTAGTGTCTTATGTGATCCACAGGAATGTCTGGAAATTTTGGGGCCATAAGAGCAGTGAAGCTCTTTAACAAATTGATAAATTTTTGTTTTGACTGCCAGGGATAGGCGGCCATCCCTGCACTTTCTTCCCAAAGGGCTGATTGATCTTCAATGAAGTGATTCTTGGGTTTATCTTGATTTAAAAACCACTCTCTTCCTAAGTGAAAAGCTTCCCAATTGGGTTTAAATTCTTGTTTCGGAACTGCGGCCATAAAAGCATCTTTTAGATCTGACTCTTCAAAAGGGAGTTTTCCCGCTTGGTAAGCAATACCCAAAATCATAGCTGAGGCATAAACAGGTTTTTGAAATTTTTTAAAACTCATCTCCTTTAATGGTGCCATCACAACTCTATTGCCAAGTTTTTCTTTGAGTTCCTTTTGAATGACTTCTTTGGTGATAACAGGAGAATCAATCCCTCTCTCAAGAAGAAGAGAAAGGGGCATTTGGTAATCTTCATCTACAATGAGAAGACCCTCTTTCCCAAGAAACTCCACTGCTCTGGCCCCTTCAAGAAGATCTGGAGAAACGACTAAGTCTGCAGTTGCTGTCGGGATGACCGGGCCATGAAATTTTTTATGGGAGTAGATCGCCAAGTGAGAAATAACAGAACCGTTTCTTTGAGCAAGTCCTTTTTGGTCCATGAATTTAAATTCAAGGTCCTCCCTTCCTCCCATGCTAGTTGATGCCTCTGCAATGATGCGAGAAATGGTTGTCACACCAGAACCACCTACCCCAATAACAACAGACCTAAAGTCGGCCCCTTCAGAAATGTCATGCAGAGTTTTTAAGGCCTGTGGTTTCTGGAGATGATCCCAGTTTGTTACTGATGACTCATTAACTTTATATTTTGTAGGGTGATAATCAAAAACCTTCACCAATTCAAAACTGGGACAAGCTTTTATTTTTGTACAATAGGAATCAGACACGCAGATCTGAGGATCAATCATGACTTTTGGTCCGTAAGCATCAAATGTCTGTGAAAGCCCTGGACATCCAGTCATCTCAACACAGGCCCTACAATCCTCGCAGGCATAAGTATTGATTTGATAAAATTCTCTTACTGGTTCGGTTTCTCCCTTAGAGAACATTTTTCGTTCTTCTCGTTTTTTTCGACCATGAAAAGTTAATCCACACTCTTTATTAGAAACGATGACCTTCACCCCTGGTTTTTGAACAAAATCGAAGAGGAGATTTTTATAAAAATACCGATCTGAGGGATTGACCTCAATGGAAGAATCAACCTTTAGGGACCTCGCTACATCTAGCATATTCTGACGAGGTCTTTTTTCGCCTTCAACAGAAAGACCAGTTCTTGGGGTCACCTGGTGCCCTGTCATAGCAGTATTATCATTATCCAGAAGAATATAAGTTATGTTGTGACCCATTTGAACGGAGTTAGAAATGGAAGTCATCCCCGAATGGAAAAAAGTAGAATCTCCCATGAGAACCACGGAAGGGTTCGTAGTAAAAAGATCCGCTCCTGCCCCTAGCGATCCTCCTTGCCCCATGGCCGACAAATCATGCATTTCTTTAAATGGTTCTAAAAAGGACAGAGAGTAGCAACCAACATCTCCGTGAGAGATGAGGTGAATATTTTTATCGCGAAGTGTTTCCCTGATTTCTTTCATGATAGAAAGTGTTTCCCGATGAGGACAACCTGGGCAGAAGGTGGGAAGTCTTTTGGGAACGGGAAGAGAAAGTTTCACAGGCAGGTGGCAATTGACCTCTGTGTGTTTAAAATTTATCACATCCAAAAGATGATTTAATTTTTGATAAATAATTTCATAGGAGAGTCCACCAAAGGCCGGGAAGCCATCCACATCACCAAATTTCTTTCCATAAACCGGAATATTGAGATGCTCTTTTCCGATGAGAGACCGAATCTCATCTTCCAGGAAACCTCGCTTTTCTTCTACCACGACGACAGTTTTCTTAGTTTTAAGAAACGGGATGAGTTGATGCTCATTTAAAGGGTAAGAGCTCGCCGCTTTGTAGTGGGCAAATTGATGGATAAGATTTGACTCCTCCAGAACCTGTTGAAGTGTCTCATAGACACTTCCAGAAGAAATAACTGCTACATCAGATTCAAGATGACCACTCACCTGGTCTAGAGAAATTTTAGCAAGAACTTCTTTTACCTTTGGAAACCTATGAAGAATCATTTCTTTGTCTGCGACCAATGAGTTTGGAGGAACCATCACATTTGAAGAAAGATTAAAAGTGGAGGGATCCAAGGTCTGAAGATCAGATGAAACTTTTTTTTCCGGTCCAACCAAAACTCTTCCCCCACCTTCGGCCATAAAGGTCGTTAGGAGAATTCCCACATACACAGAACTCTCCTGAGACAGTTCCAGGGCCTTTTTCATCCAGTCCTTAAGTTCTTGGGGCGAGGAGGGTTCCAAAAAAGGCATGTGAAGGTGCTTAAATAAATAACGGGAGTCTGCTGGAGTGGAAGTGGACATGGACCAGGGATCATCCCCAACGGCCACCACCACTCCTGATTTTTTTTCTCCACCCGGATTGGCAAAATTTCCCACACTCAAGGCATCTGAGGCCACATGAAGTCCCATGGACTTCATGGCAACAAGAACATTTTGTCCTGCCATCTTTGCACCAGAGGCCATGGCCGCAGCGTTGGCCTCAGAGTTAGCGATAACAACTCTTATTCCCTTCTTCTGAAGCTCAGCACTTTGTTCGTACAAAATGTTAAAAAAATCAGCAAGGGGTGAACCAGGATACCCTGTGTAAAGGTTGAATCCCGCCTCTAGGGCTCCTTGGATAAGTAATTCATTGCCATTAAGAATCTTATAGCTCATTGTTTTATTCCGTAGGGTAAATTCTTTGCTTGTTATACCCTCCCATGAACATTTGTTCAAATGACAAAAAATGAAATCAAGGACTTAAACATGTATGAGACATTACTCATTTCCCAGTCAGTGGCGATCCTCGTGGATGGAAACAATATTGAACGCTCCTTAGACACTGAATTTAAACAAAACATGATGATTAATTTTGATGTACTTATTCCGAAATTACTAAGAGGAAGAGGTCTTAATAGGCTCATCTACTTCAGAGAAGGAAAAAATATTTCCTCAAAATTAGCAGAAAGACTCCACACCAAATACCACGGTTCAGTGAGACCCTGTCATAAATCAGCAGATATTCCCCTTAGCATCACGGCCACACAGCTAGCCAGTAAAGTTGATGCGATTATTATCCTTTCCGGAGATTCTGATTATGTAGAACTTGTTAATCACCTGAAATCTGAAGGGGTAAGAGTCGAGATTTGTGCGGTAGAATCCACCACCGCCGAAATTTTAAAACAAGAGGCAGATTTTTTTCAACCCATTGTTCAGGAGGATTGTTTTTCTCTAAGTCCCATTCATGTCAAAAAGAAAACTCGGCGCTAAGTTTTGACTTTCCATTCTATTCATTGAAAAATTCTTCTGAATTTATGAGAGGAGAGATAACATGTCGCAAAACCCAGCTGGTTTAATAAATATTGATCACCTTGAATTTGCTGTGGATTCCATGGAGTCCTCAACTATAAAATTATTCACGACCTTAGGTTTTACGAAGACTGCCGAAAACGACGATTCCAGATTGTATTCTCAAGGTCAAGTTCGTTTTTTAGTGAAAGCTTCGAAGGATACAAACCATCTTTCTCATCAATATTTTAAAAACCATGGAGAAGGTGTTTCAAAAATTTCCTTTCTCGTAAAAAAAGTTGAAGAAGCGCTTGATGTGACACTTAAGAATGGCGCCAAACTCATTCATGATTTAAAACTTGAGGAAACTCCAGAAGGAGTGGTTAAAACAGCTTCCATCCAGGGCTTTGGCGATGTCATTAATGAGTTTGTAGAAAGACCTCAAAAACTATTTAGACCTGGATTTAAACGCATTGAAAATGATCATTCAGGGAAACCACTGACGACTCGAGTTTCAAGAATAGATCACCTGACAAATAACGTCCCAAAAGGTCAAATGGATCATTGGGTTGAATTCTATAAACGAACCTATGGATTTATTGAAACCAGGTACTTTGACATTAAGGGAACAAAAACTGGTCTTAATTCAAAAGTTGTTCAATTGGCAGACAACTCCATCATCATTCCCATCAATGAACCTGAGAGAGAAGGTGGTAAATCTCAAATCCAAGAATTTCTAGATGTCCACAAGGGTCCGGGAGTTCAACATATTGCGCTTATGACCCCAGATATTATTTCAACCATAGGGGAATTAAGAGAAAGGGATATTCGCTTCTTAAACGTTCCCTCAACTTATTATGAGGCCATCCCCAGCCGACCATTTAAAGTCACTGAGGACTTGAAGGTTCTTGAGAAATTGAATCTTCTCGTAGACGGTGATGAGGAAGGGTATTTGCTTCAAATTTTCTCCGATACCTACATCGGACCTCTTTTCTTTGAATATATTCAAAGAAAAAATCACTGGGGATTTGGAAATGGTAACTTCCAGGCCCTCTTTGATGCCATCGAGAGAGACCAAATTAAAAGAGGTTACATTAAGTAATCTTTTACGACGTCATAACCAAGTTTAAGTATGGTCATGAGTACCACTACCCGGAGAAGACCGCGGACAAATTCGTTACCTTTTAAGATGGCAAGCTTTACTCCAAGGACGGCCCCTAAAATATTGAACACCATCATGGGGAGTGCGTACTCCAGGTGGAATTCAGTCCTTAGGGAAAAAAGAAGTATCGCTGCAAGATTAGTCGTGAGATTAATCATTTTTGCGTAAGCGGAACCTTGCACAAAGGTCATTCCCAATAGACCCACAAAAGCGATGATTAAAAAGCTTCCCGTTCCTGGGCCAAAAAAGCCATCATAAAAACCAATCACAGATCCTATAAGAATGGGCTTCCATACAGGGATAGCACCATGGGGATCATGATCAACAATCCCAAAATATTTATTCCTTATAGTTACTAAAAAAACCACCAGTAACAAAACCATGAATAATGGTTTAAGGGTCTCGCTTTTCATCAGCGTAACCGTATAGGCCCCAAGAAAGGAAAATAAAAAAGCACTAAGGATGGCAGGAATGATGATGGTCCTGGTGTAGGGAACATGCCTTGAGAATCGATAAGTTGAAACGGCTGTGCCGGACATGGAAACAAGTTTATTGGTGGCAAGAAGGCTCACCACAGAAAACTCAGGTAAGATAAGAAGAAAGGCAGGAAGTTGAATTAATCCACCACCACCCACGATGGAATCAATGAACCCAGCGCCAAAAGAGGCCCCACAAAGTGCAATTAAATCTAAAGAATCCATAAAATTTTATAGACCATTATTTCTTTAATGTTAATGGGAAAGACATTTATTGTTAAGACTAGGTTAAGAATACAGAGGGTATGGCATTTTCTCAAAAGGCCCATTAAGATGAAGCACAATTAATAAGGAAACTTCTCATGATAAGAATAATAATTTGTTTATTCTTCCTGTTTTCCATGGGCTGTAGTCAGAACCAAAACGTTCTGATTATCCAGAACAAAGGATCCGACACTCTTGTTAACCTGGCCCAGGCCTGGGCAGAAGATTATAAAAATGTTAATCCACAGGTTGCCCTTGCCGTTTCCGGTGGGGGGTCAGGAACAGGGATTGCAGCACTCATTAATGGAACTGTGGACATTGCCAACTCCTCCCGTGCTATTAAAGAGGAAGAAAGAGTTGAGGCAAGAAAAAATACCGGTCATGATGTGAAAGAATTTATTGTAGGCATGGATGCTCTCGCTGTTTTTGTACATCCTTCAAATCCCCTGCAAGGCCTAACCATAGAGGAAGTGGCCTGCATCTATGGAGAAGGGGGAACATGCACCCACTGGCATGACATCCGAGGGGTAAAGGTTCCTGGATGTAAGGACAATAAGATCATCAGGGTCTCCCGCCAATCAAACTCCGGAACCTACCAATACTTCAGAGAATCAATTCTCGGTAAAAAAAGGGATCTAAAATTGGGATCGATGGACCTTAACGGCTCCCGTGAGTCTATTGATCTCGTAGAAAAAACTCCCTGTGCTATCGGTTACTCTGGCATGGGCTACCTTAATCCCAGAGTACGTGCCCTTTGTATTAAGAAAGATCCTCAATCAAACTGCATCCACCCAACAGTGGAAACAGCTATGAACAAATCCTATCCTATCTCCAGAGAACTCTACATGTACACTTCAGGTTATCCCTCAGAGCGGGTTAAGGCCTATCTGGATTGGACTCAAAGTGAGAGGGCCCAAGAAATAACCATAAAAGCAGGATACGTACCTGCTCCAAAAGGTCAGTATGGAAATTAAACTTACAGAGACTCCTCCACTTACTATGGAATGGCGTAAGAAGAAGGGAAGTAAACCCACTGGAGAAAGAATCATAGAGGCTCTCATAAAAATCGCAGGAGTTAGCTCCATTTTATTAATCGGGGCCATCCTCTTTTTTATTGTTAAAGAGTCCTATCCCTTTCTTATGGGGGCCTTTGATTTTAAAGAATTTTTCTTCTCCACTGAATGGTACCCTGCCTCAGTGGTTAAAATCAGGTACGGGATCCTTGCCCTCTTGTGTGGAACAGTCATGGTTACAGTTTTATCGATGCTTATTGCCGTTCCTTTAGGTCTTGCCTGTGCCTTTTATATCTCTGAATTTTGTGGTCCCCGGTTAAGAGAAATTTATAAAATTCTCATTGAATTTCTAGCGGCCATTCCCTCAGTTGTCTGGGGATTCATCGCAATCATGATGATTAACCCGGCCATCATTAAATTGTTTAATGTTCCTATTGGACTTAACATCTTAAATGCATCAATCATCCTGGCCCTCATGTCTCTCCCCCTTATTATTTCCGTTGGAGAGGACGCTCTAAGAGCGGTTCCGGAAACTTACCGGGAAGCCGCGGAAGCTCTAGGAGCCACCAAGTGGGAAATTGCCACCAAAGTTCTCTTGCCAGCAGCTAAAAATGGACTCATGGCCGCCTCTCTTTTAGGAGTTGGAAGGGCCCTTGGTGAAACCATGGCCGTTCTTATGGCCACAGGACACTCCATTCAAATTCCACAAAGCATCTTTGAACCGGGAAGAACCCTGACTGCAACTATCGCAGCTGAACTTGGGGAATCACCAAAGGGCGGAGAGCATTATCAGGCCTTATTTGCTATTGGGCTTGTTTTGTTTTGTCTTTCGTTCATCGTGAATTTAACCGCAGATCTTCTTATCCGCGGGAAAAGGCAGTAAAGAATTATGTTCAGGCCAAGTAATCATTTAATCTTAAAAGAGATCAAAGAAAAAAAACTTAAAAATCTCTTAAGCACGGTCACGTTTTTTCTTTTTTTACCGGCACTCATCATTATGTTGTGGCTTTTTGTGAAAGGCTCATCTGCCCTCTCATTAGATTTTCTATTCATGGACCCAATTGAAGGCATGACTGCGGGGGGAATTTTTCCCACCATCGTCGGCACATTTTGGCTGGTTATAATCAGTGTGCTTGTGGCCTGTCCGCTGGGTGTTATTGCGGCCATCTATCTGTCTGAGTATGCAAAAGACAACACCCTCACCAGGATCATTCGACTTGCAATCCTTAATCTTGCTGGAGTCCCAAGTATCGTCCATGCTCTTTTTGGATTGGGTGCATTTGTTTTATTTTTAAAAATGGGCACCAGCATCCTCGCGGCTTCCCTCACTCTTTCAGTGATGAATCTTCCTGTTATCATCACTTCCACTCTTGAATCCCTGAAAGCTGTTCCCCAGTCTTACCGGGAAGCCTCTTGGAATGTTGGGGCCAGTAGGCTTCAGACCATTCGACACATTGTTCTCCCCAATTCCATTCCTGGAATACTTACCGGAGTTGTTTTTTCGGTGGGAAGATCAGCTGGTGAAACGGCGGCTATTCTCTTTACTGGGGTTGCCTTTTATTTACCTTTTCTTCCTCAATCAGTGTTTGACCAGTGTATGTCCCTCTCCATGCATCTTTTTACCATTTCTACCCAGGTGGTTGGAGTCCCTGATGCCTATCCATACGCCACGGCCTTAGTGCTGATACTCCTGATCTTATCCATGAATTCCCTTGCCGTGGCCTTAAGAAGTTATTTTAGAACAAGAAGAAAATGGTAACTAAAATGATTAAAAAAATTGAAATCAAAAACCTAACTGTCAATTACGGCACAAAAGATGTCATTTCAAATCTCAATCTTGATATTTATCAAAATGAGATTCTGGCAGTCATAGGACCTGCCAACTCCGGAAAGAGCTCTTTACTGAAATGTTTAAACAGAATGCAGGACTTTAATCCCTCGGCCAGAATCTCTGGGGATATTTTGATGGATGGAGAGAGCATATTTAAAGACGAGGACTCCACTTTTCTTAGACGAAGGATTGGTATGGTCTCTCCCCTACCTGTGGGACTTCCTATGAGTATAAAAGAAAACGTTACCTATGCTCCCAGAATGGCCGGCTGTAAAGATGCCCAGGAGTTAGATTTTATCGTAGAGGATTGCCTTAAAAAGGCAGCTCTCTGGGACGAAGTGAAGGACCGACTGGATTCTTTGGCAACTAAACTCTCTGGAGGTCAACAACAGCGCCTGACCATTGCCAGGGCCCTCTCCCATCACCCCGAGGTTCTTTGCCTGGATGAATTTTCCATCGCCATTGACCCGGTTACCACTATGAAAATTGAGAGTGTCTTAAGTGAATTAAAAAAGAGCATAACCATTGTGATGGTGACAAATGTTATCAACCAGGCGAAGAGACTTGGAGACAGAACTGCTATGATGCTCAACGGGAAAATCCTTGATATTGATCGAAATGAAAATCTCTTCCATGGCCAGGTCAATGATCTAAGAACCAAGCAATATATTGAAGGTTTTTTTGGGTAAACTATGAATAGAAATCATGTCGTAAATACAAACGAGTTTAGTTTTTGGTACGGGAATTTCCAGGCCTTAAATAAACTCACCTTTAACATTTCTTCCTATAAAATTACCGCCCTCATTGGCCCCTCCGGTTGTGGTAAAAGTACTTTCTTAAAGTGTCTTAACCGAATGAACGAGCGTGGAGGAGAAGTCTCCCATGAGGGAAGCATCCAAGTTTTTGGTGAGGACATCTATCACCCGATAGTCGCCTTACCAGAATTAAGAAAACAAGTCGGGATGGTTTTTCAAAAGCCTAATCCTCTTCCACTCTCCATCTACGATAATTTAGTTTTTGGTGCCAAAACCCATATAAAAAATGTGAAGTCTTCTGAATTAGACCATATGGTTGAGAGTTCTTTAAAAAGAGTTGGGATGTGGGAAGATTTAAAAAATCAGCTTCACCGTTCTGCCCTATCCCTAAGTCTTGAAAAACAGCAAAGACTTTGTATTGCAAGACTTCTTCCTTTGAAACCGAAACTTCTTTTGTTAGATGAACCCTGTTCAGCACTTGATCCCGCAGGTATTGAGGCCATCGAAATTCTCATAAAAGACCTCAAAAAAGACTACTCCATCATCATCGTGACCCACTCCATGAATCAGGCGAAGCGGGTGTCTGATGAAACCATTTTCATGTATATGGGAGAAGTGGTTGAGATGGGCCAGACAGAGGAATTGTTTACCTCGCCTAAACAACAAAAAACAGCAGCTTACATCGACGGACGATTTGGATAATTGAACTCTTTTTTTGACATCTTTGTCATGAACTCGCTATCGTTGACGGCAAATACGTCATCCATCCAACGCAAGGAGTTACCATGTACAAAGTTATTGCTGTTTATAAAGTTTCTGACGATGAAGCAAAGAAACTCGCCTTTGAAGAGCACTTTAAAAATGTACACACTCCCATTTGCTTAAAAATACCTGGAATTAAGGAAGTAAGAGTGAATAAAGTTTTCGGTGGCCCAACTGGATCATCTTCCCTTCATCAAATAGTGGAAATGGTTTTTGAAAATAAAGAGAGCTGGAAAACGGCCATGAAAACCCCAGAAATGATGGAGTCAGGAAAAGATGCAGTAAAATTTGCGGGGGATCTTGTTTCAGTTCACTTTGCCGAAGAAACTGTCATAAAGGCTTAAGCAATGAAAAATTTCGAGAACATTCTCGTTACTAAAAATTATCTTGATCACAGGCACATTGCCCTCATCCAGCTTAACCGGCCAAAGGTTTTAAATGCTCTTTCTACGGACCTTATGAAAGAAGTGGTAGAGGCGCTTTTTTCCCTTGAAGATGACAAGGAGATAAGGGTTATCATTCTTACCGGCAACGACCGAGCTTTTGCCGCCGGCGCAGATATAGGCCAGATGGCGGAGGCTACCCCTATTGATCAAATAAATGACAACCGATTCAGAACCTGGAAACAACTTCCTCTTATAACCAAACCAATCATTGCCGCCGTAAACGGCTTTGCTTTAGGCGGAGGGTGTGAGCTGGCCATGTCCTGTGACATTATTATCGCCGGAGACTCTGCTAGGTTTGGTCAGCCTGAAATAAAAATTGGAACCATTCCGGGAGCGGGAGGAACTCAGCGATTAACCCGCGCCATCGGAAAATCCAAGGCCATGTTGGCCGTCCTTACTGGAGATATGATGAGTGCTTATGAGGCAGAAAAAGCAGGCCTCGTGGCCCGGGTGGTCCCGGCCGAAACTCTTATGCAGGAGACTTTTGAAGTCGCAAAAATCATCTCTAACCGCGCCCCAGTTGCGGTGAAGCTTGCAAAAGAGGCGGTTAATATGGCCTATGAAACTTCATTAAAAGACGGGATGGAGTATGAACGAAGAAATTTTTATCTGACTTTTTCGTCGAAAGATCAAAAAGAAGGCATGAGAGCTTTTCTTGAAAAAAGGGAGGCGAACTATGAAGGTCTTTAATGAATAATTATGAAACAATAAAATATGAAATTAAAGAGGGCACAGCTCTCATCACCATCAACCGTCCACAGGTTTATAATGCCCTCAATGTTCAGGGTAAATTAGACATTATTTCTGCCATAAGAAATGCGAATAAAGACCCTTCGATCAGGTCCATTGTGTTAACGGCCGAGGGTAAGGCATTTTGCTCGGGACAGGATCTAAATGACAGGAATGTTGATGCCACAAAGGGACCTGTTGATATAGGACACACCATTGAAACAGAATGGAATCCTCTGATTGACTCCATCAGAAGCTCTGAAAAAATTGTGATTGCTGCGATCAATGGTGTTTGTGCGGGTGCAGGACTTTCTGTGGCCCTTGCCTGTGATCTTAAAGTCTCTCTTCCAGGAATCCGTTATATTTCAGGTTTTAGTCAGATCGGACTTGCCCCTGATGCAGGCCTGAGCTTTCTCTTAGTTAGACAAATGGGTTACACCAAGGCCTTAGAATTCGGATTGTTAGGTAAGCCACTTCTCGCAGAGGTGATGCTGGAGTATAATTTTATTAACAAAATTTCTGAGAGTCCTCTGGATGAGGCCCTCAGCATGGCAAGAGAAATCAATAACCTCGCTCCACTCTCAGTAAAAATGGTGAAGAAAAATTTTCAATATGCTAATGAGAAGGAGTTAGGAGAGGTTCTGGATCGTGAAAAATATGTTCAACGATTCCTTGGTTTCTCCCAGGATTACAAAGAAGGAGTGAGTGCCTTCATGGAAAAAAGAAAACCACAATTTAAGGGACTATAAAGTTTAGAAGGAGACCCATCCTATGCGTGAATATACGAGCGAAGATTTAAAACTATTTGAAGAGATTAAAAACGGACGCACCTTTGATGCTGATACTCAGATGCCAGAGATCTACAGAAAGAATCTTTTAAATCTTCTTTGGATGCAGGCCGATTCTGAATATGCTGGTGGACTTGGCTACATGCCATGGATTGCAAAGGCTCCAAATGCCCACGAAAGAGTCCTTGTTGCTCAAATCGTTAAAGATGAAATGAGGCATGCTCATGTCATTTACAAAATCTTAGATGACTTAGGCGAGAAGACCCATGAACACATGCTTCGACATGAGTTTGACTGGAGGATCCCAGATGACCTTGCCAACATCGGATTTACCAGGGCAAAAAAAGACAAGAGAGTGAATATCTTTTATTACCAGATCACCCACTGGGAGGATTTTTGTCTATTTAATTTCTTGATGGATAGGGCCGCAGGTCATGTTCTAGAGGATACGCTTAATTCCTCTTATATTCCCTGGAAAAATGCCATTGGAACCATTTGCAAAGAAGAGCACATGCACCTGGCCCACGGAGATAAGACTGTTAAAGAGATGGCAAAAAATCCAGAAAAGCGCGCCTTCCTACAGGAGCGTTTAAATCTATGGTGGCCAAGGGTTATGAATACATTTGGTAAATCTTCTGGAAACGGAAATGATATTTACCAAAAACTAGGTCTTAAAAACCGCTCAAATGCCGATGTAAGGGCCGCTTTCGTGAAAGAGATTACAGAAAAATGTGCTGAATGGGGTTTAATTGTTCCTGAGTATCATGAAGCTCTTCAACCCAACGAATATACTTTTCAATAATCATGAACATTCAAAAAGTTGTTGTGATTGGTGCCGGAACCATGGGTTCCGGCATTGCTCAGTGGTTTGCTCAGGAAATGTGTTATGTTGAGCTAATTGATAATTCTTCAGAGCAGCTCCAAAAAGCCTTATCATCCATACACTCATCCTGGGATAAGCTGGTAGAGAAAGAAAAACTCACCAGCTGTAAAGTAAGCCAGATGAAAAAATTTCTAGAAATCAAATCAGTGGAAAACATTTCAAAAGATGCAGACCTCGTGATTGAAGCGATTATTGAAAATCTCGAGGTTAAAAAAGAGCTTTTTAAAAAGCTGGATCAACATTTTGAACCTCATACTATTTTCGCCAGCAATACATCCAGTTTTCCCATTGAACTCATGGCAGAGGTCGTAACAAAAACTAGAAAAGAAAGGTTTCTTGGACTTCATTTTTTTAATCCCGCTCCCATCATGAAACTTGTGGAAGTCATTAAAGGCAGGGACTCAGCTCCAAAAATCTGTGAAGACCTCTATCAATGGTTCGAATCCAGAAAAAAAATGCCGGCGATGTGTAAGGACTCACCGGGCTTTATTGTGAACAGGGTCGCAAGAAATTTTTATGGAGAACCCCTTAGAATCGTAGAAACTGAAGACGAAGTTAAAATGAAAGAAGTTGATTCAATCTTAAAAACTGTGGGCGGATTCAAAATGGGCCCTTTTGAACTCATGGATCTCATTGGAATTGACGTTAATTACTCAGTCACCTGTTCTGTTTGGGAAGCCTATGACAAAGAGCCACGCTTTGCTCCTCATACCCTTCAGAAAAAGATGGTAGATGAAAAAAGATTTGGGAGAAAAGTAAAACATGGGTTTTATAAGTATGACTAACGTTTTTTTTGATGATTTGGTTATTAATTTTGGTTTTGGAACAAAAGAGGAAAAAAAATCTTTTCTCAGAAGTCATGAAAATAAATCGGTCTACATGGATCTTACCTGCTACGACCCTGCTGAATTCTATGCAGAGTTTCCACAACTCAAAGGTGTATTTGCAGCACTTTTTTGTGATGAAAATAAAAAAATAGAGATGCACTTTAAAGAAAGAAGTGAAGCCGTTCTTCAGAGACTCAATGAATTTGGCTTTTCTCCTATCGAAACAACGATCTTATCCTGCGGATTTATTTTTCCCCGGACCATAGTTCAAATTATCAATGAGGCCTATTTCGCTTTAGAAGAAGGAGTTGCAGGAAAAGAAGATATCAATAGGGCCATGAAATTTGGAGTTAATTACCCCAAGGGCCCCTTTGAGTGGAGTTTAGGAAAAGAGCTCTATGTAAAAACACTTTTACAAGAACTCTTTGAAAAAACCCAAGACCCTAGATATCTTCCCTGTAAACTTCTTTAGTAGTTAAATTGAGCCTGAAGTCTTAAAAGGCTACCGGACTGATCATTTTTATTGGTGAGACTAGACTGGGTGGTGCGTTCAGAAAAAGCATAGGCCATAGTCAACTCCACCGCTGAATTTGGTTGCCATTCAGTCCCAATTTCCCACTCATTAACTTTTGAGAGGGCACCATTCTCGATTTTTTTGCCTCCCTGATATTCTTGAAACCTAACAAAAGGAAAATAGCGACCGGATTTATTTTCCATTTGATAATTTAACTGAGCATACCCGCCCTGAAGATTTTTATTTTCAACAGTATTTGAACTGGGATCATACTCAGGCCCCTGACCAATATTGTATTCTGCTTGAAAACCAATTGGTTGAGGATAGACAATTAATGAAACAGCCTGACGTCGATCATCATACTCCTGTAGATTTTCTACAACGTATTTTCCAACATAGGCCTGAACTGAAGCTTCAACAAATTGCCCACTCTCTAACTTATAGGGATAAGTAAGACGGACCACTTTATGGAGGTCATTGTTTAGTTCTTTTTTGTTAAGGGACTGACCGTTGTAGACACCGAATGAAAAAACTCCATAATCCCCTGATCCCTTAAGAGCAGCAAGTTCCTTAAATCTTTTTCTTATTTTTTCAGGGGCAAACATCAGAAAAACTCCCAGATCTCGTTCATTTGGTGCACCAGAATTAAGTGCATCATCTCGATCTAGGGGGGCACGGATAGAACTTGATTGAAGGTTTACAAAGCCAAAAGGTACTTTCGAAACACCTGTCCTGACCCTCCAGGAGTATTGAGAAAAATTATAATCAAAATAGGCATCACGGATTTGTAAGTA
>CANHIY010000048.1 GCA_947461175.1 Bacteriovoracaceae bacterium
AAAAGGGAGATCCTGTTGGGTGTAAGTTCATTGGTGAAAATATCCTCAAGAGAGAGACCCTGCTTCTTGGCAAATTGCTCCAGGTTAAATTTGGCATAGGGCATGGCCGGCATCAGTTCAATTAGATCCTTTACCCCTACGCGCTTAGAATTCATGATGGCATTCATTCTTTCGATAAATGGATAATTCTGAAAGTGCTCCTGACGCTTTTTTGAAAGAAAGTTTTTTCTTTCACTTGAAGTTAATTTTTTTCCTTGCGCCTCAATTTTCATCCAGGCCTCTCTTGCGGCCTTGATCTGAGGAGGAATGTAATCAGACTCTGTCAAAAGCTCTCCAGTGGAGAATTCCTTTTGTGAGGCCGTGAGAAATCCATGGGTTTTTTTAAGACTTGATTCCGACAACCCAAAGGTGTCAAACTTAAGTTCAGGGTGAATGACTTCCGTTGAGAAAATTTTAGCAAACTCGATGGCCTTCTCTGAGTTTTGAAGCCGGTCTCTGGCAATATCCATAAAAGACTCAATGAGCCTCATCATGTTGAGGGAAGTTTTTCCCAAAATCAATTCACGGGGAAGTTTTCCCTCGATAGAACTTCTAAGAATTTTTACAAGAGAAGTGAACTCTTTTTGCAGTTTCTCATCCCCTTGGGCCTGGGTGGTGAGAAGATTTTTTAGTTTTGAAAGAAGAATTCGGTCATGCTTTCTATTCTCTTCCGTATAATTTTGATAAACCACATCCATGTCAAGAACCACGAGTTCATCCATAAGGTCACGGAAGTTTTTAGGGAGCTTATTTTTTGATTCAAGTTTTTGAAGCATCTTCACAAGAAAAATCTGGTTGGTGTTGATCCTTTCAAAATAAGCTGCAACCTTGAGTGTTTCTTGTTTTGCCTCCAAGAGGTCAATGAGCTTATAAACGGGTTCAATCGCCCGGGGATTCAGGAAGGATAAAACTTCCCTGCACTGGGTTTTAAGAGACAAGGCAAGCCCCAGCATGGTGTAGCTGTCGGCCGTTCCCTTTTTCAGGTGTTGATACATCTCACATGCAAGTCTTGAGACCTGAATGAGCTGGGCGGCCACAAACATGGGAAGATGAGTTTGAAGAGGCACTGGACTTTTCTCTTTAATAAATTCTGCGGCACTGACTGATTCATTTGTTCCGATATCATCTACCACGACAAAAGGTGCATACCCCCCACCCTTAGAAGTGTTAACAATGGAACTCATAGGGCCCTTCTCCTCAGGAGCAAATCTTACGAGTGCATTATGGGTCATTTTCGGAAGACTCTTTCCACCACCATAAAAAACCCAAAGCCTAATGTCGGCCGCAAGGTTAGCAAAGCGGGATCCCTCTCTGTCTTTCATGGCCACGGGGATGCGGGCAATTTTTACGAGCTTTTGATAGGCATATTGAGTAGGATTTTTTCTGATCATGCTAAGGACTTCTCTTTTCTGAGTTTCAGAGAGAGTTTTCATGATGTAAATCCCCGTGCCTCCCGAGAGATTCGGGGCCTTAATGACCCAGTCATCAACATTTTTTTCAATGATAGAAACGGATTCCTTCTTCGGAGGAAGGGTTTCCGGAGGTGTAATCCTGGGGCCAGATGCGGCAAGACCTAAGTCTTTAAGTTTTGAACTAAAAAATTTCGGGGCATAAGTGGTGAGGGCCGCCAGGATAATTTTATTATCTAAAATCCTGTTAAGTCCCCCCATATAGATGCGATGGTTTAAGATCGCCTCTAAGAGACCTGGGATGGCGTAGTCAGATTGGAGTGGTATGGGTTTTCCATTCACATCGGTTATAACAGGGGCCTCTCCCTCTTCACCTAGTTTAAGGGAGTCCCTTAAATAAATGGGTTCATTCGTTTCTGGGTCCCTGAGGATGATTCCTTTTTCAGGGTCAAAGAGAGCAGAATCAGCATTGATCCGGGAATAAATCGCCGTGACGATGGGGTTTGAGCCATTAATGGTGCGAAGACGGATGAAACCTTTTTCATCCCCAAAGAGCTGAACAGGATCTGCGTACACAAGACCTGAGTAGGCCGCAAGGTTATGAATCTCAGGAGCTGCCCCATTCATCCCGCCAGGAGGAAGGATGACTTGTATCCCATTTTTTATCCCAGTCCAGTCTTCTCCTAGGGATTTATAAGTTTCTGCGAGGATGCGGAAGTGGTCATTAGGGATGAGTTTTCCCAAAGATTCTAAAACCTCTGGGTTCTGTTCATAATGCCCTTCTAGAACATTCATATTATTGGAGGCACCAGAGGGGGCCCCAGCGTTTAGTTCCAAAATCCGGAAAGGAAGATGAGAAGGAAGTTTATCAAATTTTTTCGTCTCAAGAATTCGGTCAAAATTTTTAGACTGCTCCAGATAATCTTCGATGAGAACCAGGTCTAACCCCACGTTATCAAAGAATGGGTATTTCTTCATATTAGGGTGATGAAGCTGCGGGAAATAGTTTGGGGAATCTGTGATGGCCTTAATGAAAATTTTCTGTATTTCTTCAGGAAGAGATTTTACAAATGGGGAGTCTTTCACAGACTTAGCGCCATAAATGTCTTGGATCACACAACGAAGAGAGATAATCAGGGATTGGGCCCCTTTTTCAATGGTGTTAAAGACTGACTTTTGAAGTGGAACAATCGTGGTGGTGCAGGGAACGGTAAAAATTTTATAGTTTCCCGCCGCATCTGATTTTTGAAAAGTTAAGTCCCTTTTACGGATGAACTTGGTAAGATTTTTGGATTCCTTTAAGTGGATGGAAGCTTCTTTTGAAAGAAGATTTTTCACTAATGGTCTTGAGTGGTGGTAGGGTGCCCTTTTTCTTTTTGATGAGAAGATGTAGTTGGCCACATCAACCTTCACGGTTCCAATAAACCCAACATTAGGGTTATAGGGAGAGAGTTTTTTTCGGGCATTTTTGACTTTGATCACTTTTGACCTCTCAAAAATAATGAAATCTAAATTTCAGATTCACAGGTAGCTTAACCAATGACAGTGGCCAGTTGTGGCAAAGTAGTAAAAACTACACACTTACCCCATTGGAAAAGCAAAATCCCATAACTGTATCCCTCAATGCAAAATGTGTGACAAAGAATGAGTTCCCATAAATCAAACATTTGGAGGAGCTAAAGGGACGCCCTTGTGGACAATTGTCTAAAGTTTGGGCAATTTGCTACAGGCAGATTTCTTAATTCCCATGCCTTTCAAATTTAACCTTAAAGAGACTACCCTTGGGGGATGACTTTTGACAGCTAATTTTCGCCTGATGAAAGGAGGCAATTTTATTTGCAATGTAGAGACCGATTCCAGTTCCAGGGATGTTGTTATTTCCTCGTTGGAAGCGGTTTTTAATGATTTTTTGAAAGTCCTCTTCTTCTAGGCCCGGGCCCTCATCCTGGATCCACACTTCCGTGTGGCCCTCAGATTTTTTAAGCTTCATGTCAATGGCACTCTCCTCCGGGGCATACTTAATGGCGTTATCCAAAAGATTTTCAAACACCGCCTCAAGAAGCTGTTTTTCTCCCAAAACTTCTAAATCTTTTGCCTGAAGTTCTTCGTCGATATTAAATTTAATAATGATTTTTTTCTCCCGGGCCCGGTTGTTTAAGCGTGTGGATGTGGTGAGAAGAAGTTCGTCTAGTCTTAAGGGGTGGAACACAAAACTCTCTAGACCAGATTTTACCCTGGAGACCAAGAGCATGTTTTTTATGAGCTCAATCATGCGCTCCAGTTCTTCCCGAAGGCTCTCATGGAATTTGGAAATTTCCAGGGGAGTCCGCTCCTTGGACTGAAGCACATCGAGTTCTCCCTTGATAATGGAGAGGGGGGTGTTCAGCTGGTGGCTAGCGTTGGAGACGAAGTTTTCCTGAGCGATAAAGGACTTCTCAAGCCTCTCGAGAAGTGTATTTAAGGTTTTTGCAAGGTCCTCCACTTCATCACCAGTGGTGACCTCCGGAACTCTTAAGGAGAGGTTTTGGGCGGCAATATTGTTGGCCGTTTCAGTGAGACCTCGGATGGGGGTGAGGGCACTTCCTGCCATCATAAAGGACATGATGCTCGAGAATAAAATCAGAAAGGGCACAGTCATGAAAGTAAAGAGAAGATGATTTTTTTCTCGGTCTGAGATGAAGTGATAATTAGTCGCCACCTGAAGGATCATCTCCTTACCTGTGGAGGTGGTGATTTTTAAATTAACAGCACGGTATTTTTCTTTTTTTATCTTAAAACTAAGAAGCCTGTGGGTGTAGTCTTCTTTTGTGGCAAGACTTTGGTCATAGGGTATATCCTCAAAGGGAGCATCAGTTAAATTACTGGTAAGAACCTCTCCGTTAAGCCCACGAACCGCAAAAAAAGTTTGTCCCAGAACAAAGGGAAAGTTTTTTTTGACTTCACTATCGGGGACTTTAACCCCCACTTTTAACCCAGAGGGATCAATTTTTAGGTGTTCAGAAAGATCAATGGCGTAGTTCACAAGACTTGAGTCAAAGTCCTGGCGCCAGGACTCAAAATTTTGATGAGTGATAATGTAGGTGAAGGCCGCAAAAAAAAGCCCAAAGAGAGTCGAGTAAACAAGGGTGAGTCTAAACCTAATACCTTTGGTGGCCTTACTCCATTTTGTTAAGAACATATCCCTCACCAACCACCGTTTTTAAAATTTTTTTAGAAAACGTGGCATCAATTTTTTTTCTTAAGTGATTGATGTAAACATCAATCACATTAGAATCTGGATCAAAGTCTGTGCCCCAAACTTGTCTAGCGATGGCGTTTCGGTCCATGACATGGTCTAAATTTCTCATAAAAAATTCAAGCAGAGAGAACTCTTTTGTGGTGAGGTCAATCCTTACTCCCTCCCGGCTCACCTGTCGTCCGATGAGATCCATGACAAGTTCACCATTTTTAAGAAGAGACTTTTCTTCTGTCTGCCTTCTCATGAGGGCACGAACCCTGGCGAGGAGTTCATCAAATTCAAAGGGCTTTGTGAGGTAATCATCGGCCCCGGAGTCTAGACCCATGATCTTATCTTTGGTGGTGGAGAGGGCCGTGAGCATGAGGATAAAACTTTTACAGCCACTAACTCTTAGTTCCTTAGAAAACTCCAGACCACTCATCTCTGGAAGCATCACATCTAGTATAATAAGGTCAAAATTATTTTTTCTGATGAGCTCCCGCGCCTGAGAGGGAGTGTCTGAAACCTCCACCAAGTGGCCAACTTCTTGAAGTCCTTGTTTGATGAGGGCAGATACTTTTTTTTCATCTTCAACCACGAGTATCTTAATCATAGATGTCATCCTTAAAATAATGATAAAGAAAAAATCTAAGATCAACACCCTTGGGTGTCAAACCTTTAGAAGTTAAAAAATTTTAAAGTTTTCTTCCTAGGAGTGAGGGATTAAGATTCAAATAGGAAAAGAATGGTAGCAACGGGCAGAATTGAACTGCCGACCCCAGCGTTATGAATGCTGTGCTCTCACCAACTGAGCTACGTTGCCCCAAGAAAAAAGTAGTGTCATACTAATGTCGGGAAGTTGGTTCGTCAATATTTTCGTCAATATTATTGAGTGGTTGTCCTTATGAAAAAATTGAGTCCTAGGGCCTATAGGTCCTTATTTTTAAAGCATGTGGGGGGATTTCTCACCAAAATCACCACGCCAGAGGAGCGGGCAGGGGATCATGCGGTGGCAGTTTCTGGGGGTCCGGACTCCATGGCCCTCTTATGGTGTGCCCATGAGCTTTCGAAGGACAGAAAAATAGGAAAGGTCCGAGGGGTCTTTGTTCACCACCACACCCGAGCGGGCCAGGATCAGGACGAGGAAGTGGTAAGAAATTTTTGTGCCAGGGAAGACATTCCTTTTGTTTCTCTTCATGTAAAAGACTTAAATCTTAAGGCAGGGAACTTTGAGGCCCGGGCCAGGGAGAAAAGGCATGAGCTTTGTTTAAAAGAATTAAAAAAAAATGAACTTCTGTGGATGGGTCACCATATCGATGATTCGTTTGAGTGGAGTATGATGCAAAAACTCCGTTCCACAAATCCAAAATCAAGCATGGGAATTCCCGTCAGGAATAAAAAAATCCTAAGACCCTTTCTTAGTGTGACCCGGGCCCAGATTCAGGAGCTCATAAAACAGGAGGGAATACCTTTTTGTGATGACCCCACCAATCAGGATTTAAAGCATGAGAGAAATTACATCAGAAAAGTCCTCACACCAGTCATAAAAAAAAGATACCCCAAGTATTTAAAGTTTTACACCCATCAGGCAAATTTCATGGCCCATACCCTGGGTCTTAGTGTGGTGAAGGCATACAAGGAGGGGAGGATCTATGCCTATTATGAGGGAGCGGTTCTGGAGGGGAGAGAGTTTTCACCTATTAAAATTCAGGAACTCATCCACCACTACTCCCATCAAAAGCGGGGAGATCTCATGACCACCATTGAGAAAATGCTCCGGGCCATCGAGCATGGTAAAAAGGGTCCCTTTCAGTTTAGTGGAGGAGTTGAGGCCTACTACACTCCTGGGCTTTTGATGATTTATCCTCAAAAAATGGAAAATCAAGATGACCACCTGGCCCTGACCCTTTCTCGTTTAACCTCAGAGGTTCTCATGGATTTGCCCTCTTTTTCTCGAGCGGAGCTTCAAAAATCCTGGGAAGATTTGCTCTCCCGTGCTGATGCTCTCCTAAATATGCCCGGTCTTATTTTAATATTGGAAAGGGATTCTCTATGTAAAACTCTTAATGCTTCGGTTTTTGATCCATTGTTTCCAAAAGTTTCTCAAGTCTGTCGGGAGAAAGGGCTAAAATTTATTTCTTTTAGAAAATGCCTAGACACTTGGGAGCTTAAAAAAGAAAGACTGCCTAAAAAGATCAGGCTCCTGCCGTTATTTAACTTTTCCTAGCTCTTTTCTTTCCAAGTTTCTTCCCAAGAAGAGAATAGTTTCTGTATAATCAAATGAACCGATTTTTTAGTCGGTTATTTCGTCCTGTTATTCTTGTATTTTAAAGTAAGATTTAAAGAAGGTTTTTAAGCATGAAAAAACAACAAAAAACATTACTCCTTTGGATCGTTGTGATTTTGATCATGGCCTTGGTGATGAAGGTCCTTGAGCAAAAGACCATCACCGCCAAAAATATTAATTTTAGTAATTTTATTACGGCGGTTGAAAACGGAAATATTAAAGAGGTGACCTTCCAAGGTGACAACAGCATCCAGGGTAAATTCAAAGAAGGTTATGAGAATGGATCTTATTTTGAATTAACCGGAAACACAGGTGATGAGACTTTTAGAATTTTAAAAAACGCTGGGATTATTCCTAATTATAAAAGAGAGGAAAAGCAGGGCTTTCTTGCCACTCTTTTAATTAATTGGCTCCCCATGATTCTTTTGTTTTTATTTTTCTTCTTTTTCTTAAGGCAGCTTCAGGCCGGCGGTGGCAAGGCCATGAGCTTTGGAAAGGCCCGGGCGAAGATGCTCACAGAAAATGATAAGAGGATGACCTTTGTGGATGTGGCCGGGGTAGAGGAAGCCAAGGAAGAGCTGGTTGAGATCGTGGATTTTTTAAAAGATCCAAAAAAATACACTTCTCTTGGTGGAAAAATTCCTAAGGGTTGTCTTTTGGTGGGTCCTCCTGGAACCGGGAAAACTCTTCTGGCCCGGGCCGTGGCCGGAGAAGCAGGGGTTCCGTTTTTTTCTATTTCTGGTTCTGATTTTGTTGAAATGTTTGTGGGTGTTGGGGCCTCTCGAGTCCGTGATCTTTTTGAGCAAGGTAAAAAACATGCACCTTGTATCATTTTTATAGATGAAATCGACGCTGTTGGACGCCACCGTGGTGCCGGCATGGGTGGTGGGCACGATGAGCGTGAACAAACCCTTAACCAGCTTCTTGTTGAGATGGATGGGTTTGAGTCCAATGAAGGTGTCATCATCATGGCGGCCACAAACCGTATTGATGTTCTGGATCCGGCCCTCCTTCGTCCGGGACGATTTGACAGAAGAGTAACCGTGGGAAGACCTGATGTGAGAGGCCGTCATCAAATTCTTAAAGTTCACACAAAAAAAACTCCACTTTCAAATGATATTGACCTAGAAACTATCGCCAAGGGCACACCAGGATTCACAGGTGCTGATTTGGCCAACCTTGTGAATGAAGCAGCTCTTCTGGCCGCTAGAGATAGTAAAAAAGCTCTCTCTATGCTGGACTTTGAAAATGCTAAGGACAAAGTTCTTATGGGAGTGGCCCGTAAGTCTATGATGATTTCTGAAAAGGAAAAGCGCCTCACGGCCTATCATGAAGCAGGTCACACCCTGGTGGGGATGAATCTTCCTCACACCGATCCTATCCATAAAGTTTCCATCATCCCTCGGGGGCAGGCCCTCGGGGTGACTCAGACTCTTCCCAATGAAGATATGCTTAATCTTTCTAAGGAAAAGGGAGAGAACTTTATTTCTTTCCTGATGGGGGGAAGAGTTGCTGAGGAATTGGTTTACGGAGAAATGACCAATGGTGCCTCCAATGATATTGAGAGGGCCACAGAGCTAGCTAGAAGTATGGTCTGTAACTGGGGGATGTCTGAGAGGCTTGGGCCGATTAATTACTCCAAACAAAATCATGGTCCCATGTATGGAGATTCGGTTTCCTATTCTGATGAAACATCTAGAAAGATTGATATGGAGATTTCTAACTTTGTTCAAAAAAATTATGAAGTCGCCAAAAAAATTCTTTTAGATAACATGGGTGCCCTTCACCGTCTCACTGAGGCCCTGGTGGTTTGGGAAACTCTTGATGCTGAACAAATCAGAAACATCGTGGCGGGACAGGATATTGGACAGCCAGTGATGAGTAAAAAGCCTTCAGAACCCAAGACCCCCTCTGATGCAGTCTCTGGCACTTTGTTTGGTGGAACACCTAAACACGCCTAATGGCCCTGAACTCTTTTCCGTTAAAGCTTAAATCCATGGGAGTGATTAACCTCACTCCCAATTCTTTTTCTGATGGGGGCCTCATTAAAACCCCAGAGGATTTAATGACCATTCTTCACCGCTTCGGTGAGGTTCAGGCCATAGACTTGGGAGCGGAATCCACCGCCCCCATGAACTCCTCCATTGGGTGGGAATTAGAGTGGGAGAGGCTTAAAAGTTATTTTCCCCAATTGAAATTTTTTCCAGGGGCCTTAAGTTTTGACACCTACCATGTTGAGACCATGGAAGAAATCCTTCGCTACTACCATGACCTTGATTTTCATCACCATCTAATCTGGAATGATGTTTCTGGAAAATTTGATGGGTTCGTAAGAGATTTTCTCTCTCTCTCGCCTAAGTTTTTCTATGTCCTCTGCCACAATCTTTCACCCACGAGGAATGAGGCGGGAAGACACATGAATTTTATTGACCCAGCTCTTACCCTTGAAAAGCTCTCCCATTATTTTCTTCCTCATAAATCACCTCAGGTGATTTTTGACCCAGGTCTTGGTTTTAGTAAAACCTATGAACAAAACTGGATGATCATGGAAGAGTTTCCTAGACTCCAGGAACTCACGGGCCACTATCATTGGCTCCTGGGATTTTCCAGGAAGAGTTTTCTAAGAAAAAAATTGGGGATTTTAGAAATCAATTCACAAACACGAGGGGAGCTTGATTCTTATCACCAAAAAATCTTAAATGAGATGCACCCTAAATTGATGGGCGAAGTTTGGATCCGTACTCACTGCCCTGAGCTCATGAGTTCCTCTTTCTTATAAAACTTCCTCTTTAATTCAAAGAAAGACTATAATGAACTTATGAGACTCAGCGGACTTTCATTAGAGACAGCTTATTTTGAAGATTACCTTTCTTTTTTGACGGAAGTTCTGGAACTAGAACTGTGTGAGCTTACTGATATTTCCATGAAGTTAGATCTCAAGGGAACATGGTTAGAAATTAAAAAAGTTCCCTGCGCTCCACACCTGATTGCCAGTCATATTGAATTTATTTTAGAGAGAGAAGATTTTGAGGCCCTGATGAAGAAGGTGAGTTTTTTTTACTACCGCCGGGAAGATTCAAAATTTCTTTTTCTTTCGTCAGATCTTGAGTGCTGTGATTTAACTGATCCTGATGGTCGGATCTGGAGGTTTAAAAAAGACTTCATCTCTATCATCTCTGAACCCATTGAAAATTTACATGTAAGAAACTATTAGTTTACGAAAACTTTTTCCCTCTGGAATGATACTTGTGGGCTTTTTTAATCTAAGGAAAAGGATTTCCGATGAAAAAATTATTCTCTCTATTCTCCTTTGTTCTCATTGTTTCAGTTTTCAACTCCTTCGCCTCCTCCACTGAAGAGAAAAAACTTGATGTGATCTATGGTGATGACAACAGATTGGATGTGTTTGAATCCACGTTTTCTGATTTGGTGACTCTCTCAAAATCCACTGCGGCCATGATCCCGCCGAAAAATCTTAAAGCTCTTAATAATAATGAAGTGGAAGTCTTTGGTGGAACATTAGAGTCCCGGGGAATTTGTGAGAAAGAGAAATTCTCCCAGCAAATTACCGCTGCTAATTGCTCGGGCTTTATTGTGGCCCCAAACATCCTTGTGACCGCCGGCCACTGTATTAAATCTCAAACTGATTGTGCTGGTTATAAGTGGGTCTTTGATTACAAGGTTCAGTACACAGACCAGGCCAATGTGGTTGTTCCGGCCACTTCTGTTTATAGCTGTAAAAAAATTATCGCAAGATCCCTAGATCAAGTTTCAAAAGATGATTACGCTGTGATTGAGCTAGACCGTAATGTCCTGGACCGAAAACCCCTTTCTTTCAGAAGAAAAGGAAAAATTACTGAGAATACATCCGTGGCGGTTATTGGGCACCCTACTGGTCTTCCTACTAAAATTGCAGATGGGGCCAAGGTTCGCTCCCTTCAGGCAAAGTTTTTTGTCACAAATCTTGACACCTACGGAGGAAACTCTGGTTCAGCTGTTTTTAACGTCAGAACCAAGACTGTTGAAGGGATCCTCGTGCGTGGAGAAAATGACTATGTTCCAAACCCAAAACTTGGATGTAAAGTGTCAAAAGTTTGCACCAACGAGGGCTGCCGGGGTGAGGATGTGACTTATATCACCAATGTGGATGCCATTAAGAAGATTAGATAAATTTAAAATTGTTAATAGCTTTAAAGGGCCCCTTTTGAGGGGCCTTTTTATTTGACGACCGGCCGAGATCCCAGAGAGAATCAATCTTCTTTTTTAGTCTTGAAGTACCATCTCCAAGGAGGAGAAACATGAAATGGCTCCCTTTATCTGTTCTTTTAGCGATGTCTGCCAATGTTGGTGCCGCTACGATAGCTGTTATTGACTCAGGTCTTGATTACAAGCACGAAATGATCGTCCCTAACCTTTGGATAAATACAAATGAGGTTATGGACCGTCGTGATAATGATGGAAATGGCTATCAGGATGATGTCTATGGCTGGAACTTTGCTGAACAAAACGGCAACATCATTGATTATAAGTACCTGGGGACTTTTACTCCTGATTGTAAAAAATACTTTGATATCCAGGGAAAATATTTTTTAGGGAAGGCCACAGAGTCAGAACTTAGCTGGATGAGAGAAAAACAAAAAGATCCAAATTTTTTATCCATGATGAGTAAGTTTGGAAATTTCGTTCACGGCACTCATGTTGCTGGGATTGCGATCCGTGATTCTAAAAATACGGCCATGGGGATTAAGCTCCTTCCTACAGAAGTGAAGCCCTTTTTTGATGGGCTTTATGCAAAATCAAACTCAACTCTGGACCGCTGGGAGCTTCTTAAGAAGGGATTTGATTTCCTCGCCACTCAGCAAATGACCCTCTTAGGTGATATCGGCCGCTTCATTGACTCCCACAAGATCGATGTGGCCAATGGATCGTTTGGAACTGGTTTTAAGCAGGCAAAGATGATCACAGACATTGCCTACAGGATCCTCTTTTTTAAAAAACCTGATGCCGCAGACTCTGATAAGGCCGCCAAGATGTTTATTGAATCTCTTATTAATGCCGGAAAGACTTTCGTTGGTGCTGCCCCCAACACACTTTTTGTTTTTGCCGCTGGAAACGATGGTATGTCCAATGACCTCTACGGCACTTCACCGGCCAATATTAAGGCCGATAACGTGATCACAGTGGGTGCCACTTATAAGAATGAATTCTTTGCTCCATTTTCAAATTTTGGCACAAAAATGGTGGATATTGCGGCCCCAGGGATGCTTATTCCTTCGGCCATTCCAGGAAATGATTACTTAGAAGTTTCTGGCACTTCTCAAGCTGCTCCTTATGTGGCGAACATTGCCGCCAAAATCAAAGAGGCAAACCCGAAGCTTCGTCCAGTGGATATTAAAAAGATCCTCATGGGAACAGTGGACGCCAAGGGCTTTTTAAAAGATAAGGTTTCTGCCGGTGGAGTGGTGAATCTAGAAAGAGCAGTGGTTGCGGCCCAGATGTCTCAGTCCATGGATGTCTCAGTGGCCATTTCAAATTCCAGAAGACAGATTAAGGATGCTCCTTCTTCTTCAGCTGGTCCGGTGAATGCTTCAGGGATCGTGCCGGTTCCTCTTCACCCGATGTTTAATTAGGTCCCAGGATCTTTTTATCATGAGTGTTGCATTAAATTGACTTTACTAAGTTTGACATGGGTCTCATGAGGAAAAGAACATGGGACCAAAAAAAAGCCCCGGTTTCCCGGGGCTTTTTTCTTTTCTTTTCTTTATTTAAAGGCCTTAATTTCGCCGGACTTTAATTTTTTTGAATACTCATTGAGAGCTGTCTTCACCTTAGGTAGAAGAAGATAGCAAGCAAAGAGGTTTGGAAGGGCGAGGAGTCCATAAACAGCATCAGAAACATTAAGAACAATACTTAACTTAGCGATGGCCCCGATAAAGATGAACACGATAAATACATACCTGTAGGCCGGAATGTATTTTTCTCCAAAAATAAAGGTCACACCCTGCTCTCCATAATAAGACCAAGAAATAAGTGTAGAGAAAGCAAAGAGGGTTACAGTGAGAGTCACGATCCATCTTCCGGCAGGACCCATGACAGATTCAAAAGCATAGGCCGTCATCTCTGAACCAGGGGCCACACCCGGAGTTGACCATGCACCTGTTAAAAGAAGAGCAATCGCCGTAATCGTACACACAACAATGGTATCAATGAATGGTTCTAACAGAGCAACAATCCCCTCCTGAATAGGAGTGGTTTTGGCCGCAGAGTGGGCCATGGCCGCAGATCCCATACCAGCTTCGTTTGAAAACGTGGCACGTCTGATACCCATGATAATCACATCTTTAAAAGCCGCACCTGCAAAACCACCCACGGCCGCCGTGCCCGCAAAAGCTCCTGAGAAAATTTGAATAAACATGTCTGGAATATTTCCAAACCTAGCGATAATGATCCAAATAGCTCCAAAGAGGTAAATCCCTACCATTGCCGGAACCATCTTTTCCGTCACTTGTCCGATACGCTTGATCCCTCCGATGAGGATCAGAAAGGCCCCTGCACAGAAAATAAGTCCCGAGGCCCACTCAGGGATCCCAGCGGAGGTTTTAATCACTGCGGCCATCTGATTGGACTGGAACATGTTGCCTGCTCCAAAGGAAGAAAGAACCACAAATAGCGCATAAATCCATGCCACAGGGTAAAAGTTCTTAGAGAGAGCATTTTTAATCACAAACATAGGTCCACCGTGGACTGTGCCTTTTTCAGTCACATCACGGTATGAAAGAGCAAGTGTAACTTCAGTAAATTTTGTACACATTCCAATGAAGCCAGCTACCCATAACCAAAAAACTGCACCCGGTCCACCGAGGGAAATCGCCACCGCAACCCCAGCAATGTTACCTAACCCCACTGTGGCAGAAAGGGCCGCACAAAGGGCCTGGAAACTTGAAATTTCTCCCTTACTAGTGGGATCTTCATATTTTCCCGACACGATCTCTATGGCGTGTTTAAAAAAGCGCAGTTGAGGGAATCCAAAGTAAAGGGTAAAAAGCACCCCTGAGCCCACAAGAAGAAGGACCAGAGGAATACCCCATACGTGATCCACGAACTTTCCAGTGAATTGTTCAATGATTTGCAGCATGAAAGCTCCTTTAAAAAGCTAAAGAAATTTTTTCTTATACTTTTAGGATGTTGAGCATCATTTGACAAGAATGTTATGGCCCTCGGAGGGGAATTTTGACTTTAATAAATCAGGATGGATTGGCGCTCCTCATGGTATTGGGCCTGATTTTTCTTCATGATGGCCTCGTATTCTTCATCACTTCCTCTTTTTTCAACCCATTTACGTAGTGCATCTGTGCCATTAATAAGATCCACCGGCATTTTATGGTACTCATACTCATAAGGGGGCTGTTTCCAGGAAAATTCTGTGCCCAGCTCATGGTAGAATTCTCTTAAAAGGTACTGACAAAGCTTCCAGGGTTTGAAGGTTTCACGGTTTGTGACGTGAATCTGATACCCTCCACAGGGTTTATTCATGTGTTTTTGAAAAGTGGGAAGAAAAACCAAGGGTCTTAGAATAAACCCAGAAAGTCCTGCTTTTTCTAGAACCGGTTTTAGTTTTTCAAGGAAACTAAAAGCTTCAATTTTTGGATGCCCTATAATCTCAAGGGAACGCGTCGTTCCACGGCCCTCGGAAATATTGGTTCCCTCGTATAGGACAGTTCCCACAAAAGTGTAGGCCGCTTCAATGGTGGCAAGATTTGGGGAGGGAAGGACCCAAGGAAGGTTTGTGTCCTCATAGCTCATGCTCCTCTCATAACCCTTCATTTCAATCACAGTGAGTTTACACTCTCCCCCTCCCCAGTACTTTTGGTGCATGAGGGCCACTTCCCCCATGGTAAGACCATGTCTTACGGGGATAGGGTGGCGGCCAACGAAGGAGGAGTAGTTTAGATCAAGGATATTTCCCTCAAGGGTTTGAGCGTTGATGGGATTGGGTCTATCCAGGATCACCACTTCAATCCCTTTTTTCTGACAGGCCTCCATCAAGAGAGTCATGGTGTAGATGTAGGTGTAGATTCTTGTTCCTACGTCTTGAAGGTCCACAAAAATGTGGTCAAGATTCTCAAGCATCTCATCCGTTGGGATCCTTGTTTCAGAGTAGAGTGAGTACACGGGGATTTTAAAATAGGGGTGCACATAGTGGTTCGTTTCCACCATGTTGTCCTGAACATCGGTGACGAACCCATGTTGGGGCCCAAAAATTTTCGTGAGCTGTTTGCCAAAAATTCTTTGAAGAGGAAGAAGTCCATGCTCCAGCTCTTTAGTCACAGAAGCACTGTGGCAAAGATAAGCAATATTTCCTTTAAATTTTTCCTGAAGAGATTTTTCTTCGATTAAGCGCTGTAAACCTGTGCTCACCATGGCCATAGGAACTCCTCTAAAATGATCTTCATTTATTCTAGGGAGGAATTTATGGTCTATCAACTTTTTGTCACAAGCTTCTCTTGTGCAGGTCCCTAGAGCTTTGATAATCTTTTAAAAGGTGAGAGCACTTTAATGGAGGAAGAAGATGAAACAATACCACGATCTGATGGAAAGGGTGCTTCGTGAGGGTGTGAGGAAAGAAGATCGGACTGGTACTGGGACTCTTTCCGTTTTTGGCCATCAAATGCGCTTTAACCTACAAGAGGGGTTCCCCCTTGTGACCACAAAAAAATGTCACATGAAATCTATTATTCATGAACTCCTTTGGTTTCTTAAGGGAGAGTCAAATATTAAGTACCTTAAAGACAATGGGGTTTCTATCTGGGATGAGTGGGCCGATGAGAACGGAAATTTGGGGCCCGTGTATGGTGTTCAGTGGAGAAGCTGGAAAACCCACGAGGGAAAAACCATTGATCAGATTAAAAATTTAATTGAAATGATTAAAAAAAATCCTGACTCTCGAAGACTTATTGTGAGTGCCTGGAATGTTTCTGATGTAGAAAAAATGGCCCTTCCTCCCTGTCATACGATGTTTCAGTTTTATGTGGCGAATAACAAGCTCTCCTGCCAGCTCTACCAGCGCTCAGCGGATATTTTTCTTGGGGTCCCCTTTAATATCGCAAGCTATGCTCTTCTGACCCACATGGTGGCCCAGGTTTGTGACCTTGGAGTGGGGGATTTTGTTCACACTTTTGGAGACGCGCACCTCTATCTTAACCACCTGGAGCAAACACAGCTTCAGTTATCAAGAACTCCGTACCCTCTTCCTACACTAAAAATGAATCCTCTCGTTAAGGATATTTTTTCTTTTAAATATGAAGATTTTGAACTTTTAAATTACGAGGCCCATCCTCACATCAAAGCAAGAGTGGCGGTTTAATATGAGAATTTCTTTTATTGTGGCAAAATCAGATAACAATGTCATTGGAGCAGGAAACAAACTTCCCTGGCACCTTCGTGATGATCTAAAGAATTTTAAAAAACTCACCATGGGTCACCATATTCTTATGGGGAGAAAAACTTTTGAATCCATTGGTAAACCTCTTGAGGGAAGAATGAGTCTTGTGGTCTCCAGTGAACCAAGACCCAACCAGGATTCAGTTCTGTGGTTTAATTCTATTTTTCGGGCCATTAAGCAGGCCGAACGAAGTGGAGAAACGGAGTTATTCATCATTGGAGGAGAGAAGATCTTCAAGGCCGCTCTGTCTCTGGCCGACAGGATTTACCTCACTCAAGTGAAGGCCCAACTGGAGGGAGATGCTTATTTTCCTCCCTTATCAGTGAAGAACTGGAACAAAGTTTCAGAACTTCTTTTTGAAAAAAATGCCCAAAATGATTTTGATTTTAGCTTTCAGATCTTAGATAGAAAGTAGTCTTTTTTAGTCTTATATCTTCAGAGAAATTTCAGGATAAACCACTCCTCTCTTGGAGTGGTTGTTGATAATATCTTCAGTGCCGGGGAGGAGAGTTTAAAAAGCTCTTTTTTATTGCGAAGGAAATATCCAGATTGGCAGGCGAGAGTCTGATCATTATGGAGAGATTTCTGAGGGCAGAACCGGTGAAGAAGGCCACCCAAGGTGGCCTTTTTCATTCTCATCTGAATGAAATCAATTTTTCGATCACTAACTTTTTAAGTCGGTTATTTCTGTAAGTTTTTAATATCATGGATGAGAATTTTTTTTTTCACTAGAGACATCCTGCTTCGTTGTCATTAAGCATCTGCCCAGTCAAACTAGAGAAAATTGACCTGAGGGTTCTAGGATGGAACATAAAGGACTTAGGGTGAATTCCGAAGTCCACCTTATGGGAAAGGCCTCTCTTAGGAGGGGCCTTTTTTTATCTCCATCACAATTTTTAAGTGTTTTGAGTTATCATCCGATAAAAGTAGGAAGCTTTTGGAGGATGAAACTTTTTCATGAAAACATTTTTAAAAATATCATTTCTCATTTTAGCTCTTTTAACTCATTCCCTTCTTTTTGCACAAGAAGATCAGCATAAGTGTGACTTTGAGTTCTATCTGGGTGAGGGAGATTTTATTTTAAAAGATTTCAAGGAAGGTTTAAGTTGTGATGTGGCCTGTGGAGTGGGGTGTATGGTTTCAGATGAGGCCCAAAAAAACATCATCCATCTCGCGGAGGTGACCCGGTTTATCACTTCTCCTGTGGGAAACTGGACCTGGAATGTGACTAGTGGTGGTGCCTTTAATAAAGTTTTTACTCACGAAGAGAACCTCCATGCCATAAGAAGATTTTATCAAAATACCTATCTATATTTTAACATGGGAAAAAATCCTCCCTTAGATGAAGATGAGTTTGTGACAAGTTACAAAAAAGAGTTGATAAAAAGAGGATTTTCTCAAAACGATTTAAGTTTAAATGCAGTTGATCCAACTCTTCATACAGAGATGAGGAAAAAATTTGGAGAGGTGAATGCCACTGTGGCGGGTCTCATGGCCATAGGGTGGATGAATCTTGTTCATGAGAAGTGGATTGAATTTTTATACTCATCTTATGTGAAGATGAAGGAAAAGAAATGTAGCATAGCAAATTTAAATCTTCACTGCCGCTGGAGTGATCCCAGTGTGAAAAACGGGCCAAAAGATCAGGAAAAATTAGACCGCCGGATGAAACATGTGGTGGAGGGAGTGACTTTTGGTGACACCAAACATACCTATCGGCCGAATCTAGAAATCATCCCTCAAAACAAAGGGTTCAGGGAATTTTTATCAGAAAATGGCCTTGGGGAGTTTTCACCAAAATTATTTCGGTGTGGGATGAATAAGAAATTAATCTTTGCTCATTAAATAACAACCACACATCTCATTACTTTTGACATTTAGGACAATAGTATGTTCCCCGTTGGGCGAGGATGATTTTTTTTACCGAAGTTTTTTTACAGAGCTGGCAAATCTTTTGGTAGAAAACCACCAGATGCTGAACTCCTTTTCCCTTCTCTCCAGTTGAGTCCCGGTATCCACCCTGAAAGGTTGTGCCCCCAGACTCCAGGGCGGGGGTTAAGACATCGTGGATGGCCATAAGAATAAGAGGAAACTCTTTGTCTTTTATGTTTTTACATTTTCTTGTGGGACGAATCCCCGCCCTGGCACAGATTTCATTGGCGATATAATTTCCTGAACCGGCGAAGAGTTTTTGATCCAGAAGGGTCACCTTCAGGGCCCGCTCTGGGTATCTTCTTATCATTTTTTTAAGGTACTCTAGATTAAAGTCCGGGTCAGAAAGGTCTAATCCAAGTTCAGAGAGTTTTTCCTGGGCCTCTTTTGAGGAGTAGTAGTACATGTGCCCAAACCTTCTTGGGTCGTCATAGGCAAGAGTGGTACTTACTCCGGTTAAAATAAGATGAGTGTGTTTGGTTTTTTTTATCTCACTCCCAATGAGCCAGGTTCCCGTCATGCCGAGGTGAGACAGAAGGTGGGATCCATCATCAAAAACAAAGTCCAGCATCTTTCCTTGTCTTCGAATTTGAAGGAGAGTTTTTCCACAAAGGTCCAGGTCCGTGTGGAGAATATTTTTTTTAAGCTCGGGTGTGAAAAAAAGTTGATCGATCTTCAAGGGAAGATAGTGTGAGAGTTGACGTCTAATTGTTTCGACTTCGGGTAGCTCCGGAATACTGTACCTAACCTTGTAAATTTATAGAGTCGGGAAGAGTGGAAAAAAAGATTTCCCGACTTTTTTATTAATTTATACCACAAAGTTAGCCTGTTTTGAAATTACCTAGCCTGATGACATTCCCAAATTCGCAAGTTGTCGAAGGTTTCCCGACTTCTTTTCTGATGTGACTCATAATCTTCTCAGAAAAGTTCTTTTGATCGTCCTCAGTGCTTTTTGAATAGTGGTCAGCTAGTTTAAGGTCTTTGTGACCTGTCATTGCTAGAACCGCATCCAGGCCACCTCCGACCTGTCTTGCAAGCTTGGCCATCCCATGTCTTAGAATGTGAGTTCCGGTGTAGGGAATCCCACTTTTTCTTTGGGCCGCCTTATAATTGACCTGTATGGTGCAATAGTTAAGCGGTTCTCCCTCGACATGAAAGACGTAGTCATTTCTGGCCAATCTAAAGGCAAGCCTGTTGTTGAGAATTTCTAGAATTTCATCTGTAATGAAAACCGCTCTGGCTTCCCGATTCTTAGGAAAAGGTTTTAATTCAATAAACATCTTACTGCTCATATCCCAGACGCAAGTCTCTTTAATAAGCAATCTTCTGTTCTTTAAATCAACATTTTTCCACTGAATCCCAGCAACCTCGCCAATCCTTCCGGCCGTAAAAAACTGTAATTTTGCAAGGTCTCTATACATAGGACGAAGAAAATCAAAGAACATGAAAGCGTCTTGTACATTGATCTGCTTTAACTTATCCGGCAACGGCTTAATGAAACCTAACTTTCGATGCTTTGGCTTTACTGGACACGTTAATAGTAAGGCCTCTTTTTCAAAGTCTTCACTTTGCTTATACCAATTAAAAATTGTTACAAACATGTTAAGCTCATTATTGAGATTGCACCTTCCGGCCACTCCGCGACCTGAACCTTGATATTCCTCAGTGGAAAAATATTCAACCCTGGCAGTAACCCATTCGGTTATTTTAGAAGGTGTAATTTTATCCATTGGAAAATGTTCAAGATTTTCAAGCAGCTTGTAGCGTCTTATCCAGATAGATTTTGTAGATGTTGCAAGAAGTGGAAAGTGCTTTTTCTGCATCGTTTTCCAGACTTCTTTCAATGTAGAATAGCAGTTATTTTGTTCTTCAACCAAAACGTCGTTCGTCCCATCAAATTTCTTCTGCCACTGTTTCGCTTCAAACAGTGAAACAAAAGTTCGGATGTGAAGTTTACCTTGAAGTCGTTTTTCCGCCATGTATTGACCATTTTGTTTGTACTGGTAAATTCCTTTAGTGTTTTTAATCTTTAAATATTTCTCTGATCTGCTCATGTTCATTCTCCTTTTAGCCAAGCAAGAATCTCGCTTGGAATGAACACTAATCTCCCTTTCCTTCCACGCTTACGGTGCGGAATCTCTCCCTTGCTTACAAGGTTGTAGATTGTACCTTTGGCATAGTTGGTAAAGGCACAGACCTCATCAACTCCCCATATTAACTTGTCAAAGAACTTTTCTTCAGAGGATGAACTTACGTTTTTCTCCTCTGAGTTTTCCTGAACATAAGCATAGCAAAGTCTCCTTTGTGTGTCGAATTCATCAATGATATTTGGTTAAAAATTATTGTTTTTTTCTCAGAACTT
>CANHIY010000049.1 GCA_947461175.1 Bacteriovoracaceae bacterium
AATAATCCTAAAGAGGCCTACATGGAGTCATCTAAACTCATGGATAAATTTCCTGGTAACGCAGATCTTTTGTACCTCCATGGCCAAGTGGCCAAAAGATTGGGGAAAGCAGGTGAGGCCCTGCCCTCACTTTTAAAAGCCTCTGCCTTTGAATGCCTTCCCTGGAGGAGTACCGAAGTTCATAATTCTATCATCCGTAAAGTCGCTCGAGAAAATCAAGTCATGCTCTTTGATTTTGCTCAGATGATGGCGAAGAATTTTATCCAAGAGGAGACCTTCCTTGATGAGCTCTATCCCCAGGATAGGTTTTATGAAATGGCCATGAAACAACTAGGACTCGCCATTAAGGGAATCCTTAAATTATAATAAGTTTCATTGAACATCACAGGGAATGATATGGGACAGAATCTTGTTTTTGAACCAAATGAAATTGTTTGCCGTATGGGGGAAAAATCCACGGATCTTCTCTTTCTCCAGGAGGGCCGTCTTCTTATCTGCACCGTTCAGGGTACCCAGGTTAAGGCCCTGGACCGGATAGAAGCAGGAGAATTTATTGGGGAGCTATCTTTTTTTGATGAAAACCCCAGGTCCTCTCATATTGTGGCCTTGGAAAAATCAACTATCATAAAAGTCCCACGGGAAGAACTGATCTCTCACCTGCCGTTTTGGTTTATTGAAGTGGGGAAAAATCTTACTAAAAAAATTCGCCTCCTAGACCAAGTTGTTCAGGAATCCAACATAAAAAAAATTTCGGTGGAGGATCAGCGCCCCCTCTCCATAGACGAGCAAAGAAAAATCCTTGAGACCCTAAATAAACAATAAAATCCATTAATTGGGTCACCTTGACCCCGGTTGGTTGACATCTGCCCCCCTCTTGGTGTCACCTGAGACCAGGCATGGACTCTCTGCGCCAATCTGAGCCTCTTTTGTGAATGATTTTTTGGCACGGGGCTAGCAAATCAAAGATTGGGTTGCATGGGGGGACAACAGGGAGGTTGACCATGAAAGCACAGATTTTTTATTTATTCCTGGCCACATTTATCACGGCTTGTTCATCAAAAAGAGAGGTCTCGGGTTTCAAACCCCAAGGATCAAATATTGAACACTCCAGGCAGGCCCAAATGAGGGACGGTCAGGCCTCACGGGTTCAATAAAAAATACCTCTCCGGGAAAAACTGTTTTTTAACTTGCAACTTTTACTTTATATTGCAGGTACTAAAAATCTGAGTTCATTTCCGGAGGGTTTATTCGTTGAAAACTTCATCACAAAATTCTACCCGTTTTCATAACCTTGATTCCATCACCAACTGGACCATTTCAGATGCTGATGACATTTACCAGATAGGCCGATGGGGTGAGGGTTATTTTTCTGTGAATGACCGGGGAGATCTTTGTATTAATCCCACTCAAACTAAGAATGGTCCAGTGATCAACATGATGGAAATTGTGGAGGAGATGAAAAACAAAAATATTTCCTTCCCTGCCGTCATCCGATTTCATGATATATTGCGCTCTCAAGTAGCAAATTTAAATAAAACCTTCCGCTCTCTCATCGAAGAAGCAAAATTTACAGGATCCTATTACGGAGTTTACCCCATCAAAGTCAACCAAATGAGAGAAGTGGTTGAGGAAATTGTGGATGCTGGCTCCCCTTTTAATTATGGCCTTGAGGCCGGTTCCAAGCCTGAGCTTCTTGCGGCCCTGGCCATGAACACCAATCAAAATTCTTTGACTGTGGTTAATGGTTATAAAGACATGGACCTCTTAAGGCTTGCACTCTTAGGCAATCAGTTAGGAAGAAAAGTTATTGTGGTGATTGAAAAATATTCTGAACTTTTAGATATCTTAAAGCTCTCCATGGAGATCGGGGTAGAACCCATGATTGGACTGAGGGCAAAGATTGCCACAAAATCCTCTGGAAAGTGGGCAAGCTCCGGAGGAGATTATGCCAAATTTGGTCTCACCATCACGGAAATTCTTCAGGCGGTAAAACACTTAAAATCTATTGATAAGATTCATTGTCTTAAATTATTTCACTTCCACATTGGCTCTCAGATTCCAGACATTAAAACTATCAAAGACTCCATCTCAGAGGGGGCACGGATTTATGCCAAACTCTACAAAGAAGGAGCAAGGCTAGAATACTTTGATGTGGGTGGAGGCGTTGGAGTCAACTATGATGGTACAAGATCAAACTCACCTTCATCTATCAATTACACAACCAGAGATTATGTGGCCGACGTGGTCTACATCCTAAAACAAGTCTGTGACCTGGAAGACGTCCCACACCCAAACATCGTCTCAGAAAGTGGACGTGCCATCACGGCCCACCACTCTTGTGTGATTACTAATGTCTTTGGTGCTCTGGAAATTGGGGCTGAGGACTTTAACACGGACAAGGTTATCAACGAAAATATTCTGGTTTCCAACATGAGAGAAATCCACCAGGAGCTCTCTGAAAAAAACTATCAGGATGTCTATAACGATGCCACGAAATTAAAAGAAGAGTCCATCTCTGCCTTTAAATTCGGAATCCTCTCCCTGGATGAGAGAGCGAAACTTGAAACACTCTATTGGAAGATTTGTAAAAAAATTGTCCACTACTCCTCCCTGGATGAATACGCTCAGGATGAAATCCTCCAGCTAAAAAATCAGATGGCCTCACAGTACATGTGCAATCTTTCGATCTTTCAAAGTGCGCCGGATACCTGGGCCATTGGACAAGTCCTCCCCGTCATGCCCATTCATAAATTAAATCAAAAACCCACTGAACTCTGCACCCTGGTAGACATCACCTGTGATTCAGATGGGAAGTTGGATAATTTTTTATCTGCAGATGGGCCCACCAACACAGTTCCCATGCATAAACTCAATGGAGACGATTACTACATAGGTCTATTCATGACGGGTGCTTACCAGGACATTATGGGTGATAACCACAACTGTTTTGGTCGCCTGAACGAAGTTCACATTTTTTGTGATGATGATGATCCGACAGATTTCTACATAGAAGAGGTTATTTACGGCAACAGGGCCTCTCAGGTTCTTGCAACCCTCCAGTACAATCCGGAAACCATGGCCCAAACCTTGAAATCTGCCATCGATACGCAAGTGAAGCGGGGAAAGATCAGACCTAGGGAAGGAGTGGATTTAACCGATTTTTATGAGAGCTGTCTTAAGAGTTATACTTATCTTAAGAAGTGAAATTTAAGAACGAAGGGTTGTACAACTAAAATATCTTAACTTAAGTACTGCTCTTTATAATTTAAATATGATCTGTAATGATTGGAGACTTGTTGAAGTTCCTCTGGAGTAAGGGGTCTTTCAACCACGGCCGGTCTTCCTTTGATGAGGCTACCGGGAGGGAATTTTTTATTGGGAGTGACCATGGAGCCTGCGGCCACGAGAGAGTTGTCTCCAATCTCTGCTCCATCTAAAATAATGGCACCCATTCCGATTAAACAGCCACTGCCGATTTTGCAACCATGGAGAACAACACTATGGCCGAGGGAGGTGTTTTCTCCGATGGTAAGAGAATTTAATTCCGTCACATGGAGCATGCAAAGATCTTGTATGTTGCTATTCTTTCCAATTGTAATGACATTCACATCGGCGCGGATGACTGTATTGAACCAGACATTGACATGGTCATCTAAAAAGGCCCTGCCGATAATTTTCGCACCATCTGCAATAAAAACTCTTTCACCAGTTTTGGGAAAAAAATTAAGATATTTTAAATAACTCATAAAGGTCCCTTTAAAATGGCCAGAGCATAGACGTTCTGGGGAAAAAAGTGAAGTTGAAGAATTTTTAATCCTCCACCTTGTTTTACTACTTCTTCTGCCAATTCACTTAAAAGATCAACCGAAGTTTTTGACATTTTTTTATGAAGAGTAAACTCTCCGGTCTTGTTGTCCAAAGTCCCCCAGACTTTTACATCCGGAGGTAGGACCAGATGAGAGACTTTTCCATCAAATGTGGCCTTGATGATGTCTTTAAAATCACTGATGATCAGTTTTGAATTTGTCATCCGCTTTAACCGCTCTTTAAGTTGATGAGAATAGTAGTCAGTGATGGCGGGCCGGAAGGAACTGCACTTTTGAAGAATTTCTCTGGTGTCTTTTTCAAAAAAGTCCTCGTTAAACTGAGTCAAAAGCCCACTGGACTCTTCAAGGAAACGAAGAAACTGTGACTTCATCACCTCAATTCCTGTCACAACCACAGGAATTGATTCGTAGAGAAGCATATCTTTAATCTTTTGAGAGACACTTTTTAAAGCGATGATCGTTTTATAAGGGATGGCCCCAAGATATTGAGGAGCAAAGAGTTGAGTCTCATGATGATTCATCTCTCTTGGGAGCTGGTCAAAATCAAAGAGCTCAAAAATTTCAATGTATTGAAAGTCTCCCCGGTAAATCTTTATGTCATAGAGTGAGACATTCACCAAAATAAATTCCGGGTTCACAAAAAGCTCTTCTAAAACCGGTCTGAAGTGAAAGCTTTTACCGATCAAACAAAAAGATGTGGTCTTGTTCCGAAGAAGTGTGTGACCCTGAAGCTCCTTAGAGAAAAAAAATCCATAAGACTGATCCGGGTGAGTTTTGATGATTTTTTTGATCGCTGAGAGGTTTTTATCCAGAATTTTTTCTAGTAGGTCTTTTTCCTGAATGAGAAGTTGTGCTTTCATGTCCTTAAAAAACTCATCAAGTTCGTTATGGACATGAAAGTCATTCAAAGGACTAAGAAAAAAACTTAATGCATCCGTCTTAGGATGTATGAGGAGCTGGTTTAAATTTACTGGCCTCACAGGAATTGACCCTCTTTGCCATCTTCATGAATTATAATCCCCCCATTCTAGCCTTGGTTGGGGATTCGTGGTAGTTATTTAAGTTATGAAAAATGATCAAGTGGCCTTCGGAATTGATATTGGCGGAACAAATACTAAAATTGGTCTTTTTGACTATGAAGGAAACCTTCTTCATTATAGTACTCATAGAACAAATAAAGACCTCTCTCCCGACCAATTTATTCAGGAACTAGGATTTGAGTGCGAAGAGATTTTATCCACTAAGATTGGAGTCCCCTTTGGAAGTAGCCGTTTAGTTGGAGTCGGTGTTGGTGCCCCCATGGCAAATTTCTTTAGTGGCATGGTTGACCATGCTCCTAATCTTGGTTGGAAGAACGTTCCTTTAAAAAAACTCTTGATCGATACATTTAAAACAAATGCTGTCATTGAAAACGATGCAAACCTTGCAGCGGTGGGTGAAAAAAAGTGGGGAGCTGGAAGAGCTTTCACTGATTTTATTTTAGTCACCCTGGGGACTGGAGTCGGAACGGGCTTAATTTTAGATGGGAAACTTTATCGGGGTCACAACGCTCTGGGAGGCGAAGGAGGACACATCATCCTCTCTCACACTAAAAAAAGGCTTTGCTCCTGTGGAGGAGTCGATCATCTTGAAAGTTACCTCTCGGCCCAGGGGATTAAAGAAACCATTTTTGAGTTTTTAGGTGAGCACTGGACCATTGAAAAACTTGGCCAGGAGTTTCTCGCTCAAAATCCAAAGGCCCTCTCTGTCATTCATTGCATTGCTCATGAACTTGCAACGGGGCTCTCCACTATGGCGGTTCTTTTTGGCCCAGAAGCCTTCATCATTGGTGGAGGAGTCTCAAAACTTGGGGAACAGTTTAATAAAGTGGTTGAAGAAAAATTTAATGAACTGGTACATTTCTCACTTAAAAATAAGGTAAAAATCCTCTCCGCTAGTCTATCCAGGGATAAAGGTGCTGTTTATGGTGGAGCCGCTCATATCATAGATGAGGTTTTTAGATAATGGATATTCCTCTGGACTGGTCACTTGATCCTGAACACAAAGAATCAAAAAAACTCACTGAGATGATTAATTCTCATGTCAAAAAACTTCATAAGGCCCTTTCAGAGGCGAGAAGCCTTGAAGAAAAATCAGGGGCCATTTATGCTTTTTACAGAAAGTATTATACCCTAACTTTATGTAAATCATGTGTCAGTGCCGGAATAAATAAGTCCCCAACCCGAGACATGATTTTAGACTTCCCCTGGAAGGAACTTCATCAGGACAGAATTTTCTGCTTAAAAATATGGGAAAAAATCAATCACTAAAACTTCCGTATCCACTCATCCTGGCATCCACATCCAAGTACCGGGGTGCTCTGCTTTCACAGCTTGGCCATGAGTTTGAAATGATTTCTCCAGGGGTGGATGAAGATCATATAAAGTCCCAACTTAAATCTCCTGGAGACATTGCCCTGACTCTTTCTCAATTAAAGGCAGAAGCTGTCTTTTCCTTAAACCCCCATGCCTGTGTGATAGGTTCAGACCAGGTGTGCTCTTTTGAGGGGGCCATATTAGGTAAACCTCTCACAAAAGAGTTGGCGGAAAAACAGCTCTTAACCCTTCAGGGAAAGAAGCACGAGCTTCTGACCGCTGTCACTGTTATTTGCCCTGAAGGCAGAGAGAGCTTTATCAACCATACAGTTCTAAGGATGAGAAACCTGACACTCCAGGAGATTGAGACCTATGTTTCCCAGGACCTTCCCCTGGACTGTGCTGGAAGTTATAAGCTCGAATCACAGGGCATTAAATTATTTCAGGAAATTCAGATGAGTGATCACACCGCCATCATTGGTCTTCCGCTCATAGAACTCACATCCGTATTACTAAGATGGGGATTCCCGCAGTGACAAAACTTTACTTCATTCATTTTATTTTTTTCTGTCTAATCTTGAGTTGCTCAAAGCTTCCTACAAAAAGAATGGATAAGTTCTCAGTTCTTCAGGGAGTCACCAATTCGAAGGAAGTTGAATTTAGTGTGGTGACAACTAAGGGACGGAACTTTAGTTTTGAACTTCGAAGTGAGGAGGGAAAGACCATTTATCCCGTTGAGACCAAAACTGTTTCAAGAAATTTTTCTGATTATGTTGTCCATAAACTCCTTTTTGAAAGAGATCCCTCAAAAATCTACAATCTTCTTGTTCTAGAAGGAAATCGGATTGTTGACCAGAGGCTCGTGGGTGGAGGTCAAAAAGAGGAATCAAGGCTTAAAATTGCCCTCGTTTCCTGCATGAGTGATTTCTACTCTGAACACTTTAAGATCTGGGATATTCTTTCTGAGCGAAATCCAGATTACCTCTTAATGATTGGTGATAATATCTATGGTGATCAGTCCAGTCCCAAAAGTTTGAGGGACACAGATCCGAAAATCCTTTGGGAGAGGTATATCGATTCGCGGTTAACTTATCCCCTGTACTTTCAAAAAAAACTCATACCCACCCATGCTCTTTGGGATGATCATGATTACGGTAAAAATAACAGCGGAGGAGATTTTAAATTTAAAAAAGAATCCCGTGAGATATTTGAAGCTTTTTTTGCTCAAGACCTAAGTGACGATGACTGGACTAAGGGGTTTGGTGTCGGAGGAGTCTTAAGTCTTGGTGATTTTAATTTATATTTTCTTGACGGGAGATCCTTCCGCTCATCAATTTCAACCGGCACCCATCTTGGTGTGGATCAAACAGAATGGCTTTATTCTAAACTAAAAGAAGAAGTGGCCCCTAGCTTCATCATCAAAGGAGATCAATTTTTTGGTGGGTACCATCCCTTCGAATCCTTTGAAGGTCAGCACTTTGATGATTTTCAAAAATTTGTTGAGGAGTTACGAAAAATACCCACACCCTTTGTTTTTCTATCCGGAGACCGGCACATGAGTGAGATCATGCAGTTTCCCCGGAGTTTATTTGGTAAACCCAGTTTTGAAATCACCTCCAGTCCCCTACACGCTAAAACCTTCGGTGGGGACAATTTTAAAAACCCATGGCAGGTGGTGGCCGAAAAAGATCATGTGAATTTTGTCGTGATTGATAATCTTGCCAAAGAGAATCATTGGTTCATGGATATTGAGAGTTTTGGGGAAAATGGAGAAGTTTTTTTTAAAAGAGAGCTCTCAGTTTATATCAAAGACCTTCAGGATAACTTAAAAGAGCAGAGAAAACGCCGCACGGGTAAGCGTCGCTACAGAAGACTTAAAAACAAAAAAAGACACCGCCGTTAAGGAGATACCTATGATCAGTCCTCAAAGTCCATGGGGGGCCGAAACAAGACACTTTCATCTCCTGAGTCCAGATCACGTCATGCATGCGGCGGAAACCTGGGGCAAAAGGCTCTCAGGAAGAGTACTTACCCTCAACAGCCTGGAGAACAGGGTCTACGACGTAGAGCTTGCAGGAAAGGTTGATTTCGGCAAAGGCTTTAGCTCCACTCATGTGATTCTTAAATTCTACCGGCCGGGTCGTTGGAATAAAGAGCAAATCCTCGAGGAACACCGCTTTCTTCAAAAGCTCGTGGAATTTGAAGTGCCTGTAGTAGCTCCCATTGAAATTAATCACCAAACCCTCCACCTCCATAGTGAAACAAATTTATGGTATGCCCTATTTCCCAAAGTTCAGGGGAGACTAAAAGATGAACTGATGAAGGACGAAATTGAGCAAGTGGGACGACTCATAGGCCGCATCCACAACATAGGACCCATGGGAAAATTCGACGAGCGCATCACTCTTCATCCAAAAACTTTCATTGATGCCAACAAAACTCTCTTAACCACCACAAAACCGGTTGAACACCTGAGCTTCCGCCACTACCTGGAACTCCTGGATCAACTGTCTCAATTCATAAAACCTTTATTCTCCTCCCTGACTCTTCAAAGGCTACATGGGGACTTTCATCGAGGAAATATAGTGTGGACAGAAGCTGGTCCTGTGGCCGTGGACTTTGATGACTGCCTCACAGGTCCCGTGGAGCAGGATTTATGGCTTTTATTTCCTGGAAAGGATTCCTACTCTCTCTCAGACAGAGAAAGGTTTCTCTCCTCCTACCAAGAAATGACCAGAAAAGAATTTTTAAAAATGAACCTCACCGAGGCCCTGAGGGCCATGCGCATGGTGCATTTTAACGCCTGGATCGCCAAGCGTTGGGAGGACCACTCTTTTCAAAGAGTCTTTCCTCAGTTTACCTCAGCAAATTACTGGGATCAGGAGCTCATTGACTTAAGAGTTCAGATTGGAAACCTTCAAGATTTTGGCATTGGGTTTGAATAAAACCTTAAATAACTCATAAAAAGACAGGTTTTTAGGCAAAAAATGTCTGAAGATTTAACAGTTGTCTAATGAGCGAGGGAGCCATGAAATTTATTCTCTTATTCATTCTGATGGTGGGGTCCTCTGTCAAGGCCCAATCCCTTCATGAGCGCAAAACCAAAGAGCAGATGCTGACAAGAACTGATGACCTCATTCTCAAACTAGAGGAGAGCTCCTTCGCTCTTGAAAGAGAAGATGTGTCTTTAGCTTGTAAAAAAATGAACCACATATTTAAAATCCTTCCTGATCATTTGATTTCCATAGGAACAAAGATGAACATGTTTAATCCACAGGTGATTAAGATGGAAAATCAAACCAGAGCTTTTCTCATTTTCATTCACCAACAGACTAATATCTGTAAAAGAGGTGAAACGGGAGAATACCTGGACATCACAGAAGTGCTCAAAAGATTTAAATCGGCAAATAAAATGTTTGAGAAACAAAGAGGTGACATTAAAAAATTAGACACTGATTTTGAGAATGCTTACAACTACTACTACGAGTTCCATTAAACCCATCTAAATTGAAATTTGCGGAAAAAACTTCCTAGTATGGGCCCTGTCTGATTAGTTTTAAAATGCATTATGCCGATGAAGACCTGAAGGGCTTTGCTTTTTAGGCTTAAGACTCTCAAGGCAACTGATTTCCATCAAGACAAGGGTAGGATGATGAAATTTTTGTTAATTCTTCTCAGTGTATTCTTTATTGAAAATAATCTTTTCAGTGCTTATGCTCAACAAAATATCAAGGATCACTACATCGTGGTTTTAAAGGAAGGGGCCCCTTCAGACATCCCAAATACTCAAGGGGTTACTCCAGAGCGCATTTATCAGAAAATTTTCAACGGATTTTCAGCTCGCCTAAATTCCAAGGCCCTCAATGCTCTACTTAAAAATCCCAATGTTCAGGAAATTATTCAGGATAAAATTTTAAAACTTGAATTGCCTCTCCCCTCCTATGTGCAGGCCTCACCAACCTGGGGGATTGACCGAATTGATCAACGGAAAGGCCCATTAGACAGTAAGTACATGTACGAATACACAGGAAGTGGAGTGAATGCATACGTGATTGATACAGGCATTAACTTCTATCACGAAGATTTTGAAGGGCGTGCCGTTCCTGGTTTTGATGCATTTTCAGACGGAAAAAATGGGAGTGATTGTCAGGGACACGGAACCCATGTCGCAGGGACGATAGGTTCAAAGACCTTTGGTGTGGCCAAAGGAGTAAAGCTTATCTCTGTAAGAGTTCTTGATTGCTCGGGTTCAGGTTCATTGTCAGGAGTTCTCGCAGGACTCGACTGGATCGGAACCAATAACTCAGGACCAGCTGTGGCCAATATGTCCTTGGGAAGCTCAAAAAACACGACCCTTAATGAGGCCGTAAAAAAACTCTATTCTCTGAACATCAATGTTGTGGTGGCCGGTGGTAATTCTAATGGAGATGCCTGTAACTACTCTCCCTCAAGTGCAACAGAGGCCCTTACAGTGGGGGCCTCGGATGAAACTGATACAAGAGCAACTTTTTCCAATTATGGAAATTGCCTGGACCTTTTTGCTCCTGGTGTAAACATCACTTCTACCTGGTACAGCTCCCCCACCGCCTCGGCCGTTCTCAGTGGAACTTCCATGGCCTCACCCCATGTAGCAGGAGTCGCTTCTTTATACCTTCAAGAAAATCCTCAGCTAGACTCTAATCAGCTAACCGAGGCCTTGAAAAATTCTTCTACCAAATTTGCAGTCCTTAATGCCAATTCTCTTGCCTCCCATTTAGTTTATAGTTTTAATGATGGAGTTCCCCAGACCATTCCCCAAGCACCCAGCTCATTAGTCGCCACTTATCTTGAAAGAAAAGGAATCGGCCTCAACTGGAAGGATCAGTCTCAAAATGAAGAGGGTTTTGAAATCTACAAAAGCACCAATATGGGCTCCTTTGTATCTCTTGCAAAAGTGAGTGCTCAGGCCACAACCTTTTTGGATCAAAACTTTACCCAAGGAAGTGTTTACTCATACCGGATTATGGCCTTTAACAGTGCTGGTTTTTCTGATTTTAGTAACTCCGTTACCATAAAAATTGATGGAAAAACTCCGGGTAAAAGAAAATAAAACCTGAGGGTGAGTTTAATTGGTCTGTCCCTCTTGAAACTGACAACCAATTTTGTACTCAATTTCAAGTTCATCAATGGCCCTAGAAGACATGACCTCTGCAACGAGAGGGTCATCAAGCTCAAAATTATCAATACTTAAAACTTTAATTTTTGTTCCTTTAGGAAAAAGATCCAACTCCATGGTAATGAAACTAATACCACCACGGGAGAGGTCATAGATTCTCACCTCCTGTAAGCCTTGCGTGGTCGGTATCTGAATGGTGAGCCACTTATCAAGCTTAGGTTTGGCCCTTGGGCTTTCTCTGACAACGGAGAAGGCCTTGTCCTCTTCATCAAGAGTCAGGGTAAGAAACTGGTTGTTTAAAAATTCCTGATCCCTGGACGACCTCTCTGATAAAGACTTAACGATCAACTCTTCTTCTTTAGGGGAGAGAGAAGGAAACTTTTCATCCACATCCAGATGTACTCCGATCATATTTTGAATGGATTTAACATCCTGATCTTCTAATAGTTTCAATTCTCCCGGCAAAGTCACCATAACTTCCTGGTTCTGAATTTCAACAAAAAGGGATTTAAAAATGATCTGTCCCTCCTCTGAATAGACGTAGAGAGGGAGCTTCTTTTCAACGAAATGTTCTGAATCTTTTTTAAGCTTAAGATAATTTTCGTCTAGTTTAAAGGAAGTTAACTTTGTTTCAAAAACTTTTCGCTCTCGGGTATCAGGATCAACCTGCCAGGCAATGAGCTTAGAATTCTTCACTTCAAGATGACCAAAAATAATCTTATACATCGATAGGCCCGCATCAGATTTAATAACTTTCATGAATTAAGTTCCTGGTAATGTAAAAATCCATTAAATTTTATCATAACTTGTCAGACTTAAAAAATAAAAGCCGATCTTGCCATTTTTTAGATTGGTGTCTGGTTTCGGGTGAAGAAAAAGGTTTTTTTCGGTAACCAGGTCTTGAAGGATCTTGGGCGAGTTCAAGCTGTTGGTGAACAGTATAACGAAAAACATCCATGAGGTTATCATGAAAAAAATGGGTATTCTCTAAACCCATGCGGTTTAACTCTAAGATCACCTGATGAATCGATTCCACTGTAGAAAGGCACCCAGGCATGGGCTGGTGTTTAATTTTAAATTCTGAAACTCTTTGGGATTGAAAACTCACCCTCGGTAAGTGATGAAGAAGGGGGGAGAGTTTCATCATTTTTTTAGCACAAGGCCAGGTTCCATCTAAAACAATAAACTGTGCTCTCTTTTGTAACTTCTCCTTCAAAAGATTCCCTCCAAGGTCAAGGGTCTCATCACCAGGGTAAAGAAGAAACGTTTCATACTCCCTATCTTCTAGAAGCTCATTTAATCTTTGATCTTCATCAAAGCTGATTCCGACCAGGACTTCAGAATTTTTTAGTATCAAATGAGAAAACCTACCGGTCCCAACCTTTTCTTTTTTAAATTCCATGGGGTGCATGAGAATTATGAACCGAGACTCTGTGGAGAATGGTTTAATCTTCTGGCAAACACAAGTAAGGATTCTTCTTCTGCAGGTCAGGCACAAATTCATTGTGGCAGGGGTGGGATTTTTCATCATCCTCCAGCGAGCTTGACTTTAAAACCCATTTTTTCCAAATAAGTCTTTATCTTTTCTCTATGGTCCCCTTGAATTTCAATCATGTTATTTTTAAAGGATCCTCCAGTGCCGCAGAAATTTTTTAGCTTTTTTTCAAGTTCTTTAAAATAGATTTCATGGGGAGGGAGTTCAAAAATAACGGTCACACTCTTTCCCCCTCTGCCATTTTTTTCTAAACGAATTTTTAACGTGTGGCCGGATGGATTAAGATCTGGTGTTTTTGGGCAGGTACAGGGAAAGCGTTTACACTTGAGGCAGCGTTTTTTAAAGTTAGGATCATCAGAGTAAACAATTTCATAATCAGACATGATGCCAATTTAAAGTTCAGGGCATGGGTGGTCAAGGGCCAAAATTCATTCTCAGTATGGATGAACCTAAAGAGTGACATTTCAATTGTCACGGGGGTGGTCGTGGCATTTTTTTCCATGATATGATGGGACCATGGCCCGTTACATCTTATTTCATAAACCCTACGGGGTACTCTCTCAATTTACCCCGGAACATGGGGCCAGGGGACTTAGTGATTTTCATTTACCCAAAAGTGTTTATCCGGCGGGAAGACTTGATAAAGATTCAGAGGGCCTTCTTCTTCTCACAGATGATGGGCCATTGATTGAAAAACTTCTCAATCCTCTAAGTAAAAAATCAAAAACTTACTGGGTACTCGTTGAGCGGGAGCCTTCAGAAGAGTCCCTACAAAGAATGAGGGAAGGTCTTAAAATCGAGGACTATACCACTCTTCCCTGTGAGGTTAAGATTCTTCTTCCTCAACCCACACTTCCTCCCCGTGAACCTGCCGTAAGGATAAGAAAAACGGTCAAGGATGTTTGGATTGAAGTGAAGATTTTTGAAGGAAAAAATCGGCAGATCCGAAAAATGACAGCGGCCATAGGGCACCCAACATTACGTCTTATACGAAAGAAAATTGACAATCTAGACTTAGGGGATCTTCTACCCGGGGAATGGAGAGAAATTTCTAGGTCAATAATTAATTTTTAATGGTGATTACGGGGACTTAAGCCTTAAGGCTTACAAATGAACTCTAAGAGTTAAAACTAATTAAATTAAATTCATGAAGCTAAACCAGAATTAATTATTTTAATCTGATCAAAAGATTCTTTTTTTCCGATATTAGATCATAAGTTTAAAACTCATTGAGCATCTTTAGGAACTTATGAATCCAAATGAAATCAAAACAGACTTGTCTTCGGGATTTTCTGTTGCCCTGGTGGCCCTTCCCCTTTCCATCGGAATTGCTCTGGCCTCTGGTGCACCTGCCTCTGCAGGTCTCATGGCCGCCATCATCGGAGGAATTCTGGGTTCATGGTTAGGTGGAGCCCATGTCACCATCAACGGCCCCGCCGCTGGTTTAATTGTCATCGTTTTGGATGCCACCATGGAACTTGGGTTTAAAGGGATGCTTGGTGCTGCAGTGGTGGCAGGAGTTCTCCAAACTCTCATGGGTGCCTTCAAACTTGGAAGGAAGGGCTCTCTCTTTCCTGCCTCCGTTGTTCATGGAATGATGGCGGCCATAGGGATCATCATCATCGCCAAACAAACCCATATTCTTATCGGGCATGTTCCGATTGCAAAAAACCCTATTATGCTTTTAGCTGAAATCCCTCTGGCCTTCAGGGATTTTAAACCACTGGTTCTAGTGGTTGGAGTCTTGACTCTAATCCTCTTAATAATCTGGAACCAGATACAGCACCCGGTTCTGAAGAAAATTCCCGCTCCTCTTTTAGGAGTTATCTTTGGTGCCATTTGCGGGGCCTTTCTGGGTTTGGAAAGTTCTGCTCTTTTAAATATTCCTAGTGACCTCCGTCAATGGATCATCTTCCCAGATTTTACTCACATGCAAACCTTTCTTGGATGGAAAGCAGCCGTGACTCTTGCCATCGTAGGGTCTTTAGAAACAGTTTTAAGTGCTACGGCCATGGATAAAATTGATCCTCTAAAGAGAAAAACGGATTTAGACAGGGACCTTTTATCTAAGGGTCTTTGTAATATAGTGAGTGGTTCTTTGGGTGGATTGCCCATGATTGCGGAGATTGTCCGAAGCTCAGCGAACATTTCTTACGGAGGAAAAACTTGGAAGTCTAATTTTTTCCATGGCATTGTGATCCTGGTGGCCGTGATTTTTCTTCCTAGCGCCTTAAATCTTATTCCCCTTTCGGCTCTCGCTGCCATTTTAGTCATGATAGGTTGGCGCCTGGGAAGTCCCAAACATTTTAAACACGCCCTTGAGATTGGAAGAGACAATCTTGTGGGTTTTGTAGTCACCATGATTGTCACACTCGGAGTCGATCTTTTGGTTGGGATTTTTTGTGGTGTTTTGTCACAATACCTGGTTGAAATTTTTCTTGGCACTCGATTTAAAAATACTTTTAAGTCCACCTACCACCTCACTTCCACTGAAGATAAGCACCGCTTTGAAGTTCAGGGCACTCTCATCTTCAGTAATTTTCTGAGTCTAAAGGAAGTGATCATGAAATTTGCCACAGAGAAACAAGAACTTACTTTAGATCTCACTCAATGTGACTACATTGATCACAGTGTGATGGAACAAATTGATGAGATAAGAGGTTTTTGTCAGCATCAAGGAACACCTTTCACCTTGATTATTTCACCAAACCAGCATCCAATGGGACAGTCGACACTTTCAGCACGTAAAAAGGCATCTTAATACCCATAGCACTTAAAATGACTGGGTTAAAGTCCAGTTGGTTAGGTTGATTTTTTCCTGTCCTGGTAGGTATCTTTTTTATCCATTTGCCCAAATCCCAAACCATAGGTTTCAACTGTTTTTAGTGTCGTGAGAGCTGACTCCAGGGAAACTTCATTTTTTAAAAGCCTAAGGTAGGTTTTTATCTTTAAGTTCATTTCCTCCACCCCTTCATTGAGGGCCTCAAACCTAAACTGCCCCACTCCCCTTTGTAGGAGGTCATTGACCAAAAATCCTGCAGACTGAGGACTTGCTTTATAAAAGGTGTTTCTGCATTCATGGTCGGCCTTAAGAAAGTGCATATTGCCGTAGGGATCCTTAAGTTTTACCTCATGTTTTTCACAGGGTTTTCCACAGTCCTTAAAGGATGATCCTTTTGAGAGGAAAGCGGCAAACACACAATGTTCCATATGAAATTCAGGCATGTACTGGTGGAGGGTCACTTCTATCACCGAAGGATCAGACTCCTGAATGAGATCAAAAAGCTGTTCCTGGTTAAGATCATAGGAGAGGTTTATGGAGCGAAGTCCTTTTTCTATGAGATAATCCAGTGAAAGAGAATTTGAAACATTTAGGGAAAAATCCCCTAATAAAGAAATATCCGTTTTTGATCTTAAATATTCCAGTGCACCTAAATTCCTCACTAAAATAAGATCAGGACAAGAGCGGATGATGGTATTAAGGTTATAGTATTCAGAGGGTTTTAAAATTCTTGTGGTGGCAATTCCAGCTTTTATCCCCAGGGACTTTAGGAGTGCAATACTCTCCAGATAATCCTTTCCAAATTCAAAATCCAGGATCACTGATTTGATATATCCCTGTTCCTCTCTGAGATTTGAAAAATTCTTAACCAATCCCATCACCTGATCCTTGGAGCGAAGAAGGATGTTAAGACCTATTGAAGAAGGTGTTTTAGGGAAAGATTTAAAAGAGAACTTATCCACTTGAACCTGGGGGCGCTCAATCCTTTTTTCATTCATTTTCACGACCAGTTCTCGACGAAGCTCTTTAAGTTCCCGGTGATTGAGAAAGAGGTGGTCTTGGATGAAACACTCAAATTTATCCATGCGGTAGACACTATTACCCAGGGTCGAGAGCTCCTCTTGGACGAGTTCTTGTGAGAGAGCTTGCCCTCTGGAAGGTTCGAGAAAAGAGGTGGTTTGAGCGTAAACTTCTCTTCCCTCGGGGTCTGTGATTTTTACTAAAAGGGGTTCATTTAAAAGTCCTTGAACCAGAAAATGAAGCGGGATCTTTTTTTGTCTTTCTCTACTCATCCACCCTTTTTGAAGATCGCCAAAAAGAGCATCATCAGAATTAAGATAGACCTCGGTATCTTTTTCAAGGAGAAGATCTTTTCTTAAGAGTTCCACTTCATAAGAAGAAGGAGATTTTACGACCTTAAATATTTTTGATCCTGACTGGTCTTTATTTGAAAAAAATAACCCCATACCAGCTTTAAGCTCCACTGAAGAGGAAAGGGTGATGGTTTTTTTTCTCACTTCAAGAATCTTCCCAATCAAAAGACCACGGTGAGAACTAAAACTTCCGTCCACAAGTTTTTGATGATTTACCCCGTGTAGCCAGCCCGAAAAAAAACCACGAGAATAAGTGGTGGCAAGTTCTTGGGTGCGTTTTTCTAGATCAAGTGTTTTCCCATCCAGAACTTCTCGGTAATTTCTTGCGGCGGAGGCCACATACTCAGGAGTTTTTAAACGACCTTCCACTTTAAATGAATGAACACCGATGTTTTTTAAAAGAGGAACCTCTTCCAGACCCATAAGGTCCTTAGGGCTGACGAGATATTTTTTTGATCCCAGGTCTTTTTTTACGTCATCCACATAAAGCTCATAGGGGAGCCTGCAGCTTTGGGCACATTGACCTCTATTGGCACTTCGCCCCCCTAGGGACTCCGACGTAAAACACTGTCCTGAGTAGGCCACACAGAGGGCCCCATGGACAAAAACCTCGAGCTCCTTATCCACTTGTTCACGGATAAGCTTTATCTCAGGGATAGAATTCTCTCGACCCAGAACAAAACGATCAATAGCTAAATCTTGAACCAACTTGATGGCATCCGCATTTGTAACCGTCATTTGTGTAGAGGCATGAAGGCGCTGGCGAGGGGCCATGGTTCTGATAAGCTTTGCAAGCCCCAGGTCCTGAACAATGAAAGCATCTGGGTGAAGAGGAAGGATTTTTTCTAAAAGCTCTATGACCTTGGGGAGTTCATTTTGAAAAATCACCACATTAAAGGCAAGGTTAACTTTTACTCCATATAAGTGACAAAGCTCAATCATCTCTTTGAGTTCCTCCAAAGAGAGGTCTTGAGTTCTTCCCCGAGCATTAAAGAAAGGAACTCCTACATAGATAGCATCCGCCCCAGAATGCACAGCAGCTAGACACATTTCCATGTTTCCAACGGGGAGCAGCAGTTCAGTATTTTTCATGAAAGTCTTTTAACTTATGGCCCAAGCATTGCCAATGGTCCTGAAAGAATCAAATTTATTTAAGTATTTTTTACAGCGCCCCGTTTTTTCCACCATCACTTCTGGCCGATGTGAGGATAAAAGTTTATAGATTTCAATATGTTTTTAAGAATTATTATCCTCCTTCTTAGCCTAGAGTTTTTGGCCTCAAAGAGTTTTGCCAAAGTTCTTCAGATCATTCACACCAATGATCTTCACTCCTATTTTATGGGAACTCGAGGAGGGAACGGAGGATATGCCCAACTAAAAAAAGTGATTGATGACCTTAAATCAGAAGCGGCATCCCAAAACATCCCCACACTTTATCTTGATGGAGGAGACTTTGGTGAGGGCTCATCTTTTTATTTTTCAAATCATGGTGTGGACTCCCTTAGAGGGCTGGATCTTCTGGGAGTAGACGTGGCCGTTCTTGGGAATCATGATTTTATTCTAGGAACCTCAGAACTAAAAAGACAGATGAAAAAAGCTGGTCTTAAGGCAAAGATTATTTCTGCGAACTTAAAGGGAAAAGAAGTCCTAGGCATGAGCGGTATTATTCCTGATTACGTGGACTATCAGTTCAATGACTTAAAACTCAGGATTATTGGTCTCACCACCAGCGAAATTCATTTCCTCTATCCCCTTCGTCCCTTGGGCTACATCTCTTCCCCGATTAAAACCGGTCTTAAACAAGAGGCCCTGGCCAGAGATGAGGGAGTTGATTTTACCATTGCTCTAACACATATTGGGGTAGAAGAAGATTTCAAGCTCGCCCAGGAATCACGTTTTATTGATCTTATTATTGGAGGGCACTCTCATACGCTTTTAAGTGATCCTCAAATGACCAAAAACTCTCAGGGACGCTTGATCCCTGTGGTCCAGGCCGGTGCTCACTCCGGTTATGTGGGCTCCCTGATGGTAGATGTAAAACCTCAAGGGGGATCCTCGATCCTTAGTTACAAGATTCATCATGTAAAAAAAGATATGCCACAGGATGAAAAGGTTCGCGCCTTTGTTGAAGAGGCCTATGCCAAGAGAGAGACCTATTTTCAAAGAGATTGGAACGAAGTTATTGGTTATTCTGAATTTCCTTTTTCGGGTGATTTTAACGGCACCATTTATACTAAAAAGAACTGCTGGTCCCGTCACATGGCGAGACTTACAAAAGATGTACTCAAAGCTGATTTAGGAATTCAGTTTGATAATTTTCAAGGTGAAATGATCAGCGAAGGGCCCATCACTTATGGGGACATGATAGATAATTTTCCTCATTTCAGAAGATGGGGGGATGAGGGCTGGAAGGTGGGAAGGCTCAAAGTCTCGGGTCTCCTCTTAAAACAGATCCTTAAAGCACTCTCTAAGTCAGAGTTTGCTGATCACGTGACCATTGATGGTGTGACTGTATTTGATTTATTCTTTTTAAAACCAAAAGTTTTTGACCCCAAAATGCACATGCCAGAAGAGGCCATGGTAGATAACCAACCCATTAATAATGGCCGCTACTACTCCGTGGCCCTTCCCTCTGAAATTCCCCATGCTCTTCTTAAAATGCTTAATGTCCTCGCCTATGGGGTTTTTCCTGAACTTAAAGTGAGAAGAGACCTAAGCTACTGGCCACTTCTTGAAAATTACATCCGAGAAAATTCTCCTCTCCGCTGCATCGAGGACTAATATTGTCCTGTTCTTAAAAGGACTAATGTGCAGGCGTCTTCGACTTTAATACCGTTTTGAGAAAGTCTTTCGGATAGTTCACTGTTTTCCGCTCCGGGATTAAATATCACTCTTTTGGGAGAGAGCTTCAGGAGGGCGTCTTCAAATTGAGTAGAGATGTTTGGATTCACATAAACTGTGACCGTATCTATTTTTTGTCCAACCAACTCTTCTAGTTTGCTAACGACTCTAAGTCCCTGGATCTCCTTTTCATGGGGATGAACGGGGATAACCTTGTGCCCATGCTCTCCTAGCATCTCCAAGGCCTTGTACGAGTACCTGGAGGAATCTTTACTTGCACCTAGTACGACGACAACTTCCATGGCCTCTCCTTTAAAAACAAAGTAAAATATAAAAAAAGTGAGTTAACTATGACCTTTATCACCAAAACATTTTACTCCCAGGATGATCTCGCTAGCCACCTAAAATCCCATCATCCAAGTTTTTATTTTTCTTCAAAAACTTCTACGGTTATCCCCTACGATAAACTTGAATCTCTTCTCCCCTGGAAAAAAGAATCTGACTTTTACCTCTGTGACCTCTCAAAAATACCTCCAAAAATGGAACTTAATGCTAAAGGAAATTTAGTCTTCAGTGGTGCGGTCTCTTGGGAAGAGGCAAAGAAGTTTCTTCAATCCAAGGGAAGAACTCTTAAAACTTCTCCCACAGAACAATTGGCCCTGGTCTCCGCAGGCATAGCGACCTCCTGCACGGGAGAGCGCTGTTTTGGTTTTGGAAATATGCGCTCACAAATTGTGCGACTGAAATACTTAAATTTTGAGGGTGAAGAAAAAGAACTTTTTCGGGACCATG
>CANHIY010000050.1 GCA_947461175.1 Bacteriovoracaceae bacterium
TGGACAATGACTTGTCGCAGATTTGGAGATTCTTTAACTATTGATCCGGAAAGTGGAAAATCTTTTAAACGTTCAACTGAATCAATTAATTTTTGGACAAACATTTGGGCCCTTTTAGGGGAATCCAGAGCAATAAAATCACCGATTGCCTCTATGTGCTTTAAAGAAGTAGGTGACCATGTGATTTTCATTAATCATGTCCATTTATTCATTAGAGAGCTCAAATGTTTTTTTGCATCTGTGTGAGAGATTCCTTTACCAGACTCAAGTTCAAATATCCCAACGGCGATTTGTTTTAGATCTTCGTTTTCTTTTAAGAGTTTTGAATAAGATTCTTCAGATATCAAAATGATGTTTCCACTTTTGTGCGAAATAATTTGCTCATGCCCTTGGTTCACCTCGCTGATAGTTTCAGCAAGATTTTCTCTAAGTTCACTAGAAGTTTTGATTTTTGGAATCGCCATTGTGTACCCCGCTTTATGGTATTGTACGTTATTTTGTACGTTTTGGAAAGGGGGATGAAATGTCTACATGGTTGTACTTTGGTTACACTTTTGCCAAAAAACTCTTAAAAACTCCAGCTGATACAAAAATGGAAGAAACATAAAGAAACTTTCTCCCAGGCAATTTAAGGATACAAAATTAAAGGGTCAGAGAGTATCCCATCTGAGGTCTTCTTAATTCATTTGGAAGTCCCTTAAGGTTCAAGGGAATAGGCTGGTGAGGAACTAAGGGAAAGATTGAAACATCCGATGATTTTTTAAATCGGATGGAATTTTTTTCTTCAAGAGTTTTAATATCAATACCTTTCTTTCTCATTTCAGCAAAGGCATCTCTTAGGTCAAGAACAACACCTTTTGAGTAAATATTAACCCCTGTGAAATCAGTGTGAAACGATACTCCTTCTTGCTTTAAAACTCTTATGATTTCATTAAACAGTTCAAACTTGTATTTAATGTGTTTCACAGTAAATTGTGAAAAAACCACATCAAATTTATTTTCGTCATAGGGGAGTTTTTTTCCAAAATCCATGTCTTCAAAAATGATATAGGGGAGCTCTATTTCTTCAATCTCATTTTTGTTGAAGATTCCAAATTTTAGACCGGTGAGGATAAAACTCTCACGTCTAAAAAAAGTGTGAGTTTTTTCCTTATTAACGCCATAAAATTCCACATCAGGAAAGAGTTTTTTAAGTTCCATCAACACTCTTCCATTACCAGTACCTATTTCCATTACACGTGTTTTTTCACCTTTTAACTTATTTTTTTCATGTAAATCCTGAATGATGTTTTGAAGGCTGTAGGGCCTGATCTTAGAATTTAAGTCCTCCAGAGAGTGGGACCGCTCTTCGTTGTAACTTAAGCTTTTGTACTGATCCAGGTTGACAGTGAGGTCTTGTTCTTCCGTTTGAAAAAAAACTGAAAGACAAAAACCGATGACTGTTAGTGAAAAAAACAGAAGGATGCTTCTTAATTCCATAGATCTCTATTCAATCATACTTCATTCGAAGGACTCAAGTTTTCCTTTCCATCAGGATGCATATTTGTGGCTTTGACACACAGAAATCATAAGATTAATATTTTCGGAGTTAGCTGACTTTAAGAGTTTGTTATTAATCTAAGGAGTTCTTCCAATGAAATTCATTTTTTTTATGCTTCTTTTGATTCTTTCTTTTCCGGTCCTCGCCAACAAGAGGGGGGTCGGTATCACATTGGGTAATCCTACTGGTTTAAATGGAAAGTACTGGTTAGATGATAAAAGGGCCATCGATGCATCCCTGGGGGTATCGATGGGCGTCCATTCTGATTTCAGTATGCATTCAGATTATCTCTTTCACCGTTTTGACGCCTTTTATTTTAATGAAGTTCATCCATTAGATCTTTACTTTGGGTTAGGTGGGCGCATGGAATTTGCTGATGATATAGAAATCGGAATACGATTGCCCGTAGGACTTGTCCATAGTTTTAAAGAAGAGAATGCAGAGCTTTTTTTTGAGACGGCACCTATAATTGAAATCCTTACCAAAAAGGGATTAGAACTTCATCTTCTCTTTGGGGCTCGCTATTACTTTAATTAATTTAAAATTTTAGGTCGGGTTTTTTCTTCATGTTAATTTGCGTTTAAAGAGATAACACCTTAAGAGAATGTTCAATAAAAAAATATGAATCTTTTTTTTGTATTTAACTGGGTAGTTATTTCCTGGAAAATTGTGAAATCCTCATAATCCTGATAATAAGTCATTCTGCTATAATCAGAGCAGGTGTTTCGTTTGGGTAGGAATCAATGGATGACAATAATTTTACTGGTAAGACCATTATGCTTGTGGATGATGAAGTGGACATCAGGGAGATCATTGCCAGTGAGTTGAGTTTTTTAGGAGCAAAAATTTTAGAGGCAGACAATATAACAAGTGCCTTTAAGATTTTTGAGACGGAATCTCTTGATCTTATTATTTCAGACATCAGGATGCCTGGAGGCACTGGGGTTGATTTACTGGATCTCATCAAGAAAAAAAGGCCAGACTTGCCCTTTATTCTGGTAACAGGATTTGCAGACATATCACTTGAAGATGCTTTGGATAAAGGTTCTGAGGCCCTCCTAAATAAGCCTTTTAAATTAGATGAACTCATTCAAACAACTCTGAGACTTTTGTCGCCCTTTGAGACCCGTTTTCAGCAAACAGTTATCCATTTGAAGTCAGAAACCATTGTTAACAATCCTCATTTCATTTCTTTGGGTCGGGGAGGAATGATGCTTGAAATACATCCCCAGAAACTTCAACTGAATCCAGGGGAGGAAGTAGAATTTGATTTATTATATAATAAAGAACCCTTAAAAGGGGTTGGTGTTTGCAGGTGGCTTCGGTCTATTCCGGAAACAGGCAGAGTGAGTATGGGCCTTGAGTTCATGGGCCTGGATCATCTTTCCATCCAATTTCTAAAAAAATTCTACTCTGAAAATCTTATCATTCCCTTTATTCCAAAATCTAGAATCTAGTCTCTTAACCAGTGACAAGTATAGCCCTGTGGATTTTTCTGGAGGTAGTCCTGGTGATACTCTTCAGCGGGGTAAAACTTTGAGACCTCCACAATTTCTGTGACAATAGGGCGGTTCCATTTTTTTTGAGAATCAATTTTTTTTATCACTTCCAGAGCGGTCTTTTTTTGTTCAAGAGAGTGGTAAAATATGGCAGAACGGTATTGGGATCCTAAGTCATTTCCCTGTTGATTTTTAGTTGTCGGGTTATGCATCCGAAAAAAATAACCAAGGAGTTCAGCATAAGATAATTTCTCAGGGGCAAATTCCACTTGAACGGCTTCAGCATGACCACTATTTCCTAACTTAACAACTGCATAGTTTGGGTTGACAGTCTCTCCACCGGTGTAGCCCACAACCGTATGGATAACCCCAGGAATGTTTCTGATGATTTCTTCCATTCCCCAAAAACAACCTCCAGCAAGTGTCGCGGTTTCTTTTGACATTTTTGCTCCCCATGATTGAACACTCATTAAGGTCCATGACAAGATCAGTATGATTTTCATTGTCCTACATTGTCTCAAAAAATTGCCCCCACCACCAGGGGATTTTTCTTGAAATCCTTAGACAATTTTTCACACAACCGACCCTTGTAATCTGATGAAGAAGCCAACACAAATGCCACAGAAGTGATACAATGTTTTTATGTCTGAAAAAGGGTCTTTTGGTTTTGATGAATTTTATTCACAGATGTTTGGTGAGCGCTGGCCTCGCCTTAAAGAAGCTTTACTTTCTCCAAAAAAACATGTGGCGGTCCTTAACCCCCACAGTAAATTTAAGTTTCTGGAACCCCCTGTTCACATGACTGGAATCTCTTTTGAGCATGATGTTAAAGAGGATTTTCCTCATCCAGAAAGAACTGAAGCTGGTTATTTAAACTACTATCTCATGGATGCGGCTAGCCTCTTACCGGTTGAGGCCCTGGATCTTACTCCTGGCGAAAAAGTGGTAGATCTTTGTGCGGCCCCGGGAGGGAAGAGTTTTTTATGTTCTTTGAAACTCAAGAATCAGGGGCTTCTTGTCTCCAATGACCGCTCTGCCGCCAGAAGAGCAAGAATCCATAGGATATTTGAAGACTACATACCAAAAACTGAACAAAAAAATATATCCATCACTGCTCACGATGCCACCAAATGGAGTCTTTATCAAAAGTCCATTTATGATAAAGTTCTTTTGGATGCTCCATGCTCATCTGAAAGACATGTTCTTGAGGACTCAAAGGAACTCTCCCTTTGGGCCCCTGGAAGAACTAAAAACATTGCTGTTACACAATTTGCTATGCTCGCCTCTGCCTTAGATATTGTAAAAAACGGAGGAACAATTGTTTACTCCACCTGCGCTCTTTCTCGCCTTGAGAATGATGAAATTATCAGGAAGCTTTATCAAAAAAGGGCCGGAAGATTTGAACTCATTCGAAGGGAATTTTCTTTCGGAGAACCCACTGAATTTGGTTGGCAAGTCCTGCCGGACACAACAGGACACGGACCCTTTTATCTTGCTATTGTGAAGAGGATCCGATGAATTTAAGCCTGTCATCCTTAATTGCGAAGGGTTTCAACATTCCAGTCAATCTCCCCAATCCCATGTGTTTTAAGATATTTATTGGCCTGAGAGAAAGGCCTTGAACCCAGAAAACCGCGATAGTAAGAAAGCGGGGAGGGGTGCACAGATTTAAGAACCAGATGTTTTTTCGCATCAACTTTTTCGGCCTTTTTTTGGGCAGTATCCCCCCAAAGGATGAAGACGAGATTTTCTTTCCTGGTGTTAAGAATCTCAACCACTTTGTCAGTAAACTTCTCCCAACCTTTCTTGTGATGACTTCCAGCTCTTCCTTCCTCCACAGTCAGAACTGCATTAAGAAGTAATACTCCCTGTTTCGCCCAGGATTCTAGACAACCATGGGGAGGGAATTCAGTGGCGGTATCATCTTTAAGTTCTTTAAAGATATTTAAAAGAGATGGGGGGATTTTTATGCCTTTTTTGACGGAAAAACTTAAGCCATGGGCCTGACCTTTACCATGGTAAGGATCCTGACCCAAGATCACGACTTTAACATCCTTAAAGGGAGTAAGCCTGAAGGCTTCGAAAATATGCTTCTCATCTGGATAAATATTTTTTCCAGATTTTTTTTCTTTTTCCAGAAAGTTAATGAGTTCTTTCATGTAGGGCATTTTGAATTCATCCCCAAGATAAGTGGCCCAACTTTTTTCAATATGATTTTCCATGTTACTTTTTTATCCCGATTGATAAATTTTGGTCAAGAACTTGGCTTATTCTTTTTAAGTTCCTAGAATAATATCATGTGTTCAAAAAAGTATGTCATCTGTGATATTGAGGCCACTGGATTGGATGCTGAAAGGGATCTCATTGAAATTGCCCTTATTACCTGGGAAGAGGGACGGATCCTCGAGATCTATGAAACCCTCATCAATCCCCTTCGTCCTATTCCAGAATATATCTCAAATTTAACCTCCATCACCAATCGGGAACTAAGAGAAGCACCTAAATTTTATGATGTGGCCGATGCCATTAAAATAAGAATTGAGGGGGCCATCTTTGTCTCTCATAACACGGATTTTGACCTGGGTTTACTGCAAAAAAAGTTTCAGGAACTAGGACAGGATGTGAAAGTAAAAAAAATCTGCACATTGAAAACGGCCCAGGAACTGATACCAGGTCTTACGAATTATCATTTAGATGCTCTTTGTAATTTTTTTGGAATAAAAATTTTTGACCGTCACCGAGCGATTGGAGACGCTAAGGCGACTTTGGAACTCTTCCAGGAGCTTTTAAATTTAAGACCAAAAAATACTTTGAAAGTTTTATTTCTACCCCAACACAAAAAAGTCCTGAAAAATATTTCCACCCAATCAGGCCTTCTTTATTTTAAGGATTGTTCTGGAAAAGTCATCCGCACTGAAGTGGCCATTAACATGGCCCAGAGAGCGAGGGAGCTATTAAGTGTTAAACCTGAAAATCGTGACCTTCTTTTGAGAACAGTAAGTATTCAGGAAGAAGTGACGGGATCTGTCTTAATTGCTGAATTTAAAAAACTATCATCCACTCCCTTTCGACCCCGTTTCATGATCACAATTGAGGAAAACAAGTGCGGAGAGAAGTTTTTTAAATTGATGCCGTTTAAAAAACCACTCAAGGGACCCTGGTATTTTAAATCGTATTTTGAGGCGAAAAATAAACTGAATCATTTGGAGAAAAACCTCAAAAGTGATCATTTCGTTTATCGGGAGGGAAAAAAATCCAAGGAAGAGATCATGAGGCACAACCAAAAAGTTCTTACACTTTCAAAGAATGCCAGATTTCCTACAGATCATCTGATCATCATTGGTGAAGGAAGGAGGGCCCAGGAAAAGTCTCTTGTCCTCATTTATCATCATCATGTTGTAGGATATGGGTATAGTGAGGAATCTTATGAGGAGATTTTTTCAAAACCTGAAATTTATCTGACAGAAAGATTTTCTCAAAATATTGGAGCTGATCTTGCCGCAAAGAGGCATCTGACTGTCTTGAAAAATCTTAAACATAAAAAGGAAGGCTGGAGAAGTCTTACCAAAATGACTATGACTAATAATAAATATACAGATTCTCAGGAGAAACAACATGAATCCCAACAATTTTAAATCCACCAAACGTTTTACTGGTTTCCCCTGCACCCATCGACAGTGGAAGGCCCAGTCCCATTGCCGTTTCGTTCACGGCTATTCCAGAGAGTTTTATTTTGAATTTGAAGCGAAGGAATTGACACAAGAAGGTTGGGTAGTGGATTTTGGTGGATTAAAAGAACTGAAAGCATGGCTCGAATATTTTTTTGATCATACATTCCTTGTGGCCAAAGACGACCCAGAGATGGAGGCCTTTGTTAAATTAAATAAAGATGGTGCCATTCAGTTAAGAGTCCTTCCGAATCCCGGGATGGAGGGAAGTGCTTTGTTTGTGTATGAAGAAGGAAGTAAAATTCTTAAAAAACTCTACGGTGACCGGGCCTGGATTTCAAGGGTAGAGGTCTCGGAGAATGATAAAAACTCTGCGATTTATATTCCAGAGTCTTCTCGGAATTGACTTAGCCAGGTGAGTAGTTCCTGGTCCATAAGAGCAGGTTCATAATCTTTTGTGTTAAGATGAAACAGGGCCTTAGGAGGTTTAAGACCTGGGCACCAGTTATCAAAGTAGGATTCATCAAAATAATGAATCATGGCCGATTTGAGGCATTTTAAGAGGTGAATAGCGTAGGCGTTCATGTCGGCCATGACATATTCAAATTCTTGAGCAAACTGTGGGTGATCAAGATTAAAATAATCGAATGTTTTTGAGAGAAGTCCATAAAACCCCAATTGCCCCAGGAAACACTCGTTTTCGAAAAAAAAATGATCTGCATGAATTAAATCATGCATAAGAAAGCTCAGAGCATCTCTTTCTCCAAGAATATAGCTGGAGATTCTCTGGTCCAGAAGACAAGTCACACATCTTCTTCCAGCTTTTTGCTGCCCTAGGACTTCATGGGGTTTTGGAATCCTGAACATGAGGACAAGCTGGTAGTGGTCTTTTGACCATTCCACAACCGCGCGATTCACGGACAAGGGTGTGGACTTTAAAGAAAAGCTTGAAAATATATCCTGTAGAGATTGAACGCTCTCAAGCCTTCGTAAAATGTTGGGATGGAAATGGAAGGGTAGCGTCCGCCAGTCCACACCTCTAACGGGTTCACTTTTCTTAAAGGCCCCCAACCACTGATTGGGAAATCTATGGGACAGGTAAATCAGGATGTAGGACGCCGTGAATTCAGCATCAGTAATTTTTGAGTTCACTAAAAGCTCATGGAAGGAAAAAATTTCCTCCATGATAGGCCCCGCTTCTGTCTTTAGCTCACTCTCAGAAACTAATTTTTTCTTAAAGCGACCCGCCCTTATTGTTGATCTCGTGGTTAAAATTTCTGTCATGAGGTATCATGTAACATAGACACCCAGGGAGGGGAACATGAATTGGGAAAGTTTGGAAAAAGTCTGGAGAAATTCCGGCAAGAGAAGTGAGTTAAAAGTCCGTTTTAATGACTGGACTCATCAAATTAAGTACTTCACCATCATGGGGGAGAGTTCCGACGGCAAAAGATTTGTTGGCACACTTGATTCCGGAGAAAAAATAAGCTTTCAAAAAAAGTCTCGGGGCTGGTCTCTTTATGCTCCAGAAGATGAGTATCAGGCCCACGCCGTTTAAGATTTTTTTCTGATATAGATCACCTTGTGGACGTCGGCGATTAATTTCCCGGCGTCGTCTTTGATCTCAACATGAAATGTGTAATCCAATTTGTTTTGAGTCTCTAAGCTTCTTTTTATTTCATCAATCTGCTCATCATGAAGTTTAAATTCTGCGCTGACTCTTCCTTTTCCAGGACTACGAAAATGAATCACGGCAGATTTATCCCAAACAATATATTCATGGCCTAAATTTTTCATCAGCATCAACATATACCAGGGATCCACCATGGCATAAAGAGATCCTCCAAACTGAACACCCACATAATTTTTGTTATAGAAAGTGAGTCTCATGGAAACGAGGGCATGCCGGTAGTCTTTTGACATCTTCTGAAGCTTCACACCAGCACCTAAAAAAGGTCCATAGAAATTAATGAGTTTCTCTAAAAATTTTTTTCTTATATCAAATTTTTTCATCATAAAATCTTCACATGGCTTTCAGAGTGAGCAATGAGTTCACCTTCCTTCGTCCTCACTTCCCCCCTTAAGAAGATAAAGTTTTTTGTTTGTTTTAGAACCACTGCCTCTATTACACATTGACCCATCTCCTCTTTGAAGGAACCAAGAAAAGTCATGTTCATCGATAAGGTCACACAGGGGCCCTTGGCCGATAAGTAGGAAAGGGGACCAAAAACTTCATCTACACATGCCGATAGTATTCCACCCTGATAGAGCCCAAGGGGGTTGGTAAATTTCTTTTGAAATGGGACAGTGGCCACCATTTTTTGCCCCTCTACAATTTCAATGTACTCAAGTCCCAATTCAATAAGAGTGGGAGGAGGAAGTTGAAGGTTTCCAGGAAAGAGTTTTAGTTTTTGAAGCCACTGTTCATGAACACTCATATTACCCTTCTTTTCACCGAATTCCTTATAAACGCCCATCATTTAAGGCGGACATTGTTTCTGGGGAAGGAGTGATTTTAATGACTTAGCCATTATCCCTAAAAAACGGTCAGTTTTCTATTAATATAAAATTAATTTATTACGAAAAGAACCTTGAAAATGGGAGCTTTTATGAAACCGCTGTTTTTTCTCTTTAGTATGATTATCCTCACCTCTTGCAGTGGGGGAGGGGGAGGCGGTGGCGGAGGAGTGGTATCTAGATCCGGTTCAACAACCCATACCAATGTAGACCCAACCATTGATAAAACAATTATTTTTAGCGGAATCACTCAGACGACTGATAAGTCAGACACAAGTGTTACGATCCACTGGACACCTCATCCAAATGCTGTTCGCTACATTATCTATGACCTTCAATCTGGCACCCCGGTTTCTGTTGCCACAGTGAATGACCCTAAGTTGTCTTCCATTACCCTTAATAACCTTGATCCTGCAAAAGAGTACAAATTTGTTGTTAAAGTTCAAACCGTAGCAGGTCTTTATGATGGGAACACTCAAATTGCTCCCATCACTATGAATCAAGCTCCTAGCGTGCCCTCTGAACTGATCATACTTTCTCAAAATTCACTTTCAGGCATTAGACCCAATCCGAAAGTGAGAGTGAGTGGAGTAAAAGTGGGAGATACCGTGAAACTTTATAGAGGAGATGGATGTAGTAATGAGATAGGAAGTCAAAAGGTTGAAGTGGGAACTTCTGTGGATATTGTCACCCTTCCACTAGAAGTGGGTCAAAATAAAATTTCTGCCGCGTCTTTTAACTCCAAAAACAATTCTTCAGGCTGCGGTTCTCCTTTAACTTATAAACGTGTTGCCTGTCCTTCAAATTATGTGCCGGTTAATGCCCCTGATGGTGAGAGTGATTTTTGTATCGCTAAGTATGAGATGAAAAATAAAAATGAAGTGGCGGTTTCAGAGGCCCAAGGTTTACCTTGGACTAATCTTTTTCAAAATGAAGCTAAATTAAAATGCTTAAATTTAAATACTTCAGAGAGTGATGAGTATGATCTTATCTCAAATGCAGAATGGATGATTGCTGCAAAGGAGATTGAAAAAACTTCTTCGAATTGGACTGAAGGAGCTGTAGGAGTTGGATCTTTAATCCGTGGTCACAGTGACAACGCACCTTCAAAAACTCTTGCAGCCTCGGATGATACTTCACCCTATTTTGAAACTTTAGACTCCCAAGATTCAGCTAAGGATCAGAGAAGGACCTTTAACCTCTCCAACGGCAGTATCATTTGGGATTTATCGGGTAACGTAGATGAGTGGACTGATTGGGCCAAAGGAGGAACTGCGCCAACTATTGCGCCAAAGTGTAGCAACATTGAGTACGCTTCGGAATTTTCTGACGTCAGTTGCTCTGACTTATTACAATCAGATTTTTTTCCTGGTAATCCTCTTCAGAAAGATAATTATGGTTCTAGTTTCGGACTAGGAATGTTTCACGGTGGATCAGGAGGAGCAGCCTTTAGAGGGGGAAGATTTAAGGTCACTAATGATGTTGAGGCAGGAATTTTTTCACTGGTCCTCTTATATTCCTCTTCACATAAATCCCCTTCTGTTGGATTCAGGTGTGTATATAGGCCTCAAAGTGAGTAGAAGCTTTTTGCAGTTTTAAAAGTGTTTACATGGGCCTTTACAGTCATATCGATCGGATGGGCATACCCACCCCCAATCGCCATAGCGAGAGGTGTGTTTTTAGCGAATTGAAAGACCATTTCGTCTCTTTGTTTTAATCCTTCAAAACTTAAGTCCAGTGTTCCAAGAGTGTCCTCCATAAGGCCATCCACTCCGGCCTGATAGAAAATCATATCGAAGGGGAAAATGATAGAACCAAGGGCCTTTTCTAAAGATGATAAGTACTGCTCATCCCCAGCATGTTCCGGTAGTCCCACATCCATGTGAGAAGGAATCTTTCTAAAGGGATAATTTTTTTCACCATGGAGGCTCAGGATAAAGACATCATCTCTTTTACCAAGGATTGAGCTGTTGCCATTACCCTGGTGAACATCTAAATCAATGATAAGAATTTTCTTTACTTTTTTTTGGTCTAAGAGCCTAAGGGTAGCTACAGCAAAATCATTGAACACACAGTACCCCTCACCTCGGTCAGCGTGGGCATGATGAGTTCCACCGGCAAGGAGGGCAGAGAAACCATTTTTTAAGGCGGAATCCGTGGCGGCCACAAATCCTCCAACAGAAACATAGGACCTTTTGAGAAGATCTTCGCTCCACTCTAAACCAATGGGACGAAGTTCTTTGTGAGAAAGAGTGTGATTTTTGAGTGCATAAACATAATGAGGTGTATGAGCGCGAAGAAGATCCTCATCCAAAACTTCCGGGCCTTTAAAAAGCTGTGAAGGATGGATGATACCATCTTCCATTAATTTTTCACGTAGGAGCCGATATTTTATCATCGGGAACCGGTGTCCTTCGGGAAGCGGAACCTCTACGTGATCTGCATAAAAAAAAGAGAAATCATTCCATTTCATAACCTGATTAGAAACAAGACATAGCAAATGGTCAAGTTAGACGCTAATTACATCTATCCGATGGGGACCTGTTTTAGGTATGATTTTTTGATGAACTATATTTCTGTAAAGTATCCCACCATAACCTGTCAGAAAAAAATAGGGGATAAACTTTATGTCCTTGAGACCATCCGGGATTTGGATGAGGCCATCGATTTGATTTGTGAGTCTTTACCAAAAGAGGACCATCAGGATCCTTTTGCGGAAGACCTTTGTCCTTACTTTGGGATCCTCTGGCCTGGTGCTTTGGCCCTGTCCCAGTACCTCACTCAACACCCAGAGCTTATCAAGGGAAAAAAAGTTTTGGAATTGGGATGTGGGCTTGGACTTCCGGCCATGGTTTCTAGTCACCTTGGAGGTGAAGTTCTTGCCACAGATTTTCATCCGGATGTAGAAGAATATTTTTTAAGAAACTGCCGCCATTCGTCTGTGAGTTGTGACTATAAAAGATTAAACTGGAGGGAGTTTTCCCCATCCCTGGGTCTATTTGATGTGGTCATTGGATCAGACATCCTTTACGAATCCAAACATCCCCAGGAAGTGGCCAAAGGACTTCTTAGTTACCTTAAGAGTGGCGGAAGAGTTATTCTCTCAGACCCCGGCAGGGCCTATCTTCAAAATTTTGTTCATGCCATGAAAAAAGAAGGAGTGAAAGAAAAAATGTCCTTCTTGTCCGTAGAGGGGAAAGACATTTTTATTTTCGAATTTTCTACGTTAGTTACTGAATGTACTGAGTAAAAACATACAGACAAACGGCAATCATACTGATTGTTAGCTTGAACATCTTTCTCCTCCCTGAGAAACGATTAATGACCTATCTATTCTACCTAAAAATTTTTATGGCGATCAAGCATTAAATAAATAATTTGGCCCACAGACTCCTTTTCCGCAAAGTTCTTCTGGTCTAAAAGAAGTAGTTTTTAAAGGCCTATTTAGGTTTTTTAGGGTAAAGTAAAGCTTTAAAAATGAGAAAACCCAGACAGGAGTGCCCCGTGGGACGTAAATGGAACAATATTAAAATGAAGAAGGCCGCACAGGATAAGGCCCGGTCACAAAGTTACACTAAAGTCCTCAGGGAAATCCTCATGGCCGTTAAAAATGCTGGTCACGCGGAAGTAGAGGCCAACTTTGCCTTAAAAATTGCCCTCATGAAGGCACGCCAGTTTAATGTTCCTAAAGACAACGTGGATAAGGCGATCAAAAAAGGCCTTGGCCAGGATGGGGCCCAGATAGAAGAGATTAACTACGAAGGATACGGACTCGATGGAGTCGCTGTGTTTATTGAGGCTGCCACGGATAATCCTACGAGAACTGTCAGCAATGTTCGCTCTTATTTCAATAAGTATGGGGGAAGTCTTGGAACTCCAGGGTGTCTTCAGTTTGTTTTTGAAAGAAAAGCAACTTTTACCATCAAAGAAGACAAGCTTCGAGGAATGAAGACTGATGATCTTATGATGGAACTTATTGACTACAATATCGATGATGTTGAAAGTGAAGATGAGTTTGTGACAGTAAAGGGACCTGTTGAAGCCTATGGAGATATTTATAAAAAACTTGAAGAGCTTAAAATAGAAGTTGAAGACTCTGGTCTTGAGAGGCTTCCTTTGAATACCAAAGAAGTGACGAAGGAGAGTTTTGAAAAAATTCAAAAACTCATTGATGCCCTCGAGTCTGATGACGATGTTCAGAAGGTTTATCATAACCTTGAGTGGAATGAAGCTTTCGCTGAATAACGAATCCATTAGCCTAAGGAAGAGCCATGTATCATTCAGAAATTATTGGTCACGGAATGTATGTCCCTCCGGGAGTCGTGACAAATCATGATCTTTCAAAAATCATGGAAACCTCCCATGAGTGGATTGTTCAGCGCTCTGGAATTGAAGAACGCCGATGGGTGAGTCCAGAAGTCACCACGACTGACCTAGCTCTTAAGGCTTCTGAAGAGGCCATCGCCAATGCCGGTATTGATAAGAGTGAGATTGATTGCATACTCTTTGCCACTGTTTCACCTGATCACGATTTTCCAGGGAGTGCATGTTTTCTTCAGCCTAAATTGGGACTCAAGGAGATCCCTGCCATTGATGTGCGTCAGCAATGCTCAGGCTTTATCTATGCCATGAGTATGGCCGATGCGTTTATTAAAACTGGTCAATACAAAACAATACTCATTGTGGGTGCCGAGGTCCATTCAAAAGGACTCGATAAAACCACCAAAGGCCGTGATGTGGCGGTACTTTTTGGTGACGGTGCCGGTGCCATTATTATGAGAAGGAAAGAAGTTAAAGACTGCCTTAAAGATTCATTTATCTGGTCTACTCATTTGTTTACAGACGGCTCAAGTGCCAAAGACCTTTGGCTCGAAGCCCCGGGCATGGCCTTAGGCCCAGAGCGCCTGACCCATGAGATGATTGAAACAGGGAAGCATTATCCGTATATGAATGGCAAAAAAGTTTTTGCCAACGCTGTTAGAAGAATGTGTGAATGTACAATCCTTGCCCTTGAAGCAAATAAATTAAAACTCGAAGACATTGATCTTTTCTTATTTCATCAGGCCAATATGCGCATCAATCAAATGGTGGCCCAGGAACTTAAGATCCCAGAGGACAAAGTATATAATACTATTCAGAAGTACGGAAACACCACTGCGGCCACTATACCTATTGGTATGGCCGAGGCAGTGAAGGCGCAAAAACTTAAGAAGGGAAGCCTTGTGGCCAACGCTGTCTTCGGCTCTGGCTTTACCTGGGCCAGTGCAGTCTACCGCTGGTAGTCGGTCCCACGTTCTTTTCCTCATGAGAATTGCATTAAAAAATTCGACCTGGCCCAAGGAAAATTCAAAGGCCAGATCGAAGTTATTTATTAAGAGAAATGGATTTATAAAACCTTACTAAGAATTTCCTTGGATGAGGCCTCTACTTCTTTGTGAAGAGAATTTCCATGGGAGTCCATGGTCACTACCACAGGAAAGTCTTCAACGGTGAGTTCCCAAATGGCCTCAGGAAGACCGAATTCTTCTAGGTAGAGACCATCCACTGATTTTATTTTTTCTGCCAGAACCTGAGCTGCTCCACCAACAGCATGAAAGTAAACACACCCATATTGTTTGCAGGCATCCAAAGTCTTCTGACCCATGCCACCTTTACCAATGACTCCCACGATACCGTGATCCCTAATCACTTCCCACTGGTAAGGCTCCTCACGGATTGAGGTCGTAGGTCCTGCAGCAGTGACGGTCCACTTGCCAGTTTTTTTATCTTTAAGTGTGACAGGGCCACAGTGATAAATAATTTGATTTTTTAAATTCACAGGGGATTTGTTCCCTTCATGGAGATACTTGTGAACAGCATCACGCCCCGTAAAAAGTTTTCCGGTGATGAGAACCATGTCACCAACTTTTAATTCACGAACTGCCTCAGCTGAGAATGGATATGATAAACGCTTCATGAATTACTCCTAGTAAAGCCATTTTTTAATGGTGTTTTTCTTTGCATCCAGAACCAATCCCTGACGGCGGAAGGCCCAGCACATGTAGGAAATAGAAACAAAAAAAGATGCAGGTACTCGGTTGGCATGGGTCATCTTGCAGGAGAGGAGGGTGGTTTTACCACCAAACCCCATAGGGCCAATGCCTAATTTGTTACAAGTTTCCACAATTTCATTTTCTAGCTTTGCTAGTTCCGGGATAGGATTTTTATCATCAAGTTTTCTTAAAAGTTGCTTTTTAGCATTGTAACTTGAATCCGCTCTGTCTCCTCCGATGCAGACCCCTAAAGCTCCTGGGCCACAACCCTTTCCCTGGGCCTTGTACACGGAATCGATGACAACTTTTCTTACTCCTTCAAGGTCTCTTCCAGCTCCGAGTGCCGTATCAGGAAGAGAGTACTGGGCAGAAACATTTTCACAGCCCCCACCTTTTAAAACCAATTTTACTTCCACTTCTTTTTTATTGGTCTCATAAAAATGAATAGAGGGATGTCCTTCACCTAAATTTGTTCCCGCGTTTTCTCCGGTAAGAGAATTGACGGAGTTCTGACGAAGATAACCCTTCTGAGTGGCCTTCACGACAGCTTTTTTTATGAGTTCTTTGAAAGCATTTTGGAAAAAACCAGGGGGGTGGTAAATAAAGAAAATCACCGTTCCCGTGTCCTGACAAAGAGGCTGAGATTTAAATTTAGCAAGTTCCATATTGTCATTAATGATGTCCATGGCATAGGAAGCGGTGGTGTTTTTTTCTTCCTGGGCCCTGGCCTTCATAAGAGTTTTTGCCACATCATCTGGAACAACCGTAGAAGTCACCCGGATGAGTTCAAGAAGTGAATCAATTATTTGGGTTTTAGGATCAGTTTTTTTTGTAGCTATTTTTTTTACAACCTTTTTGGGTGTGCTTTTTCCCTTGGGCTTTTTGGTTGCCACTTTTTTCGTCATGGAAGTCTCCTTAAATGTGTAATCCATTTTATTCCTGACGAGTCTCTTTTTGAAGAAGAAAATCCTAAATGACCCAAAGAGGTATTAGATAATTCTCTCTAGAAGAAGTTGGGTCGTGCCGCTCTTCTTTTTATAAAATTTAGTTTATGCTTTGGTTTAGGACTTAAGGTAAAAAATTAAAGAGATGGTTATTTTAAAAGGATTACCTATGCATCAAATGAAAGTTGTCTATGTGGGGAACTTAAGAACAGAGTCCCTGCACCTTGATTCTAAAAATGTGATCAATACCGACGCACCTAAGGATAACCAGGGGAGGGGCGAGGCCTTTTCTCCCACGGATCTTTTATGCTCTTCTCTTGCGAGCTGCATGCTCACGATTGCGGCGATGAAGGGGCGGAGTCTGGGGATTGAGCTTCAGGGGGTTGAGATTGAGGTTCAGAAGGTAATGGGGTCTTCTCCTCGGAAGGTGTCGGAGGTTGTGCTTCGCTTTGACTGGAGGGGAGTGGATCAGAGGATTTCTCCGGAGGAGCTTGCGGTATTAAAGGAGGCGGCACTAAATTGTCCTGTGGCCCTTTCTCTTGATCCCCAGATAAAGAAGACGATGATTTGGTAGAGCTAGCTTTGACCCCTTCTTCTTGAATGGTGGGTTCTTCATCCACTTCTTGTGGTGTGATGACACGAGGTATGACTTCCAAGATCTTTTTTTGTGCCTCCTCGGGAGTTGTGACCGGATAAGTTCCTGTGCTTATCTTATCCTCAAGGGGAATAAGGCCAGAGGTTCCAAGGTTAATTGCTTCATCAAGACTAAAGTCTTTTGACAATAAGGCGGCCCTAAGGGCCTTTTGATTATCTACCATGGCCCCGGAGGAGAGCCTTGTCTTTAGATGATCCTTTTGTTCACCAGTGAGAAGAATAATTTTTTTAATCTGATTGGCAGTTAGATAGGGGTTGGTGTTTTTAATCTGGGCCGCAAGATTTGCCACATAAGGAGCGGCCATGGAAGTGCCACTTGAGGGAGAGTAAAGGTCTATCCCATCCTCGGAGTAAACTTTTGGCACAAGAGAGAGAATCGCCACCCCTGGAGCTCCGATATCCACGTGATTTAACCCAAAGTTAGAAAAGGTCGCAAGGTACTCACCATTCATAGCGGCAACAGTGATGGTGTTATCGGCCTTTATTTTAGACGGATAGTGGTGAAAAAGATCATTATCGATTCCAGAATTTCCGGCCGAAAAAATGAAAAGAATGTTTGGATACCTTTTGATGACTCTCTCCCCCTTCGAGAAGAGCTCCTGGAAATAATTGTCTACCACAAGTTTTAACTTAACTTCGTCAATCTCACTGCCTGTGAGTTCCTGGTAGCGCTCCCTAAACTTAGATAAAATATTTCGGTAAGTGATTCCATAGGATGCGTTCACAACGGAGATTTTTCTCTGAGCAATCAAGCGACAAATCTTGGCAAACTTTTTTGAAATCCTCTCTAAAGATTGCTTCACTTCATCCTGAAACTTTTCCTCAGGAGTTTTACCTTTTGGGGGAAGAATTCCCTCCTGTGTGTTGTCCTGAATGGCCACCACGGGATTGGGAATGTTGAGGCCCCGGATAGGAAAAATGTTGATATTTTCCCCCTCCCTTAAAGCAATGCCCGCCACAAAGGTGCCATGGGAGTGTTTTTTAAAGAGCTTTACTTTTTCCATGAAGGACTTATCAATGGTTTTTTTATTAAACCAATCAAACTCTTCCACTGTGAGCCCTTGTTTGTGACCTTTGGCCTTAAGGTTTCGGTAAAGAAGAATTTCCTGAATAGATGACTTATCCTCCACCACCCTTTTTTTAAGATGGCTGTTGTCAAAAAAATACTGTCCGGAGAGGTCTTGATTTTCTGAGTGCTGAAGAATTTTAGGTTTTAAGTAATCATGATCAAGGTCAAAACCCGTATCTATAATGGCGATGGTGGCACTAAAACAAAAGGATATACTTAAAAAGTAAGCGAAGAACGGAAAAATCATAGAGGAAATTGTAATCGGAAATAAAGAGAGGAGCGAGAAAAAAAGGGGGCCCAAGTTGGGACCCCTTTTGTAAAAGGTAAATTATTTTTTAGCAAAAAGCTCAACCGAAAGTGTGAATTCGTCGTTGATGGCCTTGTCTCCAAGATTTTTGAAAAAATTGGCAGATCCGTACTTTAGACCCCATGTGGTGCGGTTAAGAGTGAGGTTTGATTTTCCAGAAACCTCTGTTTCTGTTTTCTTAAGATCACTCACCACAAAACTTACTGGTTTTGTCACCCCTAGCATCGTAAGTTCTCCCTGAACAATGATCCCCTTATCTGTTTTTTTGGAGCTTTTAATCACGAGTTTTGATTCAGGAAATTTTTCTGTGTTAAAAAAATCAGCTGACTTCATGTGGGAAACGTACTTTGCATTATAGTCTTTGTCTGTGATGTCTGTGCTTGTTAAAGAATTCATGTCGGCCACAAGTTCACCAGCGGTGATTTCGTCACCCTTAAGAGTCAGAGAACCGTTTTTTAAGGTAAGAGTTCCAGTGTGTTCACCAGTAACTTTTTTTCCAACATAAACGATTTTACTGCCGGAAGGGACCACATTGTAAGTTTGAGCAAAGGCACTAAAAGCAGTGAGTGAGATAGCAAGTAAAGAAAGCATTTTCATTTTTGAACTCCTTGATGAATTTGTTGAATGCATAGAAAAATTTTAATGCTTCCATCATGAGTTATATTTTGTTAAAAAAAAAGAGAGTTTTTATCATAAACAATATAAAAAAAAGTTATACATTATGACCTTTGACCAAGTCCTTGTTTTTCATAAGATTATCCAACTAGGAAGCTTTAAATCTGCCGCTGATGCGATGTTTAAAACACAGCCTGCTATAAGTTTGGCCATGAAAAAGCTTGAAGAGGAAATGGAGGTTGAGCTTTTTGATCGGAGCGGGTATCGGCCACTTCTCACTCCCCATGGACGGGCCTTTTATGAGCGCTCTTTGTTGGTTCTTCAGGGCATGACAGAGCTAGAACACCTGTCTCAAAGCTTTAGAAATAAAGAAGAGCCAGAGATTGTTGTTTCTGTGGATGGAATTTCTCCTCTTCCTGAGCTTCTTTGTTTGTTTAAAAATTTTAAAGAAAAGTTCACCCACACAAAACTCAATTTGAGCATTGATATTTTAAGTGAGTCGGAAAGAAGAGTTCTTGAGCGAAACGCCCAGATAGGCATCACTCATTTTCTGTCTGATAAAAATTCCCTGGAAATTGTTCCTATGGGAACAGTCAGAATGGTGCCAGTGATGTCGGGTGAGCTTTTTAAAGAGAAAAAGGTCAATTCCCAACAGGATTTGTCTCAAATTGATCAGGTTGTTATTGGAGATAAGAACGGAGTCAAGGGAGCAAGTTTTGGACTTTTGGAGAATGGAAAAAAATGGCGGATTTTAGATGGGAGTTTTAAAAGAGAAATTATCATGGCCGGACTGGCGTGGGGGCATCTGGCCCAACACACCATAAGCAGGGAACTTCATGAGGGAAAGCTTGTGGTGCTTGATTTTGAGGACATTTACCCCAAAGATATTACTATCCACCTAATAAGACACAAAAAGCATCAGTTTGGGATTGTAGCGAGAAATCTTTGGGATGAGCTCATGAGTTTGTCTCAAAAAAATGAGAGGTCATGAGGTTAATATTTTTACTGAGTTTACAATTAATTTCTTTTGAAATTTTAGGAAAGACCATTGAAGCTCCCTATTTATCCCCAAACTTCGATCAAAATCCTTCTCACATACAATGGAAGAAAATAGATACGGATCATTTTGAAATTATTTTTCCCAAAGAAATAGAATCAAAGGCCCAAAGAGTGGCCCACTTGGTGGAGAAGGCCTATCCCTACGTGACAAGATCTCTGGAAGTTAAGCCTCCTAAAATCCCTCTGGTTTTACATAACCAAAATCTTGATTCAAATGGCTTTGTCGCCTTGGCCCCGAGAAGATCAGAGTGGTTTATCACTCCTTCTATTGATCCGGAAATTTCCAATACTGAATGGCTTAAAACATTGGCGATCCATGAATTAAGGCATGTGGTTCAATTTCAAAAAACAAAAACTGGCTTTAATAAAGTGCTCGCCCTTTTTTTAGGTGAAATAGGTGAGGCCTTAGGAGTGGGGTTAACTCTGCCACCATGGTTTCTGGAGGGTGATGCCGTGGGAATTGAAACTGCACTGTCCCGTGGGGGAAGAGGGCGGCTGCCCTTATTTGACAGGGACCTCCGCACCCTTCTTCTTTCTGGAAAAAAATGGAATTATGACAAGGCCCATCTTGGTTCTTATGAGGACTATGTGCCTAATCATTACGTGTACGGCTACTTTTATACCTCTTGGTTAAGAAACAA
>CANHIY010000051.1 GCA_947461175.1 Bacteriovoracaceae bacterium
AAGCGTGAGATTGCACTCATGGGACGAAAAAATCAAAACAGATTATTAAAGCTTATAGATAAAAAATTAAATCAAGTCACAATTCCTGAAACTGGAATCATCCTGACTCGTTTTTTTGAAAAACAATGGGACATAAAAACTGGCGACAGTGTAGTGATTGAGTTCTTAGATGGAGAATTTAAAGAAGAAGAACTTAAAGTTGTAGGATTTATCGATGATTTTTTGGGTCTTGGGGCATACATGAACGACATAACTCTACAGAAAGTCCTTGGTGAAGAGCCCTCCTATAATGTTGTTAATCTTAAAGTTGATCCAGTCAAACTTTCTGAAATTTATACCAAGCTTAAAACTTTTCCTCTTATCTCTTCTGTCATTATCAAAAAGGAACTTCTAAGAGGCTTTCAGGAAACGATTGGTGGCATGATTAAAGTATTTTCTTCCGTCATGATTTTCTTTGCTTTGGTGATAAGTGTAGGAATCATTTATAACAGTATACGGGTCACTTTTTCGGAACGTGCCTGGGAAATGTCCAGTCTCATGGTTTTGGGATTTCATCGATGGAGCGTTTTTAATCTTCTTGCTCCTGAAGTTATAATTCAGGTTTTTTTAGCATTCATCCCTGGTTGTCTCCTTGGATGGTTACTTGTTTTTTTGTCAGTCAAGCTAGTTCATCCAGAAACGTTGGATTTACCCGTCATTATTTACCGATCCACTTTTGCCCTTTCGATGCTTTTTGTTCTTGTAGTCTTAGCTTTGAGTCTTTTGAACATATTCAAGATGATTTCTCGTTTAAAGCTCGCAGATGCTCTCAAAATCAGGGAGTAGGGAGGATTCTTTGGATCAATCAAAAAAAAGAAAAAAATTTCGTTACATTGTTGGAACTTCGTTTGTCTTATTCATTTCAATTCTCATTTATCTTGTTGTTGTGCCAACTCCGGTAAAAGTTGATGCTGTAAAAGTTCAGAAAGGAGAATTTCAAAATAAAATCAAAGTGGATGGTATCCTCCGTGCCAAGGACAGATACATTGTTCCGGCCTTCGGTGAGGGTGATATTAAGCGAGTTGCCATGAAGGTAGGTGATTCCGTGAAAAAAGGGCAGGCGGTCACAGAGTTATTCTGGAGTGGTGAATACCTTCCAGTTAAATCACCTATTGATGGTGTTGTCTCTAAAGTTTTCCGGGAGAGTGCTGGACCCATTCATCGTGGTGAGCCTTTAGTCGAAGTCGTAGATCCCAAAAAAATTGAGATCATGGCCGAACTCCTCACCACGGATGCGATCCAAGTGGATATAGGAGATGAAGTTTTTGGGGAAGGTTGGGGGGGCGAAGGAGTTCTCAAGGGAAATGTTGTCAGAGTCAGTAAAGCTGGATTCATAAAACCCTCGGCCTTGGGTGTTGAGGAGGAGAAAACTGAGGTTATTGCAGATATCAGTGGAGCTCCTCCAGGAATCCTTTCAAAGCTCGGAAGTAATTTTCATCTGGTTGTAACAATTGAAGTAGAGAAAATTCAAAATGTCCTAAAGCTTCCTATTGGCGCCATTTTCCGTTCGGGAAAGAATTGGTCCGTTTTTAAAATCATCAAGTCCAGGGCCGTTGAGACACCCATAACAATAAAATTTAAGAGCAGTGAGGAAGTCGTTGTGAAGAAAGGCCTCTCTGAAAATGATGAAGTGATTATTTACCCGGGAGATCTCGTTCGAGATGGTACAAGGGTGCGCATAAAGTAAAATTTAAATTCATCAGCGCTCAAAAAAACCAGCCTTCATTGAACGATCGTCAATAAGCCTAACTTTTTGATAACCAGGTGATTGTGCTTTTTCTAGAACTGGTGCCTCAAAGGACGCGCAAGAAGCGATGGCAATCATAATGACTAAAACCAAAAGTGAAGACATATTTACCTCCATGTCTGACTTATGGTCTTGCTCTTTAAGATGAAGCCGGGTCAAATGACCGTGATTGACGACTTCATCACTCATTTCTGAGTGAGCTACTCCCCATGTATTTATTAAACAATAACAAAATCTAAGATTTAATAAATGATATAATTTGAATCTTTAGTATTGATTTTTTTGATATAAATTTCTCTTATTATTTTTACTCTTAAACATCTTTAAAGATACTTATGTTGAAAGAGGACAAACGTAGAAAAATTCTTTAATTTCATTATTGAATATTGTTGTGAATTTTTTTGATACTTATTCAAAAATCAGTGGACTTTGTGTTAGAAGAACCAAAAACATCCTAAGAATTTAGGGAAGGTTTCTGGTGGAGGAACTAGTCGCACAGTTCTTTTAAAGCTCCACCAGTTTTTATATTCTACCAAAAAAAGAAATTCTATCAAGCATCAAAATAAGCTCTAAAATACGCCTTAAGGTGACTAGGCTACTTAAGCGCGACGCCCATAAAGGATGTCATCAGAGATGAGGTCAATTTAAACCGCATCTCAGGAGGGACTTTACCTGAGAAAATTTGGGTAAGAGGGATCGAGCTAAATACGGGTCTAATCCCTATCATTTCCTGATTCTTGAGATTGGCGAGTTCACAGTATAATTTTAATTCTTTGGGTTTGATGAAAAGTCTCAGAACATGCATATGCTTAGGAGTTTTGGGAATGAGCCATTCAACTAACTTAATGATCACTAACCAAGCCACGAGATTGCGATTGAAAGTATGATAGAAGAATTTTCCCCCCGGTTTTAAGACCCGGGCAAATTCTTTGATGGCACGGGAAGGGTCTTCTACATGCTCCAAAAAATCCATCGCACACAAGACATCGAAGCTGGCATCACTAAAGGGCAGTTCGTAGGCGTTCGCCACTTTGTAATTCACTGTTTTAGTTTGATCGTGGTGGGCGGCCACTTTAAGGCTTGATTCAGAAAGATCCACTCCCGTAACTTGATGTCCGGCCAGAGCGAGCTCATTAGTTAAAAAACCTGCTCCACAACCAACGTCTAAGATGACTGAGGTCTCTTCAATTCGACTCAGAATCCAAGGTACTTTCACTTTAGATTCTGCCCGCAATAGTGCGATCGGGTCATCCACAGCGGTATACCACTGATCCCCGTAGTTATCGTAAATTGAATTATCTACTTCGTTTTTCTTTCCCATGGATAACTCCAGCGCAAGGCCTGATAGAACATAAATATGAGTACTACTAAGGTTTGAATCTTCAAAAATTCGATTTGTCCTTCAATCTTAAGAAAGTAAGCTCCAAGAAAACAGACCGGATGCAAAATAAAAAGTATGGCGTGAAGCCAATGCTCAGCTGCAGGAGAGACTTTCGCATGAATAAATTCATCTTTGGTGATCAAAAGACATGAGAAGGCACTCATGCAGATATAGGTTGTGAGATCTCCAGAACCCCAAAGAAGGTAGCTATATGTTAAAAAAACGGTCATTGTATCAAGCGGATGTCCCACTTTTTCCCACAGCTGCAAACCCCGTTTTTCATGAAAATAAAATTCATCTATGAACATGGCCATACCTTGAAGCACGAATGGCAAATACCAATAAATCATGATTTGACCGTAAATAAACCGCCGAAGATCGTAAGACCAGGACCAAAGGCGAGGCTAATCACTTTTCCGGAATAATCAGAATCAAGAATATTTTTCCAAACATGGGGAAGGGTTGCCGAGGACATATTGCCTCTTTCTTTTAAAACTTTGCGGCTAAAGGCGACTTGTTCATCAGAAAGTTCAAGATAGGTTTGTATTGAATCGATGATCTTAGGGCCACCTGGATGAATTGCAAAAATGACATTTTTAAAAGGATCCTGAGTCATTTCTCTCAAGAATGCCGGGAGATGTCCTCGGATCTTTTCCGGAACTTCTTTCGAGAGAGTCATTTGCATACTTGTTGGTGAAGGCACCCAAGTCATATCATCCACAGAGCCAGGAATGATTTTTTCTTTAACTGCGAGCACTTCCATTCGTCTGCCACTAAAGCGGCTGTCAGCGGTGTACTTGATGTGTCCGTCTGCAAATAAAGATTGAACCACCATTTGCTCTGGTGAATGGCGAGCAGGATCTAAATGAAGGCTACACATTTCTGTGTGCACGATATCGACTTGCTGTTTTCTCGCCTGAGCAAAGGCATCTGCCATTCTCACAGCGGGAAGGGATGCGTAACAGCCCATATGGTAGGCATGTGTCACTTCTGGAGCTTTCACTTTTTCACTAAAGTAGATTTGCGGGCTACTAGGTGCGAGATAACCCGTACATGTGACGTGAATTAAATGCTCTGGAATTTCAGCATTGAGATACATCTCTTGCACGATCTCAAGGCAGCGTTGCTTATAGAATTCATGCCGAACTCCAATATCAGTACCCGACAGAGCATTTATTGAGATCTGGTATATAAAATCTCTGTCAATTTCATAGAAGCGTTTTTCAATTTGCTTTTCACTCACACAAAAGCGTTTGAGAATATTCTTTAGCCGGTCACGATCTGGAATATCGGCCAAATCCATTGAACGAGAGTGAAGATTGAGAATCCAATCGATAAGTTCGTTTTGATGACCTTGAAAGCGAGGCAAGATAGATTTAAAAGAGTGGAGAGATGTAGGAGTATTCATCATTTGTGGACACTAGTCCCTAATTGTTACTGTGTCACTCAACAAAGTCATAAATGAAACTTAATACACTATTTGTATGATTGGCACGTCTGGTCTCTTTAGGATAAATCCAGTTGAATTGAACCTTTCTTTATAAAAAACTTAGACGGATGATTTTTTTATCTTCGTTTATTGTCTTTAATGACAAATCCTTCCATTATATAGTTGATCTACCTCCGCGAAACCAAGATCCGTTCTTACTAGTTCATAGCGTAGGGCAGAGAAAGGTGGATAATTATGCATGAAGACAGAATCATAAAATTAGAAATTAAGTTTTCTCATCAAGAGGACTTCATCATGCAGCTTAATGAAGTGGTGACAAGCCAGGGAAGAATTATTGAACGACTTGAAAAAGAGATTTTAGATCTTAAAAGAAATGCAACAATAGGCACTAGCGTTGAAGCGACTCGCTCACTTTCAGATGATAAGCCACCACATTATTAAAAAAACTGATTTTTTTATTTGGCCCACTTTTAGATTTCAAACAAATCAATGTATAGATAATACAAGGAGATTTGATTCTTAAACAGGGACAAACATATGTCTATCAAAGTAAATCCCCTTCCGTATTCCTTTGATGCCCTAGAACCCTATATTTCAAAAAAATCCCTGGAACTCCATTATACAAAATACTACAAAGCTTATACTAAAAAAATAAATGATCTTATTAAAGGAACTTCTTTTGAGGGATTGGAACTTGAGGAGATTATTTTAAAATCAGCTTCAATTGAATCTGACATGTTTAATAATGCGGCTCAGTCTTGGAACCATGATTTTTATTTTCGGGGACTTACTCCGCATATTAGGCAGGATATTCCACTTACAGTGCTCAACCGAATTAATGAAGGTTTTGGTTCATTCGAAGATTTGAAAAAAGAATTTTTACAAAAATCCATGAACCTTTTTGGTTCAGGATGGATTTGGCTTGTAGAAAAGATGGATGGTTCCCTTAGTATTCATGCTACATCTAGTGCTGATAATCCATTGTTACATAATGAAGTTCCTTTACTTGCATGTGATCTTTGGGAACATGCCTATTTTTTAGATTTTTATAATGAACGCATGAATTATCTTTCAGGTTTTTGGCAGATTATTAATTGGAATTTTGTTGAAGATAATTTACTTAAATCACCACCTTTTAAGCCCAGTGCAGGAGATAAATTTATGGATGGTGGTGCCTCGAGTGACTATTTAGCTTGAGAGGATAAAATGAAAGAATTGAAAATGCGTTTTGAAAAAGATTCTCTTGGAGAAATAGAAGTTCCTTCCGATAGATTATGGGGTGCTCAAACCCAGCGTTCATTGGAGCACTTTAATATCTCAAGTGAAAAGATGGAAAGTGAGCTCATTAAGGCAATTATTCTTTTAAAAAAAGCTGCCGCCGAAACGCATTTGTACATGCATCTTTTGCCTGATGATATTGGCTATGCCATCGTTACTGCGGCAGATGAACTACTTAGTGATTTAGGGCCTGAAGATTTTCCACTCAGTGTCTGGCAGACTGGCAGTGGCACTCATACAAATATGAATGTAAATGAAGTGTTAGCAAATCTTGCGAGCGAAATACTCGGAGAGGAAAGGGGGAGTAAGCGTCGTATCCACCCCAACGATGATGTTAATAAATCTCAGAGTTCAAATGATGTCTTCCCTTCCGCCATGCATATTTCAGCCTTAAAAGGTTTGGTTAATGGACTTCTTCCTGCATTGCGATTATTAAAGGCAACATTTGAAAAAAAATCCAATGAATTCATGTTCATTACCAAAACAGGTCGGACTCACTTGATGGATGCTACTCCAATTACCCTTGGGCAAGAATTTTCTGGTTATGTTTCGCAGTTGGAACACTCAATTATTCACATTGAGAATACGCTCCCGCATCTAAAAGAACTTGCCATTGGTGGAACTGCTGTTGGTACTGGCCTAAATGCACCACTGGGTTTTTCCGAAATGATGGTTGCCAGGATCTCAAAATATACGGGTCTTGAATTTGTCCCAGCTTCAAATAAGTTTGAGTCCATGGCCTCTCATGATGCTTTGGTGCAATCACATGGTGCTTTAAAAGCACTGGCCATGAGCTTGTTTAAAATCTCTAGTGATATTCGTTGGCTCAGCTCTGGTCCGAGAACCGGAATTGGTGAGATTATCCTTCCAGAAAATGAGCCAGGTTCATCAATTATGCCTGGTAAAGTCAATCCTACTCAATGTGAGGCAATGGCAATGCTATGTACTCAGGTCCTAGGTAATGATGTGACCATCAATTTTGCCGGGGCCTCGGGGAATTTTGAATTAAATGTTTTTAAACCTGTCATTATTCATAATTTCCTTCAAAGCATCAGGCTTTTGGTCGACGGGTGTCTTTCTTTTGAAAAGTATTGCGTAAGTGGAATTATTGCAAACAAAGAAAAAATTTCTCAAAATTTGGATAGATCCCTAATGCTAGTAACTGCTTTGGTGCCTCACCTGGGTTACGACAAAGCTGCGATCCTAGCTAAGAAGGCATATGAAGAAGGGAAAAGTTTAAAACAGGTTGCTCTTGAGACTAGCTTAGTTTCTGAGGAAGATTTTGATCGTTGGGTTAAGGCTCAAGAGATGACAATGGTTCAGCAGTCCCCAGATTTTAATCAATGGCAAAAAAGATCAGGACTATGATTATTGATTTTTTGATTCTCTCTCGTGGTTTAAGTTTAACCAGACAAATCGTATCAAGGCGTTAACTTCCACTCTTTATTCGTAATTAAGCGCGCCCCTCGCTTTGAGAAGGCGTAACTCCAAACCCAGTTCGCCATAACAGAGATACGGTTCTTAAAACCAATCAAATAAAAGATATGAACAAACAGCCAGGCAATCCATGCAATAAAGCCACCTATACGAATATTTTTAAATTCTAAAATAGCACGGTTCTTACCGATAGTGGCCATCTGACCTTTGTCCCGATAAAGAAAAGCCTTGTGGTCCTTGTTGATTAAAGAATTTAAAATGGTTTTGCCCACATGAATTCCTGCCTGCATCGCTACGGGCGCAAGGCCTGGTAAAAATACTCCCGGACTAATCTCAAGAGAGGCCATATCCCCAGCTATAAATACCTGAGGATAATTAGCCAGAGATAAATCCGTTTTGACTTTAACTCTGCCTAAGCGGTCTAATTCAATCGCCGGGGTAAAATCCATTTTGGCACCCTGAACTCCCGCCGCCCAGAAAACACTTTTGGCTAAGGTAAACTCATCACCAATCTGTACACCTTCGGCATTAATATTCATCACCCGAGCTTTAGTCCGTACCTCTACACCTAACTCCACAAGATCGGCTTGAGCCTTCTGAGAAAGCTCTTCTGAAAAGGGCATCAGGATTCTTAGGCCGGCTTCTACCAGAATAATTTTTGCCTTACTGGGATCTATACTTTTGAAATCTTTAATGAGAACAGTACGGCTAATATCTGCGATGGCACCGGCCAGTTCAACACCGGTCGGCCCTCCACCTACGATGACAAAGGTAAGCAAAGTTTTTTGTTTTTCAAGATCCAATTCATTTTCCGCTCTTTCGAATGCAGATAAAATTCTTCTTCTAATCTCAGTCGCCTGCTCCACCGTTTTCAAACCAGGTGCAAACTCTTCCCATTCAGGGTGTCCAAAATAAGAGTGCTGGGCCCCGCATGCGAGGACTAAAAAATCATACTCAATTTCGACATCATCGGAATAGACCAGATTTTTTTCGAGATTTACGCCCTTGACCGCTCCCCAGCGTACAGAAACATTTTCACAGCTAGCAAATTGTGCCCTGATTGGAACTGCAATATCTGCGGGGTTTAAACCGGCAGTGGCAACCTGGTAAAGTAAAGGTTGAAAGAGGTGGTGATTTCTTTGATCAATGAGGGTGACTTGAAATCCAGTATGGTCTGCAAGAGTTTTAGCAGCATTGAGACCTGCAAATCCACCTCCGACAATGATGACTGATTTTATGTTTTTATCTTTTGAGACCCTTAGGGTTTTCATGCTCAAACTATCAGTCTTGAGAAAAAATAAGTCAATTTAACCGAGACTTTAGAGGCTTTAAAACTACGCTCTTGATCATGCAGAATGAGTATAAAATCACGAAAGACACAAGGCTCAACGACCGTGACATCTTTGCAATTTAAAATAACTTATTTTGTCTGTTCAGAAATAACTTCTGCTCGGCATTTGTAAAATAGGGATAATGCAATAATCGGGACATTATTATTAGTTGTAATTTTTCAAACTTGATTTTTCATTGGTTAAAAATGAAAAAGATGACAATCAAGGATTTGAAAATTAGAAAAAATTTTGATTCAGATGACTTAGAGAAACTACCCACTTCTAACCTCGTAGATCTGTAATAAAAGATCTAAGTTAATAAGGAATGTGCAACATCAATTTTTGTGGAATTTAAACTACTTACCTGGGAATCACCACCTCCACCACCGCAACATGCTGAAATTACGGATATTGACTTAAGAATGTTGTAGATCTTATATATCATTCTTGATATATTTTAAACTTAATATATAATGTTCAAATGTGGAAAGTCTACGAAGCCAAAACTGTAACTAAAGACCTGAAGAAAACACCAAAACAAATACAACAAAAGTATAAGGCTTGGGTTGAAGCTATAAAAAATGGTGGATCGACAAACTTAAGGAACTTTCCAGGATTTAAGGATGGGAAGTTAAAGGGTGATTTACGGGAATGTCGCTCATCAAGATTGAATGTACAGTACCGAGTTGTTTACACTGAGAGCAAGGAAGTTATGGAAATATACGTTCTCAAAGTAACACCTCATAAGTATGACGAGGTTTAATATGAAGATTAATAAAAAAGATTTTAATGTCGCTGGGCAAACGATTCAAATTTCACCTGGCGAAATGATTAAGACTTTGCGTGAGCTTAAAGAATGGACTCAGGTAGACTTGGCCAATAAAACTGGAATCTCTCAAGCTAATATAAGTGCCATTGAAAATGATAGGGTTGATATAGGTAAGCAGAGAGCAATAATTATTGCTGAGGCACTTAATGTCCATCCGGCATCTATAATGTTTTCAGATTACATTGAAGTTGCTTCTTGATGGAGCTTAATGTACTAGACGGCTGATACTCAGTTTGTAGGCTACCTCAAGAAAATGGTTGGAAGATACTTAAGGTATTGGGTCCATTAGATTTTGGACTTACTGGAATAATGAGTTCCCTTTCAAGGCCCCTAGCAGATGCGAAAATAAGCGTCTTTACTATTTCAACTTTTCATACTGATTATCTTTTAGTTAAAGAAGTAACTTTAAATGAGGCTGTATTGGCACTCAAAAAATCGGGTTTTGTAGTAATTTGTAGTTAGTCTAAAAATCGTTCTAACAAATACAAATTCTTAAACTAGACTCCGCTACCTCCACCACCGCTTGGTCTTCTCTTCAAATCCCTTCCCATCCGATTAACTTAGCATGCTGGAAATGAGTATTTTGGAACCTTAGCTTCGGTCATTTTTTTAGGGCCTGCCTTAGTCACACCGGCTTCTTCTTCCTAAACCCCGGCTTGGCAAGAATCTCTATGTAAAATTTTTCCGCCTGCTCACTCACCATTCGGTTGATTCCTTTATTGATTTCTGCCACGTGAATCTCTGTCGCAGAATCTCTGTCCTTCCCGAGCTTACAATCAAAGTCCCAGTAGTCGGATCCCTCCTGGAGTTTCTTCCTTCTTTCCCTCGCCAGGTATTTACTAATCTCGTGTTTCACAGCATCCACTTGGCGGGCAGGAGCCTTTTTAAGATCCGTAAGCTTAAATTCCTTCTTCATTTTTCCTCAGTTTTTATGAATTCAACATTCCATATTAATTGCCTTTAAGCGTTTACTACACTCATACCCTAAAGGAAAGTGTGTTGGAACCAAGCTTAATTCAGATGAGTTTTCTGATACTTTAAAAAGGTGGTCTCCAGCTTGACCAGGCCAAGCTGAAGACGTTTCTACTCGAGTCACTTTTAGAAAAGGTTAATATTAGCGCTGAGGCCCAGGTTTGTCCGATCAGCTCTGATATCTTCTGGGTTAAACTGAATATTGGGATAAAGAAAGATATCTCTAGTGATTGAAAAACCAATTCCTGTTGAGATTGTTGGATCAAGTGTAGTCCATTCAGAAGATTTCTGCGCCCGAGACTGCTGGTACCAATAATAACGATAAACTGCTCTCCAATTCATAAGATCGTTGATTTCATATTCTGTGATAGGAAGAGCATAGAATTCGTACAGGGGCTGGCCTGCTTGTAGAGATTGATCATCTTTATTATGAGTGAAAAATGCACTCTGCAAAGCTAAACCAGCAGAAAATTTCGAGCCTCCGAAGTCATAAAGTGAGTTTAGTGTCACTTCATTTTTTGATTCAAGGCCGCGGTCAACAAGTGCATTTTGAGTGTAGTAGGTCGCGGTTCCTGTCAGAATTGATTGAATACCAAACGGCTTCATTGTTCTTCGGTATACAATTTGAGGGTTCGAAGCATCTAGTTCTCCTTGAGTTCGGTTGAATTCTCTGCGTCCGTTTTCACTGAACTTTGAATCTGCCTCATCCGAAAAAGGAGAAGCCATCTGTAATCCGATTCCTAAGGTAATGCGATCTACATCTGTTAAGCGGTAATTGATACCAACTGTACCGGATAAGTTTTGAACGAGTGCAATGTCCTTTGCTCCAGTTACATTTGGTCTTGAACTTCCAATAGGACGATTTAAATCACCACCTTGATAGTTCCATGTTGAAGCAAAACTCCAAATGGAGAGAGAACCGTTAAGTGAACGTAAATTTCGGTTGGCGATTAATTGGTCACTTCTATCTTTGTCCAGAGTCTTTTTTGTTGCATCAATTTTCATGTTATTCGTATTTGATAGTTGAGTACTGGATGCAGTCTGGGCGTGGATACCATTTGATATGAGCACAAAGGTTAATTATATTAGCGTTTTGAAAATCATGTGAACTCCTGAGGTTTCATTCACTAAATATTATTAAATTGAAATTAACAATGCTTGGTAAGTCTTTGTATGGAAGTTTGCAAAACTTACTTGGTTTTCATGGCCACTTTGACCCCGAAATTTTTGAAAATGATGAGGTTATTTATTTTATCGATGAGGTGTATCACTAAAAACAATAATGGGTCTGAAAATAAAAAAGCCCCGTGGGTTAAACGGGGCTTTAGTATGTTTCACTTCTTTCGAAGATCATCACTTAAAGAATGGGGTGGTTGACGGTTTTAAGGCGAACCACCCAATTACATTCTATTTAACTCATCAGAATAGCAATTTGTAGCAAAAAATCACTATTTCATAGTTTTTCGCTCAAATAGAGAAATCACGTCTGCATTCTCAATCTTCGGCACTTTGTAACCAAGCTTATTTGTCCCGCCTTGAACGTCCACACCGGCCTTACGGAGATAAAGATTCGTGGTCTTCAGTTCGTTGTGTCCCACGATACTCATCACACGCGCCAGGCTTTCGCCTCGCGACAATAGATTGGTTATGAAAGTGGCCCTCAGGTCGTGGAACTTCACAGGTGTGATCCCAATTCCCAAACAAAAATCTCTAGTCACTCGTGCTTGTTCTCCATGCTCCCATTCCGAGAGTCTAGGGAGAACCAGTTCTGTCTTAGCTTTGATTTTGTATTCTCTTAAAAAGGAAAGGAGGTCATCGTTGATGGGAACCACACGGCTTCTACGAGTCTTTATAGCACAGAATCTGTTTTTAGAAGTCCACTGTCTATTCACTGAAATGGTTTGCGCATCAAAATCAATGTCCGACCACCTAAGAGCATAAAGTTCGCCTGATCGCATTCCCGTCATGAGGGCCATAAGCTACACAGGATAGAATCTATGATTGGCAAGCTTCGCTTCGTTCAAAAATATTTCCACTTCTTTGTTGGTGAGAACTTTTTGTACAAATTCGGAAACCCTGACGTTAATTCCCTTACAAGGATTTTTATCAATCGCACCATCCTCAACTGGTAAAATGAAGTCGTGACGAGAAGTTCTTCTCGTTTTCGTAATTGAAGGATCTTGGTTTTTGGGCAAAGAAATATAGTGAACCCAAAAAGTGTAGGTTTAGATAGATTTCAGAGCTTTTGAGTCTCAACAAACCCCCTAAAAGTAGGTTTTAGTTTGCGGATATCCTCATAGTCCTGTTCAAATAGTCTTGTGGGCCTTCAACTTTGAAGGCTCAATCTCTAAATAAACTCAATTGGTCAGGAATTGGTATTGAGCTATGCAGTAATAGTTATTTATGAAAATGAGACTTTAAATACCTATCCTATGACGGGCCTATGTAAACATCTAAAATTATTATATTTTTCACTGATTAATTGATTTTGCATTGAAGTGAAAAATTAAAAATACGATGAGAAATTGTGGTATACTGAGGGACTATGGAAAGCTTCGAACAACCCGTCTTAAAAAGCATTACTGAGTTCCTTGGGCCTAGTCCAAGTAGGCCTTCTTATATGGAGAGATTCATTCCCAAGAATATTCCTGTGTGGGCGAGAGACTTTGCTGAGTTTTATAGGGTGGAAATAGGTACTGAAAGACCACTCACACTCGTTAAGCCAAAAGAAAGTAGCGATATTGAAAAGATCATCAATCTCTACCGAGTGCTCAAGAATTTAAAGCATGAAAATATACTGATTATTGCTGATGATTTTTCAGGCAAATCAAAGCAGGACCTGATACGTGGAAGAATTCCGCACGTCACTTCATCAGGGTCTATATTTGCGCCAGAGCTTGGGATTATCTACAAAGAAAAGATAGCAACTTCTGAGCGAAATTTTAAATATACCGAACGTCTTACCGCTCTTGCTCAAAAATTAGTAGCAGCGTATCTGATAGATGAAAACTTTTTCAAGAAACAAGATACTCTTACATCCCTCGCAAAATACCTTAATAAAAATGGCTACTCAAAAAGTATTAGCTCGATCTCAAGGGCATTTCAGCGGTTAGCCCAAGTTGAGATTTTGAAATTTGAGGGGAATGGCCCTAATAAGTATCCAGTCTTCTACAATCGAGAAATTGTCTGGAGCCGCTTGCTTGAATTGGAAGTAGAGACTGTAGTAAAAAAACTAGGTGAGTTTTCTTTGCCGGATAAAAATAAATACTACTGGGTTTATTCCAATGATTCTGCCCTATTTAGAATCTCTGATTTGAATAGACCAGAAGTCGAAATTATATCTATTTCAAATTCTGATTTTAAAAAGTGGAAAGACGAGGGTGAGCATGGAACACCTGTAGGAGATTTTGGTGCTAGACCTGGAGTCATCGTAGAAGTGTGGCGTGATGACGTAGGTTTCTTATCTAAGAAAGAATGCTTAAATTCAATTGAGTTAGCATTATCTTTGAGACGAACCAGAGAACCAAGAACTCAATTAGCAATATCCAAAGTGATCGATGAGCTTGGCCTTAATTCCAGCTTATTGTGGGAGAGAAGATGACAATACCAGAAAACACAGATGATTTTGCCTCAGAGTTTAAAGATTTTTTAGATTGTTTTGTTGTGGTTGGTGGCACACCTTCTGCTCTTTATATGGAACAGAGGATTGGCTTCAATAAGGCCACAAAGGACTTGGATATTGTTATCCTTGAAAAAGGCGAAACGGAAAGATCGAAACAGTTTTTCAGCAAGCTTAAAAAGTACATTGAAGATCATGGTTATAAATCAGAGGAGCTAAAGTCTGGAAAGCGCAGGCCTTCAGATTTACCAATCCAACTTCGGGCAAACTTGTCCCAAAAGAGACTGAGATTGCCACTAAAAGACAAAAAGATATTTCCTTTGATCGAGCGACTCAACGAATTGAAGAGTTTGATATGTCTTCAATCGTTTGTGAGCCATATATCATCGAGCTTTTAAACCGCTATACTGAAAATTTTGACTTAGGTAATGGCGTTCAATTGCCAGTCCCTAAGCCATCACTACTTATTCTTATGAAGTCTTATGCGGTTTTAAACTTGGAAAAGTCAGAAAACCTTAGGGAGAAAACAAAAGCTGAAAAGCACCTCAAAGATATTGCCCGCCTGGCGCTGGGCTTACTTGAGGGTGATCATATTGAAGTAATGAAAGATGCTTACGACCACCTATAAGATTTGTTTAAAGATTTCGATAAACGTTTTTCAACAGAACGACTTTTCTTATGTGGGTGGGAAGATGCGGATTCTCTTATAAAGCTGGAGGAGGTCATTCGTGAATATATCAAACGAGTATAAGATGATGAAGGCCTTAGGGAAGATTTCTAAAATTCATTCTAACCTTAGTTTTGTAATGGCGATTACGAAGAATAAACAGAAAGTTTTCTTTTCTGATGAGACTGCATTTGGAGAATTTCAATTTTATCGGACTTTTAGGCTTTTTCTAAAGTATTATCAGCTCCTAGGGAACTCATGCCTTCGGCTCCTGACTCGCCTGAGACTCTTTTAAAAGCTTCAGTTGAGCAATCCTCACTTCCTTGATGATTCTTGGTAGCTGCCGGTGCTTGCGGCGATAAATGCCAACGTCACAGCGATCTTGATATTTGTGTTCAAGAACTTCACTCCCCCCAAAAAAAATTAATTAATAGCTACTGCAACGGCGGAAGTTTTCCAGATACTCCTCGAATACTTGCTGGTAACTGTTCAAGAGGAAGGTCTTCACCTGTGGCCAGTGTTAAATTTTTGAAACCAATTTCATTAAACTGGTCGATGTAATCAAGACTTCTTTTTCCATTGAGATTTATATCAAGGTAGATAGGAGTGCTTTTATTGATTTTTCTGGCTTCTTCAAAAAAGCTTTCTAGCGAGTCATAAGTTTTTATTGTTTTTCCTAAGTTTTGGGCATGAAGCTTCCAGGCCAAACGAATATATCTATCATCATCAATAAGAATTAGGTCTGGAGATTCGACTTGTACTGAAGAGTAATTCTCAATATCAGATAGAATTATATCCCCAGACGTTGTTTGAAATATGATTTCTATTGTTGTCCCCAGATTCTCTTTGGAAATAACATTGAGATGGCCTCCAATCTCCTTTACATAACGATATGCGGAACTAAGTCCAATCCCGTTCCCTGATGGTTTATCAGTGACCTCTTCCTTGAAGAGTTTATCGAGAGTTTTCTTTGAAATACCCTTTGCTTTGTCGGTAAATGTAATGTGAATGTCATCGGTCCCAAAGATTGCTTTTACCTCAATCGTCTTGTTTGCAGTTGTAGTATATGCTTCGTAAGTATTGTTAATGAGGTTGCTGAAAATTCGTTGAACTTTTGCTTTATTTGCAAAAATGTAAGAATCGCTCTCAAAAGAGTAGGTGATTTTTAATTCTGGGTATTCGAGTTTCTTTTGATTTAAAACTTCATGAAGGGCAGAAATTACTTTAAATTTGTCATTGACCTCATCTTTGTTTGGTCGATCAATTTGAAGAACCATATTTTCTATTCGATCAAGAGCAGAAGTGATGACGTGGGTATGTTCTTCGGTCTCTTTTCGAGAAGCAAAGAAAATTCTAAGAACTGCCAACGGCGATTTTACATCATGGAGAAATTCTTTAAGGATTTTTTGGCGTTCAGATAAGATATTGAGTGCAGTTTCTTTTTCATGCATTCTTCTGAAGTACAGAAACATGCACATTCCTACAATGAAGGGGATATATAGTCTCACGGTAAAGTAACTGTCTGTGAGTTTCCAGAATACAAGCAGATCATTCAGCTGGAACATGAACAATAGTAGCGAAACAGGAATTAGGACTTTTCTTTCAATGGGGTCTTTGAGTTTAAAAGCGAACCAAGTCCCGATGGCCATAGGAGCTGCAACAAGAGGTGCTAGAATAATAATAACTCTAGCGTAGAATATGTAATCTTTAATCCCTATAGCAAACATGAGAGCGTAAATACCAATCACAGTGGCATAAACCCATGACAGCTTTTTAATAATGCCTCGAGGGTCACTGTGTTGATGGAAATTATAAAAAACGTAAATTAGACACAAATCCTGCAAGAGTCTTAAAGGAAAATGAATTCCTCCAGATGCAAGAACAGGATCAATAAGAGAACGTGGATATTCGCTGAAACTAAAAAGATATATTGCTGAGACAATAGAATAGATAAGAAGAGAAAATCCCATCCCTGATCGTCGTAACCAGAAAGAAAAGCTGAGAAAAATAGAAATCAGAACGAGAAAATATGCGGAAAAAAGATTGGCCCCAGTTCTAAAGAACCATTGCCAACTATTTCCCCAACGGAGTTCTTCATAATTACCAATCCTAACGCATAATTCATTCATAAAGCGCTTATCTTGGTTTGAATCTTTTGCAAGGATTGCAATATTCTGAATGTTATTGGTGTTTAGAGGTAAAAGGAAAAATTCATTTGAGTGGTATGATGTTGGAGAAGTTAAGTTGAGAAGGGGAGCGCCATTTATCTCTGCTCGGATTAAATCCTCTGGTGCTTGAAATTGAATCCAGCATTTTTCTTTGTGTTCACATTGAGTTTGGAATTGAGAAAAAGAATAAGTCGCTTCGTCTTCTTGGAACGAAGGAGTTGTACAGACTTCCGCGACTTCTGCAAATGCAGAGATGCTAAAGATTAGAAATATAATGAGCCAATTCTTCCTTAGTGAAAAGAACTGGAACAACCGGTGATTCAGATGCTTCTCCTAGAGGCAATGGGAACGCTGCTATAAAATAAATTCCTTCTGGAACATTTTTAATATCAAGATTTTCTAAGATGCCTGCTTTTTTAAACAATGTATTGTGAATAGGTCGTTCAGGTTTTCCAGGATTGAAGTCTGATGACTTCCAAGATGTTCCATACAGGTTAAACCCATCAAGGGAGATAAGGTAATCAGCGGCTTCTTGAGAAAGCGTAAGGACATAATTAGGGTCATGATAACCATTATTATTCAACGGATAAAAATCAGTAGAGATGAGAATCTTATTTGGAATAGATTTCTGTGCTTTTATTTTCTTCTCGATCTCTTCTCTGGAAATCACCCAATGATAAATGCCATTTCCTTTTGACTCATATTTATTTCCCTGAAGCTTAATTACAAGAGTGCTACCAAAAAAATAGTTGGGATCTTTATAAAATGAATCGAGACGTTTCCCGTCGGCAATGGTGTGTGCAGGAGTCTCAAAATGTGTGAGACTGTGGGGCCGCAGAACATGCTCATCATAATTCACAGGGGGAAGTTTTCCGCTTGTGATGGAGTAGATCATTTTTTTTTCGTAAGCAGGTCCTTCCATCCACATGGCAGATGAGCCGTGATTAATTTTTGGAGAGAGGACGTAAGGCATTTCTAACCTCGTTCAAAATCTCGAATGACCATGTAACTATGCTGATCTATTCGGTTTTTGGTAGAAATACTTGAGTTCTTTTTATTTAAGGAGCATGGCCTTAGGCCACTTACTCGCCTGAGACTCTTTTAAAAACTTCAATTGAGCAATCCTCACTTCCTTGATGATTCTTGGTAACTGTCCTGTGCTTGCGGCGATAAAGGCCAATGTCACCGCGATCTTAATTAAGTTGTTCATAAATTTTCTCCAGCAAATTTGTAAAAGCCTCATCCCGTCAGTCCGCTATAAGAGAAGTAGCAAACCGACGACATTTCATGAAATTTCACGAAAGATTCGGAGTGAGTGATGTGAAGCTCGGATTGTTAAATTAACCACATAATGTTGTTTGGGATTTCACTGTGCTGATGAAAAACTGAATTTAAAATGGGGTCGTGTTTGGTAGTGAGCACACTCATTTACAAAGTTTCATTTCTGCCACGACAAAATGGTCTGATATTTCCTGCCGATCCGAATTCAGAATAAAGATATCACGTAATTTCAGCATGTTGAAAAACTATATGTGAGGGCTTCCTGTTCAAAAAGGTCTATGCTATCATTAAGGTATAAACAAATTGTTATTTCTGACGAAAAGTGAATTAATTACGATATTTACATTTATCCCCCCTAGCTCTTCGGGGCTAGGGTGCGAGGCCACCCTTCGGGGTGGCCTCAGCGTTTTTGGAGCTATGACTTGCGTGCAATTGTCTACATAGATGGGTTTAATCTTTACTACGGTTCGTTGAAGCGGAACCCTGATCTGAAATGGATGAATCCAAAGATCCTTGTAGAAAAGATTTTTCCTGAGATAGACGTCCTTTCTCTAAAATACTTCACGGCTTATGTTACAGATAGACCAAATGATCCCACTCAATCTCAAAGACAACAGACCTATTTTAGGGCCTTAAAAACAATTCCAAATTTTGAAATCATTCGAGGACACTATTTGAGTCATACTGTTTCAATGCCTCTTGAGACACCTGTGAATGGCGAAAGATATGCAAAAGTCATTAAAACAGAAGAGAAAGGTTCTGACGTTAACCTTGCTACGATGATGCTTGTTGATTGCTTCCAGAATAAGTTTGACGTTGCTGTATTGATATCAAATGACTCTGATCTCACTCTTCCTCTCTCGATGGTGAGAGGAATGTTTAAAAAACAAGCCTATGTCATTAATCCTCAGATGGGCAAAGATCGAAGTATACAGCTTGGCAGAAATTGTGACCGGCACCGTGACATCAGAAAAGGCCATTTAATCGCTGCCCAGTTTCCTAACCCAGTAGTCGATTCTAAGGGTGAGATTCATAGGCCGCCAAGCTGGAGTTAGAGGGAGTGCTTTATGGCAAAGAAAAAATTGTCACCAAAAGTTTATGAATTAACTATTTCTCTTGTTGATATTGAACCTATTATTTGGCGTAAGGTACTTGTTCACGAATTTATTGAACTTAATGAACTGCATATTCTGATTCAAATGGTAATGGGATGGCAAAATGCTCATTTGTATGCGTTTGAGATAGGTGGGAAATCGTATTCTGATGAAGAATCTGCAGAAGAACTGAGAAATACATTTGTTGCAGACGGAACCATCCTTAGTGACGTTTTAGAGAATAAGAAAAAATTTACTTATGTCTATGATTTTGGAGATAACTGGGTTCATGAGATTAAGATCACTAAAACTTTAGTAACTGATCCGCGTATGCAGTACCCTGTCTGCATTGGTGGTGAAAATGCCTGTCCTCCTGAAGATTGTGGAGGACCACGTCGTTTTGAGCATTTAAAATCTGTACTTGCCGGAGAAGATTGCGAAGAAAAAGATATGTTAATTACCTGGGTGGGTGGATATTACAATCCTTATTCATTTGATCCGAATTTTGTGAATAAGCACTTAATTTGGATCGACGATGAGCTCGAAGATTGATCAATATAGGACAAATGATCTGGGTGTGTTTTAGGTTGTCGCCAAATCGTCATCCAATTGCGCTGGAAATAAAAAAAGCCCTGTGGGTTAAACAGGGCTTTAGTATTTTTCACTTCTTGCGAAGATCGAAACTGAATTTAAAATGGGGTGGCCGACTGAACCTGTATAACACGTTAAAATTACTGCTTCTTATGTCATACAGGCAGCTGCCAGTTACTTAATCATTTTTTACACTAAGCGCCAGGACATTTTTATCAGACTCACACGGCATCGAGTAACTTAACTTTTCT
>CANHIY010000052.1 GCA_947461175.1 Bacteriovoracaceae bacterium
CGATAAAACGTGGTAGCTTCATTGCAGGCCTTTTTGTTTTTTTGTATGAGTTGTTTTTGTCGACAAAAATCATATCAAATAACTTAAAGGCCTATCATGGCATTTAAATCAGACTAATTTAGTTCCGCACATAAATGAGAAAGATTCCAGTTTGGGGAAAATTTATTGTGTCTTCAATATTTCTGACCCAAACCTCATGAGGAAAAGAACATGGGACCGGGAGATTATTTCCCTGTCTTGATCAGTTTTTCTGGGGTGATAGCCTTAAGGTGTGAAATTAGACCTCATGACGAACTCACCATATGCTCAAACCAAGGCCCCTGGCCCTGTGGTAAAGTCCTCAAAAAATGGACTCGCACAACCGTTGGCCGGAGCCTTGGGTGAAAAAACTTTAGACACCAAACCCGATTACAAATTAGACCTTTCAGAGAGTTCGAGAGTTTCTGGATCTCCTTCACTTCCAAGTCTTACTCCTCCTGTGGTGCCCTCTGTGCCATCCATTTCACTTCCTGACGTAAAACCAATGGAAGTGATGAAGGAGCGTTTTAAAGAGGATGTGAAGGACAAAATAAAAGATAAGGCCTCTGAAAAATTAGAAGAAGTCTCAAGTCCCAAGGCGCTACAGGGCACAGTGAAAAAGCCTCTGGTGATTTTTATTAAGGGCCTTGATCTTTTTAGTCATCCCTTAAAAAGTGAAGGGGGATACGCTGGGGTGGGGAGAATGGCCGATTCTGTTCCCGGTGCAAAGATTTTTTCTTTTGATCAGAAATCAGAAATTAAAGAAGAGATTAATAAAATCCATCGGGATTATCCGGTGGTGGTGGTGGGACACAGTCTTGGAGCTGATACCGCTGTGGAAGTTGCCAATGAGTATGATTCACTCAAAGGCGGGTTTCGTCCCATAGACTTATTAGTGACTATGGATGCCATTGGGTTTAATAACGATATCATTCCCCAAAATGTGAAAAATCATCTGAATGTTTTCGGTGAAACGAGCTGGTTTTTAAACGATGGACCCCATGTGGCCCGTCGTGATGAAAAAACTCAGGTAAGAAATATCCTCTCTCCTTTGGGACACACCCATATAGATGATGACCGTGAAATTCAATTTGAAATTATCGATCTCATCAAAAAAACAACATCACCACCTTCATCAAAAGACGACTAAAAGACTCATACTAAACTGGGAAATAATCCGATGCTATTCCGAGAAATAAACTTAGTACTTCCTTCTCCTAATTGTCTTAAGTTGAAGAAAACTTTTTCCACAGGAAAAATGAACTTGTTGTTTCAGTTTTTCTGTTAAATGATTAAATCAGGAGGAGACTTATGAACAAGCATTCAACGAGTTTTAAAGATGTTTTGAACGCACAAGAGATCTTTACACCTACCTTGACTGAAATACTTTTTAGTCTCCATGAAAAATTTAATCCTAACAGACTACAACTTCTTAATCAGAGAAAAATTCGTCAAAAAACCATTGATGAGGGAGAGCTTCCTCACTTTGACTCCTCTCACCCAGGAAAAACTACGACCTGGAGTGTTCGTCCCATTCCGGAGGATCTCTTAGACAGAAGAGTTGAAATCACCGGACCTGTCTCTAGTGCCAAGATGGTGATCAATATGCTGAGCCCCAATCAACATGGGGAACTGGCCCAAATGTGCATGCTTGATTTTGAAGACTCCATGGCCCCTACGTGGGAGAATGTTTTAAATGGGTATAAAAATGTTATTGGTGTGGCCAATAAAAATTTAAGCTTCGTTCAAACTCTTGAGGATGGATCAGACAAGATCTATCGCCTTGATCCCCAGAAAAAAATGTCCCACCCCATGGTGAGGGTGAGGGGACTTCATATGGTGGAGAAGAATTATTTAATTGATGGTGCTCCAGTGAGTGCTGGACTTTTGGATCTCGTGACTGTGGCCTACCATACGGCAAAAACTTTTTTAAAAGATGGAAAAACTCCAAAGTTTTATATCCCAAAAACTGAGCATTATCTTGAGGCCCGGTGGTGGAGTGAGGTGTTTTGTGAACTTGAATCCATGCTCTCTCTTAAGGAGGGGTCTCTACGGGTCACGCTCTTAATTGAAACTCTCCCTGCTGCTTTTTGTATGGAAGAAATTCTTTATGAGTTAAAGGAGCGCATCTGTGGGCTTAATGTGGGACGCTGGGATAAAATTTTCTCTGATATTAAAACCTTAAAATTTCACAAAGACCGTATTCTTTCCGACCGCTCCTGTATCGACATGAAAAAACCATGGATGGACAATTATGCCCGACTTCTTATTAAGACTTGTCATAAGCATGGGGCCTTTGCCATGGGTGGGATGTCAGCCTTCACTCCTGGAGGAGATGAGAGTGTAAGAAAAATTCAGCTGGAAAAAGTTCGTCAAGATAAAGAGCGTGAAGCTCAAACCGGCCATGATGGTTGCTGGGTGTCCCATCCTTATTTTATTGGTATGGCCCAGGCACAATTTAAGAAAAAAAATCAGCTGGAAGTAAAACTAGAAAATTTTTCTGATACTCCAGATCTACTTCCCGTTGGAGAAGGACCCAGAACCATGAAGGGTCTTCGCCAAAACATCAGGGTGGGGATTGCCTATCAGTTTGGCTGGAGTGAGGGACAGGGCTGTGTGGCCTTTGAAAATCTTATGGAAGACTTGGCCACCTTAGAGATCTCCCGGGCCCAGGTGTGGCAGTGGCTTTACCATGAAGTGACACTTGATGAGGGAGTGAAGGTCACTAAAGAGCTCGTGAGCACACTCTTCGATGAAGAGTATCAGGAGATTCTTCCTTTATATGAAGGAAAGGAAGAAAAACTAAAACACGCTAAAGAAGTCATTAAAGAAATTTTTTTAAAACCAGATCTGATAGATTTTTTTACGGAACTTTAGATCTTAAACCATGGAGGGGACTCATGAGTTACGCATCAGAATTAGATAAACAGTGGAGAGAAAACGCCCGCTGGCAAGGAATTAAGAGAAATTACACGGCCTGGGATGTGGTAAAACTCCAGGGACGAGTGAAAATTGAATACACCCTGGCCCAAAGAGGGGCCGAGCGCCTGTGGAAGTCCCTTCATGGTGAAGAGGCCGTCCGTGCCCTGGGTGCCCTCACAGGAAATCAGGCCATTCAGCAGGCAAAAGCAGGCCTTGAGGCGATTTATCTCTCTGGCTGGCAAGTGGCCGCCGATGCCAACCTTTCGGGCCACATGTACCCGGATCAGAGCCTCTATCCAGCAAACTCAGTCCCCCATGTGGTGAAAAGAATTAATCAGGCCCTTCAGCGGGCGGATCAGATTTCTTTTTCTGAAGGAAAAGAGGACGTTGATTACTACCTTCCTATCGTGGCCGATGCTGAGGCCGGGTTTGGAGGAGTGTTGAATGCCTTTGAACTCATGAAGGCCATGGTTGAGGCCGGTGCCGCTGGAGTGCACTTTGAGGATCAGCTTGCTTCTGAAAAAAAATGCGGACACCTTGGAGGCAAGGTTTTAGTTCCCACTAATCAATTTATCAAAACCCTTAATGCCGCCCGCCTAGGGGCCGATGTGATGGGAGTCCCCACACTGGTTGTCGCAAGAACCGACGCCGATGCGGCCCAACTCATCACTAGTGATATCGACCCTGCTGACCACCCCTACATCAAGGGGACAAGAACTCCAGAAGGTTTTTATCAGATCACCGGAGGTCTAGATATGGCGATTGCCCGAGGAAAGGCCTATGCTCCTTACTCGGATCTTGTGTGGTGTGAAACCTCTCACCCAGATCTTCATGAGGCAAAACTTTTTGCTGAAGGGATCAGGTCTCTTTATCCCAATAAGCTTCTGGCCTATAACTGTTCTCCCTCCTTTAACTGGAGCAAAAAACTGGACGCCTCCACCATCGCTAAATTTCAGCGGGAACTCTCTGCCATGGGCTATAAGTTTCAGTTTGTGACTCTTGCTGGCTTTCATTCCTTAAACTACTCCATGTTTACCCTGGCCCATGCCTATAAAGAGTCCGGCATGAGTGCCTACTCTAAGCTTCAGGATCAGGAATTTTCTGCTGAGGCCTTAGGCTACACGGCCACTAAGCACCAGCGAGAAGTGGGCACAGGTTACTTTGATCAAGTGAATACTGTTATATCCCAAGGCCGCTCTTCAACCCTAGCGATGACTGGCTCTACAGAAGAGGCCCAGTTTCAGAACCAAATAGGAGTGTAAAATGATGAACATGCTTCTAAATCTTTTAAAGCAGCTTTTAACAAAGAAGAATGAGGTTTTTACTCATCCCCGAGTGGAGCATCATGATTCCCACAGTGCCGATGATCTTCCTCTGACGATCATCAGAACTGATCTGACTGAGAGCTAAAAAATTTTCTTGTTTCTCTTCTTAATAATGACTTCGCTCATGATTTCAATTTGAAATCATGAGCACCCTTAGTCATTACACTTAAAATTTCAGGGTTTAAATTCATCTACAAAGTCAATGTTACAAAAAAAAGGCCCCTATTTTTTGGGGGCCTTTTGGTAAGAAAAGGATTAGATCGTATCTGTAGTAAGATTGCCAGTTCCTGCAGCATCGAGGTGGTCTTTTAAACGAGAAGTGGGTGTTGGTCCATTCCAAGAAGTGTGTAAACGGCCATAGTAATCTGGAAGATCATTTCCACAGGCTGCCCCTCCTCCGTGAAGCTGGCCCACCACTCGGTGAGATGAGTTAAAAAGAGGTGATCCAGAAGATCCTGGTTCTGTGGTTCCTTTATCCCAGTCGATGACTTTTACGTGGGTGCTGTCTCCTGGAGAGGTGTAACCTCCGTAGGATGAGATCACAGCGTTTTCATTCTCAAACGAAATAGATTTTTCATCCACGTTTGGGTGATGGATGGCCACGGCCGGAGCATCATGACCTGTTTCTGTGGCATCCCAACCTGCGTAACGGACATTCCACTCAGGTCTAGGTTGTGAATTGAGTTTGACTAAAGTGAAATCTGATCTTGAAGATGAGGCAAGGTGAACAGCTCCAGATTGGAAATCAGTTAATTTTCCATCCCGGCTGCCACCACATCTTGAGGTCTGATAATTCCAGTAAGTCACTAAAGAAGGTGCAGAATTAGGAGAGATCCGGCAGTGAGCGGCCGTCATGAAAAAGGGAGTCTTGTCATTTGAGGTGTTGTTTACCATAAAGCCTGTGCAAAATCTTGAACCCCCTGTTGATATCACTGCAACGGAGTTCACTTCATTCTCCCAGCCTGCGGAATCTTCACAGGCCACATCAACATTACAGGCCCCAGACTTATTCGTGGATTGAGCAAAAGTTCTGAATCCCTGGCCCACCTGAGTGAGTTCTAATTCAACTTCTGAGAGAGCATCTTCTGATACTTTTAATTCAATGATGACGTCATCAGACATGATCACTGGGGTCCAAAGTTCTTTGTTAACGTTGTTGTCGTGAGAAGTGAAGGTGCGGATGAACTGAGTACGGTCTCTGGAAAAAATGTTAAGCTCTGCTCCCTCTGGAAGATGAAAGCGTGAAAAACCAAAATTTAACGAAACGGCATTAGGAGCGGATACCTGATGCTCCCATACATAACCAGATCCAGATTTTTCCCAGGACGGAGAGAGAGAGACTTTGTGTGGAATTGCATAGGAAGGGGCCTCACCCTTTTTTTCATTTTGAATTTCTTGGTCGTGGATTGCTTTAACATCAAGAGGCGCAAAATACGTGACGTTCATGGCACAAAAGGCCTCAAATGAAAGGCCTAAAAGGGCCATCACTGATAAAAGTTTCATGTCTCCTCCTTGAGAATGATATTTAATTTTAAAGATAAGGGCTTACTGGAATTAATACACCTTACATTTACTCTCTTTCCTGAAGGGAAATTAATCTGATGGGATAAGTCTAATTTCTTTTTTTCTCTTTACCAAAAGGTTTGAAAAGTGGACATGATTGCTTCTTCTCCTTATATTTAATAACCATGAAACATAAATTCTTGATGATCATTTTGTTGCTCTTAACACCACTCTTTACATATGGGGCCATAGACTTAAAAAAGGCCTATGAAGGGGCCTTACATAATATGGAGTCTATTCACAGGGCCAATGCAGTCATTTCCCAAAGTGAAGAGCAAAAAAAACAGGCCCGTGCCCTGGTGCTTCCAACGCTCTCAGGAATTGGAAGTTTTACAAGAATTGATCCCCCTGGTAATGGAGGGCCAAGTCCCTTTCTTCTCACCCGCCAGCACGTGGCGGCCTTGAGACTCACTCAGCCACTTCTTCGTGGGGGATCGGTGGCAGCTTACCAACTTGCTAAGGAAAATGTTCTCCTGGCCCGTTTTCAAAAAGAGGCTTCAGAGCTTAATCTTTATCAGTTGGTGATTAATGCTTACTACTCTCTTTCAGAGTCTCAATCCGATGTGAAAAACGTTAAGGAGCTTTTAAAGTTAAGCCTTGAGAGGGTTCAGGAAATCAAGAAGAGGGTAAGTATTGGCCGCTCCAGGAAGGGAGAACTTCTGGAAGTTGAGGCCCAACAGCACATTGCCGAGGCCCAGTACCAAGAGGCCCTCATGGGGCTTCAGGCGAGGGAGAAGTCATTTGAATTTTTAACCGGTATTTCTCCAGAGGTGATTATTCTTGAAAATAAAATCCCTGAGGTAAGGGGAAATCTTCAGGAATACTTAAATAAAATTAGAATAAGACCTGACATCCTGGCCCTTCATCAGGAGGAGAAAGTGGCGCAGAGGCAAATTGAAATTGCCCGAGGAGGACATCTTCCCCAGGTTGATTTTATTTCAAATTACTACATTGACCGAACAGGGATTCTTTCCACCTCAGAGTGGGATCTTGGAGTTCAGGTGAGTCTTCCTCTTTTTCAGGGAGGAGGAGTAGAGTCCTCGGTGAAAGAGGCCCTTCAGGGGAAGAGGATTGTGGAACTAAGGTCCCTTGAAAGCGAGAGGAGTGCTCAAAGGGATATTCTTATTCACCATCAAAATCTCATTCAAATCCAGGAGCAGTTAAAATCTGTGAAAGAGGCCCTGATAAAATCCCAAGAGGCCTACAAGCTTAGTCTTAAGGATTATCAATTTGGTCTGGTCACTAACCTTGATGTCCTGAGAAGCATGAATGTTTACATCGATACCAAACGCTCTTATGACGGACTCATCTCTATGGGGCACCTAAACTATAAAAATCTTGAAGCCCTCACAGGTTTAACTCCAGGAGAAATGAAATGAGTTTGTCTGATCTTTCCATCCGAAAACCAGTTTTTGCCTGGATGCTCATGCTCGCCCTTATGTTGTTTGGATTTCTTCAGATGAGGAACATGGGAGTGTCTCAGCTTCCAGACGTGGATTTTCCCACGGTAAATATTTCTGTCACCTATGAAGGAGCGGCACCGGAGGTGATGGAGCTTGATGTGATTGATCCCATTGAGTCTGCAGTCTTATCAGTGGAAGGAGTAAAAACCCTTTCCTCCTCCGCTAGGATGGGGTCAGCGAATATTTCAGTTGAATTTAACCTGGATAAAAATATTGATGTGGCCGTTTCAGAGATTGAGGCCCGGATCAACCAGGCCCGTCGTTTTCTCCCAGAAACCATTGATCCTCCTATCATTACCAAAGTTAACCCTGACGACAGGCCCATTATGTGGCTTGCAGTTTCCTCTGAGACCATGTCGAGAAAAGACCTCATGGCCTATGTCAGAGATCAACTTAAAGATCAGTTTCAAACCGTCTCAGGTGTGGCCGATGTGTTCCTTGGGGGCTATGTTGAACCAAACCTGAGAGTCTGGGCCTCCACGGAAAAATTAAACCAGTACCAGCTCACCATTACTGACGTCATCTCTGCCATTCAGTCTGAACACAAGGAGTCCCCTTCTGGATTTATAGAGGACCCACTGAAAGAAAAAAATGTCAGGACATTAGGAGAGGCCACTTCTGTGGAGGAGTTTAATGAGCTCCCTATTATCCGTCGGGGAGGTTCACCTAATTTTGTTCCACTTTTTATGAGGGACGTGGTGAATGTGGAAGAGGGACTCGCCGACGTTCGGCGTTTGTCGAGAGTTCAAGGGACCACGGCCATCGGTCTTGGGATTAGAAAGCAGCGGGGGTCAAATGCTGTGAGGGTGGCCCAGGAAGTAAAAAAGAAAATGGAGTCCATTTCAAAAGGCCTTCCCTCAAACATTAAAATTGGTTTAAATTTTGATACCACCACTTTCATTGAAGACTCTATCCATGAGCTCTCTTTTACCCTGGTGATGTCCTCAATTCTTACCGCCTTAGTTTGCTGGCTTTTTCTGGGATCCATAACCGCCACCTTTAATGTGATCCTTGCTATTCCCACTTCCATTCTCGGCTCGTTTATCATTTTAAAGTACATGAATTTTACTTTAAACACTTTCACTCTTCTCGCTCTCTCACTTTCCATTGGTATAGTGGTGGATGATGCCATCATGGTGCTGGAAAACATTTTCCGCCATCACGAGGAAGGTAAAGATAAAGTCAGGGCCTCCCGTGACGGGGCCAATGAGATCTCCTTTGCCGCCTTATCTGCGACAGTTGCCATCATCGCTATCTTTTTTCCAGTGGCCTTGATGGAAGGAATCATCGGAAAGTTTTTTTTCCAGTTTGGGGTGACTATTTCCGTGGCCGTGGCCCTTTCCTACATTGAAGCGGTGACTCTTACACCCATGAGGACTAGCCAATTTATGGAGGAGTCTCAGCGCCGAACGAGGCTTGGCCGTGGAGTGGATACTTTTTTTGAGGGGATAACAAATCTTTATCAAAGGGCCCTTGGTTTTTCTTTGGACCATAAGTTTCTTATCATCCTGGGCTCTTTGTTGTTTTTTGTGGGCTCACTTTTTATCGTAAAACTTATCCCTAAGGAATTTGTCCCGGCCCAGGATACATCTTCCTTCATGATCCGGGTGAAAACTCCGGATGGATCCTCCCTGGCCTTCACTGACAAAGTGACGAAAGAAGTGGAGAACTATTTTTCCAAAAGACAGGAAGTAAAAAGATACTTTGTTTCCGTGGGAGGATTTGGAGGAGGGGGGCCCAGTGAATCAAATACGGCCATGATGTTTGTGACCCTTAAGGCACCTAAAGACAGACCTTTAAATGAAAAAACTCAAGCTCCCTGGAATCAAGCGGATCTTCTTAATTTGTACCGGGGAGATTTTAAAAACTTCAAAGAGGGAAAGGTTTTTGTTCAGGACACTTCCCAGGGAGGATTTAGCGCCTCAGGACGTGGTTTCCCGGTTGAATTTACTCTCACGGGAGGAAACTGGCAGACTCTTGTGAAAGCCTCAAAAGATGTCATGAATGAGATGAAGGGAGCAGGTCTCTACACAGATGTTGACACCGATTATAAAGAATCAGTCATGGAGATTAAAATTTTCCCGAACCGAGAAAGAGCAAAGCTTTACGGTGTCTCTGTTCAGGAAATTGGTATGACGATTAATGCCCTTATTGGAGGAGTGGTAGTAGGGAAGTACTCCAAGGATGGCCACAGAAATGATATACGCATAAAAATGTCCAACGCCTCAAAAGATAAGCTCTCAGATTTGAAAAAGATTTTTGTCCGAAATACCAGAGGAGAATTGGTAAAACTTTTGGATGTGGTCACAGTGAAAGAACTTCCCGGAGTTCAAACCATTAACCGCCGCCAAAGATCCCGGGCCGTCACCATTTTTTCTGGTGTGGCACCAGGAAAGTCTCAAGGAGAGGCCCTGGAGAAGGTGAGAGAAATCACTCAAAAACTTCTTCCTGAAGGTTATAAGCTTGTGGAGTCGGGTTCTTCTGAGACATTTAAAGAGACATTTTTCTCTCTTATTTTTGCCCTGGGATTAGGGGTGGTTATTGCTTACATGATCCTAGGAGCGCAATTTAATAGTTTCATTGATCCCGTGACAGTCCTTGTGGCCCTTCCTTTTAGCTTATCGGGAGCGTTCCTCGGGTTATGGGCCCAGGGCCAGTCCCTTAATATGTATTCTATGATTGGTCTTATTCTTCTCATGGGGATCGTGAAAAAAAATGCCATCCTCCTTGTGGATTTTACGAATCAAAGGCGCTCTGAGGGATTGTCCAGCTTAGAGGCCCTAAAAGATGCATGCCCTAAGCGCTTACGGCCCATTCTTATGACGACCTTCTCCACGGTGGCCGGTGCCATTCCCCTTGCATTTTCCTTAGGACCTGGATCAGAGTCCCTGCGGCCCATGGCCGTGGCCATTATTTGGGGAAGCTTAATTTCCACCGTCCTAACTTTGGTGGTTGTGCCATCCATGTATTTGTTGTTTTCAAGAAAAAAATAGGAGTTTTCTTATTTATCTTATTTCTGGATTAATGTTTCTGGATTAAGGCCCATATAGGCCTTAATCCCGTCCTCCACTTCCCCAAGAAAATGGACTTTCCCTTCGTGAATCACCATTACCTTGTTGCAGATTTCTCTGATCTGTTCTGTGGAGTGGGAGACAAATACCGTGGCCCCGGCCTTTTCAATAAATGAGATCATGCGTTTGGCTAATTTTTGTCTAAAAAAAACATCCGCCCCATCAAAGACCTCATCTAGGATTAAAATATCTGCTGGAAGTGAGGAGATTAAAGAGAGAAGAAGTCTTGACTGCATCCCTTTGGAGTACTTTTTGAAAGGTGCATCGATAAAGTGGCCTAATTCTGAAAAGCTGATGGACTCCTCCACCAGGTGCTTAACTTCTTTTTCACCGGTAAAAAAGAGTCGAGCCAGGAGCTGGGCATTTTCCCGGCCAGTGAGTTCTGGCATAATTCCGGTTCCCGTATCAAAAATGGCCCTCACTTCTTTGGTGGTTTCAACGCTTCCTTCCTGTGCCCTCATCATGCCCGCCAGGCAACGACAGAGGGTAGTTTTTCCGCTGCCATTAACGCCTAAAATGCCCAACCGCATACCTTGACTCAGGGAGAAGGTAATTCCATTCAATGCATAAAAAATTTCTTTTTGTTTAAAAAAGTAATCAAAGGGATTTGTGAGTGCTGAAATAAACACATCTCTTAATCCCCTGTCATAGTAGTGATCCAAATAGAAATGAACCTTAAGGTCTTTAACCTTAAGAATCTCCTCAGAGCATTCTGTAGAATTCATTCCTCTTCCTTTTCCAGACCCAGAGGGCAGTGAACCCACAAAGGGTGACGAAAATAAGGCTTTTAAAAATCGATATCATAAAAAGTGTTCCATTAAAGGAATGAATAACCTGTCTAAAGGGTTCAATCAAATAAATAAGGGGATTCATCCAGATCATCCATTCATACTCTTGAGGTATAAATTCTTTGGGATAAAAAATGGGGGTCAGAAAAAATAACAAGCTAAAAATAAATCCCATCACAAAGTTTACGTCCCGATAAAAGATATTAAGAATGCTCAGTATGATGGTGAGGCTCAACGTCCCAATCAACAGAGGAATTAAGGCCAGGGGCAGTAGCAGGAGCATACCTAAAGATTTTTCAGACATGAGAAAAAAAGGAATTAAAATCAGCAAGAAACTTGCTAAAAAATTTACAAAATTGTCCATGACCTGTGCTCCGAGAAGGACCCATGGGTTAACTTTGAAAGAGCGAAGAAGCTGACCTTGCTGGGAAAAAATCGGAGTTCCCATCTGTATTGTTGAAGTGAAAAAAATCCAGGGTAATAATCCTCCCAAAAGAAAGAGAAAATAGTTTGGTAATTCAATCTTTAAAATATGTTTGAACACCATACTTTGGACACCAAACATCAGGATGGGATTAATGATCACCCAAATAAAACCGGCCCAGGTCTTTCGATAGCGAGATTTAATTGAAGCAAGTGCCAGCTCTGATATTTGATTTAATTCGGATTCAAATTTCATGTTGTTATGATAACCCATATTAACGGCCAATCAAGAAGTTTAAAAACCTCAGGACACCTTTTTATCCAGTGTTTTATGAATTAAGATTAAATGATATGCACATTTTAGAACTTATTATCTCTGCTGCTCTGATGACACTTATCTGGATCATTCAGATCCTTCATTACCCGAGTTTTAAATTTATTGATAAAAACTCATTTTCAGACTTTGAGACCTTTCACACCAACCGCATCTCTTGGATCGTGATCCCCCTAATGTTGACGGAAGTGATTCTCCTTATTCTGAATTTTCGCTGGTTAGTGTTTCTCATTCTCATGCTGATTTGGTTATCCACTTTCTTTCTTCAGGTACCTTGCCACAATCAACTTAAAAGTGGTCAGGACCACACAGTTATAGAGCGCTTGATTTCTACCAATTGGATCCGTACTATCCTCTGGACCCTAAAATTTATTTTCCTGGTGAGTACGAAACAATGGCCGACTGGTTAACTAAACACGAAAATGGTTCTATCTTGCATCTTCATATTCAGCCGGGTTCCTCTAAAGATGAGATTCTGGGGCTTCATGGGGGGCGGCTTAAAATAAAAATTAAGGCCCAACCCATTGAGGGAGAGGCCAATTCTGCTTTAATAGATTACTTGTCAGTGGTTTTTAAAATTTCAAAGAAAAAAATTTTTCTTCTTCAGGGAGAGAGTTCCCGGCAGAAAAAAATCCTGATTGAACTCTCTCAAAGTGAAGTGATTAATCTTGTGATGAAGAGATAGCTTCTTCAATCTCGGAAGAGATTTCAGTGATCCGGACGGCCACTTCTCCCCATTTAATGAGACCACTCTCAATGCCTCCGGTGCAGTTTCCTGCCTCGTTGTCACAGGTGGCCACTTGAAGACAACTTCTTCTGTTGTTTGGATCAGACAACACGTAGTCAGTTTTTCCCTGGACGAGGATCCCTTCTACCACACCAGAGGTTGCATCAAAAACCGCCGAACCAGAGTTACCCTGAAAGGTATCAAGGTTGGTTGTAAACATCGTTAGCTCTGTGTTCTTAAGCACCTTGGCACTGTTGGAGATTTTAGTCGGAAGTCCTGAAGGGTGACCTATTACCACCACGGAGGCCGTGTCAGAAATTTTACCAGATTTTCTAAACTTAAAAGGTTTTCTTCCCACCACTTTTTTATGAAGCTTTATGATGGCATAATCAAGTTGAGGTGTAAGAACAGTAGAGAGAACTTCCTTGCACTCATAAATGTTTTCTTTTGAGATATTAATTAACGGGTTATGGGTTTCACTTTTTAAATCGTAGTCAAAAATCCAGGCAAAATCCTCGCAAGTCTTATCCGGCACCCCGCTGGCCCTTAAGCAGTGTCCTGCAGTGATGAGGATATCTGGTGCTACTAAAAAGCCAGAACAGGCCACATTGGCCGGCTGCTTGGAGAAGCGCTCCGAGGAGCAGACATTGAGTTTCTCCTCAAGAGATTTAGAATTGATAATGCCATAAAGTGAGTTTGAGTTTGAACGCAGTTGTCCCCAATGGATCATACCCGCAGTGGACTTTGAGAGTTCACGGTGGAGGGTGTTTTTTGATTCATACACATCTAGGCGATTATCTTTCCCATAAATCACCTCAGCATGGGCCAGGGATGGGAAAAGAGAGTGAGATAAAATGGTCATAGTCAGAATGGCGAAAGCAGTTCTCATTTACAGTCTCCACAGGATAAAGATCATAACGCCAAGACACTAAAGCGTTGCGCCCTTATCACAAAGTGGTCAGGATTTGAAAACTAATATTTTCTGACTTTTTGGGGGTTTTAATAAAAAAAGGGCCCATTTAGGGCCCTTGGATTCTTTAGGTGCTTAAAAATTCTAAAAAATTAAGCCTTTTTTGCCCACATATTACAGTAAGCAGGCTCTTTCACTTTTGGAGCTGCAGCTGATTTCATGGCGTTTTTCATGGCCGGAAGTGTACAGTCACCAACTCCAGCACCGGTTCCTTTGTACCACTTACAAGTGCCACAGGTTTTACCGTTTTTCGCCTGAGGGGAGACTTCTTTGTAACCAAGTTTACCAACGGCAACAAAAACGTCAGAGGCAAGGGCATTGGTCATAAGACCTGAAGCTTTACCTAGAATTGTCGAAACTGCGGCAAATAAAACAGTGCTTTTTAAAAAATCTCTTCTTTTCATAATTGGCCTTTTGTTAAGAAATAAACCCTACTAAATGTAACATAACTGTAGCATAAAAAATGTTCTTTTTCAGAGGGAAATTGATTGTAAAAATATGTTTCACACATCAAACTTTTGCATGGTATTTCGAGCAACTGTTAAGGAAATTGGTAGACATACATTTTCTAAAAAAATTACACTTTCAGTATGAATAAAAGCATACCGACACATAAAAAATCTTTTCAATTTATTGACCTTTTTAGTGGTTGTGGAGGCCTTTCTTGTGGGTTGGAACTCGCCGGGCATAAATGCCTCCTGGGTGTTGATGCAAATAAGGACGCTATAAAAAGCTTCGCCGCTAACCATCATCACGCAGAAGTTTTTTTGGGAGATATTAAGACCTTATCTGAAAAAAAATTAACTACTCTTCTTAAAGGAGTGAAGGTTGATATGGTGGTTGGTGGCCCTCCTTGTCAGGGTTTTTCCACTGTGGGGAAAGGGCTTGTCCATGATGTGAGGAATCAGCTTTTTAAAGAGTTTGTACGCATTGTAAAAATCACCAATCCTAAAATCATTCTTTTTGAGAACGTCACTGGTCTTGTGGCAAAAAAAAATGAGAAGATCCTCCAGAAAATTTTTCATTACTTTGAAAAACTTGGTTACAACATGGAAGCAAGAGTTCTTTCTGCGGAAGAATTCGGTGTGCCAGAAAGACGCCGGCGTACCATTATTATGGGGGTAAAAAACGCTGAATGCCTTTTTCCACTCTCTACTCATGGAGGAGAGGCCCTTCATAAAATTAAAACAGTTCAAGAGGCCTTGAGTAACCTTAAGACCTCAGAAGGGAGAGTTTTTAACCACAACATAGATCTAGCGCAAATTAAAAATGCTGAAGACAGGGAGAGGTTAAAGTTTATTCCTCCTGGTAAAGGGATCAGGTATGAGGAAGATGAAAAAAATTATCTTCCAAAGAAGCTCCACTTTGGAGTGGATTGGAAAAAATTAAGAGAAAACCGCTTCCGTCAAACCCGTCTTCAACGTCTTCCTCTTAAGGCCCCGTCTCCGACGATCCTGACGGCGAGGACCAGTTATTATCATCCTATTGAGAACCGCTACCTCACCCCTCGAGAGGCAGCTGCCTGTCAGAGTTTTCCAAACGACTTTGTCTTTCATGGATCAGAGACTTCTGTCTTTCGCCAAATCGGGAATGCTGTTCCTCCTGGACTTGCCAGGGCCTTGGGAGAGGTGATTAAAGGAATTGATTTTAAGAAGAGAGTTTTTAAGAAGAAAAAGCATACACCGATACTTGGTAAAAAAGCCTTTCATTATGAAGACCCTCTTTACCAATGAGTGTATTTAACACCGTTAAAAATGTTTTTAGCTTCCGGATGCTCTCCATGGTCCTCATTGGCTATAGTGCGGGTCTTCCCCTTCTTTTAATTGGTTCCACGCTTCAGGCCTGGATGGTGGATAAAGGCATTGACCTTGTGGCCATTGGGATGTTCTCCTTACTGGGAATGCCCTACGTGGTGAAATTTCTTTGGGCCCCACTTCTTGACAGGTATAAGCTTCCTTTTTTATCCCGAAGAAAAGGTTGGATGGTGCTCTTCCAGGTCCTGATTGTCTTTTCTATCCTTGGTCTATCTTTTACAAATCCAAAAACAGACCTTTTTTTAGTTTGCACCTGGGCCTTTTTAATCGCTCTTTTCTCTGCCAGTCAGGACATTGTTTTGGATGCCTACCGAAGGGAAATTCTTCAAAATGAGGAGCTGGGACTTGGGTCCTCTCTTTTTATCACGGGCTACCGCCTGGCCATGCTTGTGTCTGGGGCCCTGGCCCTGTACCTTGCCGATCAAATTGAGTGGGGTCGAGTGTACGGGTGGCTTGCTCTCTTTATGGCCCCCTCCATCCTATTTACCCTTATAGCTCCCTCAGAGTCTCAAAACATAGTGGTTCCGGCCGACTTAAAAACCGCAGTGCTGGGTCCTTTGAGAGATTTTTTCTCAAGAAAAGGGGCCTTTGTTATTCTTCTTTTTATTCTTTTATATAAAGTGGGGGACAGCATGGCGTCCAACATGACCACACCTTTTATTCTTAATATCGGTTACTCCAAAACTGATATTGCAGCTGTGGCCAAGACTTTTGGAATGCTGGCAACGATTTTAGGAGGAATTATCGGGGGAACCCTGATGTATAAAATCCCCATGAGGCCTTCACTTGTGTTTTTTGGAATTCTTCAGGCCATCTCCACTTTGGGTTTTTCTCTTCTTCCTTCTTTACCGGTGGGTTTTTATTCTCTTGCCTTTATTATTGCCTTTGAAAATCTTGCCAGTGGGATGGGGACTGCGGCCTACTCGGCCTACATGGCCTCACTTTCAAATAAACAGTTCTCTGGAACTCAGCTCGCCCTTCTGACCGCTCTCATGGGTGTTCCCCGGGTTATCATCTCCGGGCCCACAGGGCTAATGGCGAAAAGTCTTGGATGGGAAGTCTTTTTTTTAGTGTGCACCCTCGTGGCCATTCCGGGGCTGTTGTTACTTAAGTGGGTGTTTCATTTAGAAAGGCCAGATCACAACACCACAGTCCAGTAGACTGTTTCGAATATACTTATTAGATTCACGCTCATATTGGTTATGTAACCTCTTGGCCGTGAGACGTGCTACCTCACAGGCATCAAAAACCCGTTTTGTTGTGGAAGAGGAGTAGTGATATTTTTTTTCAGCGGAAAAGGCGAGAAGCAGTGAGACCATCCCAGGGTTGTTATTTTCTATGGCATGAATGAGGGCGGATCTTCCTGTCTTGTCTAAAATTCTTAAATCAGCTCCGTTGTTAAGAAATAAACCCACAAAAGATTTTTTATCTAAGATTGTTGCCTCAATCAGTGGAGACTTAGTGGCATCCTTTGGGCCATTCACCTCTAACCCATGTTCTATCAGGAGTTGTGCTATTTGAAGAGCTTCATATTCTTCTCCTGAATCGATCAAAAGTCCCAAAGCATTGAACCCCTGGTAGGATTTATCATAGATTATTTTCGGGTAACGGTTCAGGATGGTTTTAACTTTATTCACATCCGTTTGGAGAATGATTTTCTTGAAGGTTTTAACATCCGGTGCCCCCTGTTCTAAATCCATCATGCTTTTAATCATTTCAAGGGAGTTCAGGGAATTGAATTCTTCGGCCAGTTTTAGGGCATTTTTACTGTTTCCATCTACTCCGTGAATGTTGGCCCCTTGTTTCATCAGAAGAAGAGCAATTTCGTCCTTAGATCTTTTCAGAGCAATGTGAAGGGCCGAGTCCCCATTGATGTCTTTTTTTTCCAGATCCACTTTAAGGTCCAGAAGAAGTTTTACTGAATTGGTGCGCCCATAGGCCACCGCGGCCATGAGAGGAGTTTCAAGGTTGACACTGGCCTTTTCAGTTTTGGCCCCTTTTTCAAGAAGGTAATTTCTGATTTCCCGGTGGTCTTTTTTGATGGAGGTGATAAGAAGGGTTTCTCCATTGTCATTAAAATGTTCATTAAGGTCGATGAAAGGATGATTTAAGATGACTCTTTTTAAGGCTTCCAGATCATCTTCATTAACGGATCTTTTAAGTTCCTTCAAGGCCTTGAAGTGGATCTCCTCTTGGGTGGGGTCAATGAGTTTTTCTCTTGTCTCATTTTCCTTAAATGTTGCCTTTTTACCACAGGCAACAAAACTTAAACTTAAAGTCAGTAAAAGACCTAAATGAGGATAAATGAATTTCATGAAGGGATCTTAATCATTAAACGGGCGGGAATTGAAAACTATTTGAGGCTTTGGGAAAAATTTACAAAGAAGGGGCCCATAGTTCTGGGCCCCCAAAAAGATTCGATAAATCAGTTAGTACATGACACCTGGGTTATTTTTAGAGAGCTCAATCAGGGCCATAAGCTGTGGGTTTTTTAGGGCATCAAGATTAAGAAGGATCACTCCACCGGCCTTAAGGTCCTGATCTTCATCATTTCCTACAATTCCGATCATCCCCACTCTTTTTTGATTGATGACCACATTCCAGTAACCTGAAATTCCAGCGGTTTCAAAGCCCACTGGGATCCAGAGTCCAAAAAGTTTTTGATGATAATAAAATGAGATGTCATTCCACTTGGTATCAATTCTAAGTGAATTATCAAGCCTTCCTCCAGGAACCCCAGGAAGAGGGCGACCGTCTGGTAAGTAGTTCCCATCACCCACACCCACCGAGACCTTTTTAAGATCTTCTGGGTCCATGTAAACCTGAAGGATCATCCCTCCATCCACAACATTGGGAGCAAATTCAAATTCTGAATTCAGAGTCTTTGGGATAGGGAGTTTAAAACCAGCATCAAGGTTCATGTTCAAGAGTTTTACTGTCATGAGGATTTTCCCATCAATGACATTAAAAATCGGGCCTTGAACACCATTTATAGGAGGAAGACCTCCCCCTTGCTGGCCGCATCCACTAGTTATCATGACGGCAAGACTAAACACCATCACTTTTAAAGACACCATCCATTTTTTCATCTCATTCGTCCTTGTTAGAGTTAATCAGAAAGAAATTCTCAGAATACCGATAAACTCTCTTTCGGAATTATTTCACCTGGAATGTATTATTTCTTTGTTAACGACAGATAAGACTTTCTAAGGGATAATTTTGCCTAATAAAAAACTTTTCCGGAGTAAAAGTGTGAGTCTTCAGGGAATATTAAAAAAAATGGAAACATCTATTGATCAATCTCAGATTGTTTCCGGTCAAGAAGACATAAATTATAAACTGATTTTTTCCGATCAAATTATAAACATGAACTCCTTGGTGGGTAAAACGGTTAAACTCATTCACTCAGGAAAAATCTTCTGCTCCCATTGTAAAAAACAAATAAAAAAATCCTACGCCGAAGGTTTTTGTTACCCCTGTTCCATGAAATTAGCTTCTTGTGACCTCTGTATCCTAAAACCTGAGTTGTGCCATTACGACCAGGGCACTTGCAGAGAGCCAAGTTGGGGGGAGGAGCATTGCTTTAAACCCCACATTATTTATCTGGCAAATTCCTCTGGTCTTAAGGTGGGAATTACCCGCAAGGCCAATGTCCCTTTTCGCTGGATGGATCAGGGGGCCACTGAGGCCCTGGCTGTGATGGAGGTGAAAAACAGATTAACCTCCGGGAAAATTGAAGTCTTATTTAAAAAACACATCTCAGACAAGACAGATTGGAGAAAAATGCTTAAGGGTGAGGCGCCGCCCATTGATCTGTATGAATGGAGAGAAAAACTTCTGGCGGAATTAAAGGAAGATCTTAAGTCCTTTGAGTTTACTCTTTTGAAAGAAACAGTGGTGCGCTTTTCTTACCCAGTTGTTCAGTATCCGGAAAAGGTGAGTTCTCTAAATCTTGATAAAAAACCCGAAATTTTCGGAAAGATTTTTGGAATTAAAGGTCAGTACCTGATTTTTGATTGTGGAGTTTTTAATGTCCGCTCCCATACTGGTTATGAGGTGACTTTGGAGGAAATTTATGTCGGGGCCTAAAACAATTTTTTTAAAAGATTACAAACCTTCTGACTTCATCATCGATTCCATCGACCTGAATCTTGATATACAAGACGAAGAGACTGTGGTGGATTCAACACTAAAGCTTTTTAAAAGAAAAGAACTCAGAGGCACTGCCTCGAACTTAGTGCTTCAGGGAGAGGGGTTAGAGCTATTGGAGATCAGCTACAATGGAAGTCCCCTTCCTCATGAGCGCTATCAGGTTTC
>CANHIY010000053.1 GCA_947461175.1 Bacteriovoracaceae bacterium
AAACTTCTGGGGGAATTAAAGGAAGATCTTAAGTTCTTTGAGTTTACACTTTTGAAAGAAACAGTGGTGCGCTTTTCTTACCCAGTTGTTCAGTATCCGGAAAAGGTGAGTTCTTTAAATCTTGATAAAAAACCAGAAATTTTCGGAAAGATTTGTGGAATTAAAGGCCAGTACCTGATTTTTGATTGTGGAGTTTTTAATGTCCGCTCCCATACTGGTTATGAAGTGACTTTGGAGGAAATTTATGTCGGGGCCTAAAACAATTTTTTTAAAAGATTACAAACCTTCTGACTTCATCATTGACTCCATCGACCTGACTCTTGATATACAAGACGAAGAGACTGTGGTGGATTCAATACTAAAGCTTTTTAAAAGAAAAGAACTCAGAGGCACTGCCTCGAACTTAGTGCTTCAGGGAGAGGGGTTAGAGCTATTGGAGATCAGCTACAATGGAAGTCCCCTTCCTCATGAGCGCTATCAGGTTTCTAGTGACCGCCTGGTGATCCTAAAAGTTATGGATGAGGAATTTGAACTTAAAATCAAAAATAAAATTCATCCTGAAAAAAATAAGGCCCTGGAAGGTCTCTACCAATCTGGACCTCAGCTCTGCACCCAGTGTGAACCGGAGGGGTTTAGAAGGATCACCTACTTTATCGACAGACCTGATATCATGGCCACCTACCGCACTCGCATAGTGGCAGATAAATTTAAATACCCCTTTCTTCTTTCAAACGGTAACAGAATTGGTCAAGGGGACTTACCCGAGGGACGACACTGGGCCCAATGGGAAGATCCGTTTAGAAAACCTTGTTACTTATTCGCCCTCGTGGCCGGAGACTTTGATGTGGCCCGGGATGTCTTCCTCACCAAATCTCAGAGGAGAGTGGATCTAGAAATTTACGTTGATAAAGGTAATCTTTCTAAAACTCATCATGCCATGGAATCCCTAAAACAGAGTATGAAGTGGGATGAGGAGGAGTTTGGACTAGAGTATGACTTAGATCTTTATATGATCGTGGCGGTTGATTCCTTTAATATGGGGGCCATGGAAAATAAGGGTCTAAATATTTTTAACTCCTCCTATACCCTGGCCGATGAAAAAAGTGCCACGGACCACGATTTTCAAAACATCCAAGGTGTGATCGGACATGAGTACTTTCACAACTGGACCGGTAACCGGGTCACCTGTAGGGATTGGTTTCAGCTCACTTTAAAGGAAGGATTGACTGTATTTCGTGACCAGGAATTCTCCTCTGATATGCTCTCCCGGGCCGTGAAACGACTAGAAGACGTAAGGCTTTTAAAAGATGCTCAGTTTGCTGAGGATTCAGGCCCCCTCTCTCACCCTATAAGGCCCTCAAGCTACATTGAAATAAATAACTTCTACACTCGAACGGTTTATGAAAAAGGGGCAGAAGTCATCCGCATGATCCATACCTTAATGGGGAAAGAAAATTTTCGCCGGGGAATGGATGAGTATTTTAAATTGTATGATGGCAAGGCCGTGACCACGGAGGATTTTCTCTTTGCCATGGAAAAGGCCAGTGGCTTGGACCTGTCTCAATTTAAAAATTGGTACGACCGACCTGGTACTCCCACCATCGTTGTGCGGAAAAGAACAGAGAAGGAAGCTATAGTTTTGGATATCGAGCAAAAGTATCCTCCTACCACACATCCAGTTCCGGAGGGAAATGTCCTTCACATGCCTTTTGTGGTTGGGCTGGTTGACAAAAATAAAGGTGTCGTTCTCGAAAAAAAACTGGAACTTAAGGCCCTCAAAGAGTCTTTTATTTTTAAGGCAGATGGGGATGTGATCCTGTCCCTGAACCGAGGTTTTTCGGCACCGGTTCATGTGGATTATCCCTATGAGATTCCAGAGCTCATTACCTTAATGACCTCTGATAACGATCCCTACTCTAAGTACGAGGCCACTCAAAAAATTTACCGCCACCTCTTAAAAACAGAACTCTCCTTTTTTGAAACCCAAGGCTCCCTAAGTGATGATGTGCCTCGTGATTTTATTAAGGCCTTCGAAGCTCTCCTTCAGGATGAAACCATAGACCTTTCTTTTAAATCTTATTTACTGGAATTTCCTTCAGAGAATGAACTTTCCATGGATCTTGTGCAACCAGATTTCGATGCTCTTCATAAGGTCCATCGAAATCTCAGAAAAAAGATGGGTATTCTTTTCAAGGACTGGTTTCTTGCCACTCACGATTATTTAAGTCACCCTAGAGTTTTTGAACTCAATCCTAAGGCCTTTGGGGAGAGGGCCCTGAAGAATCAGTGCCTCACTTATCTTGTGGCCTCTGATTCAAAAGAGGGGCTGTCGGCCCTTAAACATCACTTTTTTGAGGCCACAAATATGACGGAAGAAATCCATGGCCTTCACCACTATATACAAACCGGTGTGCCTTTAGAGCATGATGCCATCCAGGGCTTTTATCATAAATGGAAACATGATTCTTTAGTGATGCTTAAGTGGTTTGGGGCCCTGGCCTCTTATTCTCCCAAAAATGAGGCGGTGGAGAGGATTTTAATGCTAGAAAAAGATCCTCTTTTCTTAAAACAGGTGCCCAATTATTTACGGGCCCTGTATCTTCAATTCTCAAGAAATAATCTTGTCTCATTCCACGACCTAAGTGGTAAGGGCTATGAACTTTTGGGTGAGAAGATTCAGCTTATTGATACCTTTAACCCTCAGGTGGCCTCCCGGGCCTCGAGCTCTTTTTCTATGATCCATAAGGTAGACCAGAACCGACAGGGCCTCATGAGGAAGGTCCTTCAAGAGGTTATGAATTCTAAACCCTCCAGGGATACTTACGAGGTGATTTCTAAGTACCTTGCTCAGTAAGAGGCTACTTCTTTTTCTTCACGGGCACTGGTCTAGGAACCAGGGCCCCATCCTTGGCAGCAAGGATTCCGGCCGCAATAAGGATTCCAATAATCATGAGTTCCATTGTTGTTTCCCTTGTGTCTTGAAAGTCTTATCGGCATATTTTTTATTTCCCCATGGAAAATTGATATTCTTAATGATTTAGAATTCTTCATAAATTTGAATACTTGACCTCCATCATTTCTTTAAAACCCTCGCATTTGTATTTTTAGGGTTGAAGTCCGAAATATAAAGCCTTGTAATGAATTCATGATGTTTGGGACTTAAGTTTCACCAGTTTTTTCCTCCTCAAAACCCTGTGGAAAGTGGTAGACTCCCCCATAAATCTAACAGTTTCAATTTGTTAAAGGTTTTCTCACCCATGGAAACAATACTTTCACTCCGACAAAAAGCTTTAAAGATCAACCTGGCCAAAAAGTTCTACGGAACTTTTGCAGAAATTGGTGCCGGACAAGAAGTGGCCCGCCACTTTTTTCAGGCCGGAGGATCCTCGGGTTCCATAGCTAAGACTATTTCTGCCTATGATATGACTTTCTCTGACGCCATTTATGGCAAAGACCCCCATGGGCGCTATGTTTCCCATAACCGGCTTTTAAAGATGCTAGAGAAGGAGTTTCACCTCTTGGAGGAAAGACTCAGTGAGACCCGCGGAAAGGATCATGCATTTTTTGTGTTTGCTGACACGGTGGCGGCCCTTAATTTTCAACGAACTAACGAGTCCCATGGGTGGCTTGGGATGCGTTTTCAAAATGCTCCTGGTTCTCAAATAAGCGATGTGGTGATTCATGTACGGATGCTTGACCCCCAGAATGTTCTTCAGCAGGACGCCTTGGGGATTATTGGGTTGAACCTGGTTTACGCTTCACTTTTTCTTCAAAATGATCCTGAGGCGTTTATCCGCTCTCTTTTGGATCATTTGGATAATACCCGTATTGAAATTAATTTTATCCGTTTTGGGGGAGAGGCCTTTCAAAACGTGGATAACCGTCTCATGAATCTCTACCTCTTAAAACTTGATTACACCCACGCCATCATGTTCGATGAACATGGAGAAGTGGTTCTGGCCAATGATGTTCTTTATAAAAAAGATGTAGTGGTGGTCCGAGGCTCCTACCGCCCACCAACGTGGGTGAGTTTTGATATGATTAAAACGGGTCTAGCTAATTTTGCTAAGGATATACAAAAAGAATCCAAGGACCTTGTGGCCGTTTCTGAGATTACCATCTCAACTTTAAAAAATGATGAGAGTGGAGATATTGCCAAGGAAGATTTTCTGGCCCGGGTGGATCTCATGTGCAGTATGGGACAGAAGGTTCTTATTACCAATTTCCCTCAGTACTACAAGCTTTCCAATTACTTCTCAAAACTCCATGTTCCTCACTTAGGATTGGTGCTGGGTATTTATAACTTCCAGCAAATTTTTACTGAAAAATATTCTAACGTGGAGGGAGGAATCCTGGGCGCCCTAGGACAACTCTTTCGAGAGAATGTCAAAGTTTATATCTATCCCTATAAATCTCAGGAAGGGGCGATTGAAACACTTTCAAATCTTATGGTGCCAAAAGAGTTTAACCTCCTTCTTGAGCACCTTAAGAGCATGAAGCAGATTGAAGATGTTCATGGATTTAGTAAAGAGACCCTTCACATTTATTCTTCAAAAGTTCTTCAGATGATTGTCCACAATGAGCCTGGTTGGGAGGAGATGGTCCCACCATCTGTGGCCAAAATCATTAATGACAAGTGTCTTTTTGGACATCCTTGTTTTGTGGGAAAGAAAAATCCTGGCCCATAAATGATTATCTTTACCTCTCCCTTTAAGAATCCTTTTGTTAACCTGTCCCTGGAGGATTATTTTCTTCGGAGTGGGATAAGCGAGACTGTTCTTTTGTTTTATGTGAACAGGCCCTGCGTGGTGTTTGGCCGTTTTCAAAATCCCTGGCTTGAGACAAATTTAAAATACCTTGTCTCAAATGACATCTGGGCCGTGAGGCGCCAAAGTGGGGGAGGGTGTGTGTTTCATGATGAGGGAAATTTAAATTTCTCTTTCATCACCCACAACACCCCCCTCGATCGAAGAAAGTATGCAGATTGTTTAAGAGAGGCCTTCCTAAAGGTCAGCATTGAACTCACCATTTCTCCCCGTCACGACCTGTGGCTTACGGATAAGGAGGGAGTGGCCAAAAAAATCTCAGGCTCCGCCTACAAGCAAACAAAGAATAGCTCCCTTCACCATGGAACGTTTCTTGTTAGCTCAGATCTTGAAAAACTTCAAGAGGGTCTTAAGCACTCCATCATACCTTCCCATTCAAAATCCATTCCCTCGGTGCGCTCAAAGGTGACAACTCTTCAGGAGCGTTTTCCAGGAATAGAAATTAAGGATGTGGTTGAACTTGTGTCCCACTTTTTTAACACCTCCCCCACAGAGTTAGACGGAACCCTTCTTTCTCACCCTCTGGTTCAGGAGAGTTTTTCTAAACACATAAGCTGGGAGTGGCTATGGGGGGAAACCCCTTACTTTGAAACAAGTACTCAAGAAGGTGATATTTCTGTGCAAAAAGGAATGATCCTAGGTGAGGGGAAGAGGTTTGAGAGGGCCTCACTTGAAGGCAGACTTACTGAATCAGAGCTTCAAACACTTTTTCCGGATTTTAGTGAGCAGCACAAGTTGAGCAACCAGATTTACTAGCGGTTTGATCAACAAAGGTCCAGTCCCCGTAGCGGCCGTTGAGGAATTCACAGGCACTTCCAAGGGAGTCAAACTGTTCTTGAAAGACTTCTTTTTGCTCATTTTCGATATTTTCAAGCACCGTCACATAGTACTCAAGTTCATCATCCTGAAGACCTTCGGGACTGGCACCAAAAGAGATAAGTGCCAAGAAATTTTTATTTTCATATCGGCAAAAACTCCAGTTGGACATGTTAACGCTTTGCATATTTCGCTCTTCATCAAGTAAAGTGTTGTAATTTCGGTAGATTCATTCTATATTGGCCAGACTTTTAAGTAAATGATTACCAATGCGAGGATTTTATGGCCAAGGGACCACGAGTTATTGTTACTTTAGAATGCACAGAAGCTAGAAAAGAAGGGGCATCTCCTTCTCGTTATACAACTTCAAAAAATAAAAAGACCACTCCTGAGCGTCTTGAAATGAAAAAGTATAACCCGAATCTTCGTCGTCATACTGTTCACAAAGAAATTAAGTAATCTTTTTAAGATTTTTATCCAGAAAAGGGACTCCATCAAGGGGTCCCTTTTTATTTTAGATCTGAGCTCTTGGTGGAAAGGATTCTTAATTCCTCTCTGTCCACTAAAACAAAAGACTGCTTCTCGTCTGTTGAAAGAGCAAAGGTTCCGTTCCTAAATACATTAGTTCCCGGAATATCAGATTGAAGTTGGCCAAGAAGGTAGGTTCTCACTCCTTGGGCAGAAATAAGTTTTAGGCTCCAGGCCGGTGAGGCCATGGTCTTTTCCATGAAGGCCTCTTGTTCTTTGGTGAGGTTACTTAAAATAGAAAAACTTTTAATCTCTTCTAAGTTTTCAAAAAATTTTAAAACCTTTATATCCGTGAGTGTTGCTCCTTCCTGGTCTAGCCACTGGTTTTCTTTTTTTAAAACTTTTAAACGAAGGCCTTCTGGGGAGTAGATTTCAAGGGACTGGAGGGAGTCAGTGTTTAAGGCCAGGACTTTTGATTCCACCAATTGGGCCAGGTCATAGTTTTCGATGGCCATCTCAATGGGGTCAATCTGGTAAATCTGATCCTGTCCTGAGAGGGAGAGGTAGGCAGAGTTATCGATGGGGTTAATAAGACCCATTTTGATTTCAAACTTTTTGTTTTCACTATTGGTGATGTTAAGTGTGAGGGTTGGATTATCCAGGGAGAAGCTTGTGATGTTAATGGGCTCTAGGGGATGAAAATTTCTCACCCGGATTCCGTTCAGGGCCTCTATAATTTTTCCAACCACATTGCCTTTGACCTTAAGGGCCTGGGGCTCAAGCATTTGCCAGGGACCTAAGAGGTCACCTTCAGGATGAGTGTTTTCAAAAACAAATGTGCCCTGCTTGTTAATCAATTTAAAGCGTGTAAGTTCCCGGAGTTCATTCACTGGTACTGGATTGGCGTAAATCTGGGCCACGTCCATTTCAGGAGTGTGGGATTCAAACACTTCAGCAAACAAACCCAAAAAAAGGAGGACCACAAAAAAGAAGGCCACGAGCATACTGGAAAGTGAGGGTCTTAAAAGTGATTTCATGCTGATACTATAACTTGATTAAACTTCTGCTGCACTATCTTGTTCGCTTCCTTCTTCATTTTTTTCAAGGGCCTCTTCCCCTTCGGCGGGAGCATCCTTTTTGACTTTCTTTTTGTCTCCGTTAATGGAGGGTTCAATGGATTTTAAAAAGCTTCTTAAATTATTTCTTTCTCCGGGTATGGAGAAATTAAAATGACACTGGACTCTGTAGTCGGGGCGTGAGCTACTGATGATCCTGCTTCTCATGGCAAAATTGTGGCAATAGGTAACATCTGCGGTCATCATGAAGTTATTAGGGATAAGAAAATCAATGGTGACACTTTGCCCTCTCAAAAATTTATCCTTGGTAAAGTTCAACATAAATTCCATGTTTATGTCCGAGAGGAAGCAAAACCCATAGGAAATCTTATCCAGATCCGGGGCCTGTCGTTGGTAGGGACGGTTCAGGATGGGGTTTGGGGTATTATTTTCTAAACCCTGAGAGGTTTGTTCTGCGATAATCTCTTCCGCCTTCTGAAGATTTTTATTTTCTTCTGTGAGGTTTTCTCCCTGAACAAATTCTTCTTTGTTCTCGGTTTTTTGGTCTTCCCCGATCTCTTCCATCATAGAAGAGATTCCATCTTTTCCTGGAACTCCTTTAAGGGGAACCACATTGTCGTTGGTTGGGAGTTGATTGGTGAGGTGGTAGAATTTTTTTATATCTTCAATGTAGAGGGGAACGCCTGCGGCCTCACATTCTTTGATTCTTCTTCCAATCCCTGCTTCTATCTCATCTCTAAGACTCCAAATACGGATGGAAATTTTCTTAACTTCAACAGGGTGGGTGCTTTTATTGTGAATCATAGGATGTCCTCTTGAATCTATTTTGACCTAGAACTTGATTTTGAGAAAGAGTGGAAAAAATAAGCCTGATTAATCTGTTCATGATTAACCAAGTGCGTTGGTCTTTTTTTCCTTCATGATTATTAAAAAATTTACCTTACAATTTTACCATAGACTCACTTTCTTCTATGGAGAACAAATGAAAAAAATATCCGCCTTTGGGTTCCTAGGTCTCGCTGTACTGGCACAAAGTGCTTTTGCCAAAATGTCCTCTGACTATGCCCCTTTTGTGCCCGGTGAAGTTCTTGTGAAAGTGCGCCCTGGGATGAAGGGAAAATTCCTCCTGAAGGCCCCAAAGTTGAGTGTTAAAGTTAAGGAAGAGTTAAACCTCTCCTCTGGTAATTATCTTTTACTTAAATCCCACTCTGCCTCTACCCGTTCCATGGTTTCTCTTTTTGACTCATATCCGGAAGTTGAATACGCGGAACCAAATTATCTCTATAAGGCCATTGGTACCACTCCTTCTGTGGAAGCTCTCATCACCGGTACCCTTGAGGAGAATAAAACTTCTTCGACTCCAAACGACCCCCTCTTTGATAAGCTCTGGGGATTAAATAATACTGGCTCCAATGAACCCCAGCGCCTCATGAGCCTAGACATTTCTGGGGTAGCTGGAGCAGATGTTGAGGCCTTGAGGGCCTGGAGGGTTCACCAGGGTTCAAGAAAAGTCGTCGTGGCCGTGATTGATACAGGGATTGACTACAACCACCCTGATCTTCGAAACAACATGTGGGTAAATAACAAAGAAGTTCCTGGTAATGGTGTGGATGATGATAACAACGGTTATATTGACGATGTCTATGGCTGGAATGCTGAGGGGAATCACGGAAACCCTATGGATGGAAATTCCCACGGCACCCACTGCGCAGGCACCATTGGGGCCGAACACAACAATGGCGTAGGTGTCGCTGGGGTGATGAGAGATGTGCGATTAATGGCGGTGAAGTTTTTATCTGACTCTGGGTCAGGCACTCTTGCCGATGCGGTTGAGGCCATTGATTACGCCACCAAAATGAACGTGGATGTGATGTCAAACTCATGGGGAGGAGGGGGATTTTCCCAGACCCTGGAGGACTCTATTAAAAGGGCCAAGGATAAGGGAATTATTTTTGTGGCCGCTGCAGGAAATGACTCAAATAACAACGACTCTAGGGCCACCTATCCGTCTACTTATCAGGTAGATAACGTCATCAGTGTGGCCTCCCATACGGCCCAGGATAATTTGTCTTATTTTTCAAACCTAGGAAAAAGAACTGTTCACGTGGCCGCTCCGGGTTCGAATGTTCTCTCTTCTACACCGAACGGTCAATACAAGGTCTATTCTGGTACATCTATGGCGACCCCCCATGTGGCAGGGCTCGTGGGATTGTTGATCGCTAAGGAAGGAAGAGCACCTGTTCTTGATCTAAGAAACAGGCTCATGGCCACCACAAACCCCGTGTCCACTTACCGTAAAACCACCGCCAGTGGGGGACGAGTCAGTGCTTATAACTTACTCACAAACACCAGACCTCCTCGACAGGAACCGAATGAAAATGCCTGGAAGATTGAGCCGTTAAGAGAAGTTTTTGAAACGGACCACCCATATTTTGATAACACGAAGCTCACTCAAACCTATTATTTTCCTGGGGCAAAATATGTTCGTCTCGTGATTGAAAAATATGAAACTGAAATTGGCTACGACTTTATCACCATCAAGGACGCAAGAGGGTCTGTGATTGAGAAATTGTCCGGAAATGGCCTTAACTATGAAACTGACTACACTGAATCAGACACCATCACCGTTGAGTTTAATTCTGATACGAGCTTAACAAGATGGGGAGTTGTGATCAGAGAGGCCAAGGTTATTTATTAAAGCGATGAGAGAACATAAATAAAAAGGGCCCACATTCGTGGGCCCGGTACTTTTTATTGAAAAGGTTTAAAACTACAATTATTTGTAGTGTTTGCGTAAAAATTTAGAAAGACCCATCTTATCAAGAGTCTTGATAGTGGATGTAGCTAGTTTAAGCCTGATTGTCTGGCCAGACTCAGGATCAAAGATCTTTTTTGTCTTAAGGTTAGGCTGCTTAAAAGTACGAGTTTTAATGTTAGAGTGAGACACCTTATGGTTGGCCTGACGGCTTTTTCCAGTAAGATCACATTGACGTGCCATAAATATTCCCTTGTCGTTAGTCTTAGTCGTTTCTTTTTTAATGAAAGTCGAAAGAATCTAACGCTCACAAATGATTTTGGCAAGCACAAAACTGAAGAATCTTGTGGACTTAACTCTTCCTTAGTTTCATACTCATTTCAATTCTTTTTAACTCCTCTTTCATTCAGATAAAGGTGGTCCCCCATGTCACTTAAACCCTTGAATATTAAATCAAAACTTCTTGAGGCCCCTGGGTCTAAACCAAAATATTTTGTGACCATAAAAGATGCCAAAGAAAATGAGATTAAACTCGCTGATCCCAAGGCCGTCAGGTCTTTGATAGCTCTCATGAACCTGGGGGCCGTTAACGGTGGGGCCGCTTGTCACTGGGGGGGACCTTCTGCCATGACAGAAACCTGGGCGGCCCTCCATGCCATCATGTTTAGTCATAAGAAGTGGTTTGAAAAATTTAACTTCGTTAATGATATTGGCCATGCTGAGAACGGCATCTACGCCTTAAGAACGGTTTTGGGGTACGGGGACCTGACCCTAGAGGCCCTCAAAGGTTTCCGCTCCCTGGATTCCAAACTCACGGGCCATGGAGAGTCTCACCTTTATCCGGAGGGAGTGCTTCTTTCCAACGGTCCCTTGGGATCGGCCTTTCCCCAGGCCCAGGGACTTTCAGTTGCTGATAAAATGGCCGGAAATAAAAGAGTCACTGTTGTTTCTCTTTCGGATGGGGCATCCATGGAAGGGGAGGCGAAAGAGGCCTTTAGTTCAATTCCAGGACTCTGTCAGAGGGGAAAATTAAATCCCTTCGTCCTTCTTATTTCGGACAACAACACAAAACTTGGTGGGCGTATTGATAAAGACAGCTTCTCCATGGAACCCACCTTCGAAACCCTTTCTACTTTAGGGTGGACGGTGATGAAGGCCCAGGATGGCCATGATTTAGAAAAAATGTACCACACACTTTCTGAGGCAATTGAGCTCGCCCAAGTGGATCCCTCAAAACCCGTTTGTGTTTGGATAAAAACCATTAAGGGTTATGGGATTAAGTCCACTTCAGAATCCTCAAGTGGGGGGCACGGATTTCCTTTAAAGGCCTATGATGAGGGGATTCATACTTTTTTAAAAGAAATTTGGGGAGAGGAGAAAGTACCTTTAGAATTTAAAAAATGGGCCGAAGCCCTTTGTGTGAAACCAGAAAAAAAAGAATCCACGGGGCCCAAAAAAGATAAGATTCAAGTAGGAGTTTCCAAGGCCCTCTCAAAAGCTTGTGAAGAAGGACTTCCAGTCTTTTCTATTAGCTCTGACCTCCAAGGCTCAACAGGGGTGAAGGCCTTTCATCAACAATTTCCAGACCACTTTCTGGATGTGGGAGTGGCAGAATCTAATATGATTTCAACGGCGGTGGGAATGTCCAAGGTAGGATTTATTCCTGTGGTGGACACATTTGCGGCCTTTGGTGTGACGAAGGGAAATCTTCCTCTTATCATGGGCTCCCTCTCTGAGGCCCCCATCATTGCAGTATTCTCCCATACGGGTTTTCAGGATGCAGCTGACGGAGCTTCTCACCAGTCATTAACTTACCTGAGTGCTCTCTCAAGTATCCCTCACTTAAATGTGGTGAACCTCTCTTCAGCTAAAGAAGCTGAGGAGTATATTTACAAGGCCATTAAAAAGATCGCTTCTGACCGGGAAAGTGGTGAGATAGGTGAGTCCTATGTGTTTTTCCTCGGGCGGGAGAATTTTCCTCTGACCCACGAGGGAGATCTTAGCTATGAACTTCACCGTGCCCAAAAACTTATTTCAGGCCATGATGGGGCGATTGTGGTGACTGGTTCGTTGGTGGAGAAGGCCCTTCATGCCCAGGAAAAATTAAAATCCATGGGTATTAAAGTTTCTGTGATTAATCACAGTTTTGTGAACAAGACTGACTTTGAAGAAGTGGGCACTTGGATAGCTGAGAGCGGTGGAAAACTTGTGACGGTGGAGGACCATCAGTTTATTGGGGGTATGGGGGCCCAGCTCATTCATGAATTGAAGGTTCAGGGGTTGGAATTTAAGGCGACATCCCTGGCGGTGAAGGGAGAATTTGGTCAGAGTGCCTATGAGGCCAATGAGTTGTATGCCAAACACCAACTCGACACCTCTTCCATCATCAGTGCCATGGAAAATCTTCATAAAAAAACGAGCTTCATGAATCTTGATGCAGAGATTTTAAAAACCAAGTGGAAAGATGTCTCCCATGAAGTGAGAAACAAATGGGATTCCATCTCAGAAAAAGAGCTTGAAAGGGTTAAAGGAAACATGTTTGCCATGGTTTCCCTGGTTCAAGAAAAATTTGGGATCTCAAGAGAGGATGCGATAAAAAAAGTGGAAGAGCTTCTCTCCAAGTACAACAAGGATGAGTTGAAGTCCTTGGTGGGGGAGACAGCCTTAAAGGCCATTGGTACGGCCACCACGATTATTGATCAGGTGAAGTCTAAAATAAAAAAATAAACCCTGAATTTTGGTGATCTGGCCCTGTCTAAAGGGCTAAGAACACCATCCGGCAATAATGATCCTCACACCTTGTGTGAGCCTATGGATTTTGTGTTCATAACCATAGACACCGGTAAGAAAGAGGATGATCTTTCCAAACTCCGGGGTGGGGATTTCAAGAAAGGACTCTTCTCCCTTGGGTCTTAGGCCTAGTCTTCCCCCTTGAATTTTTTCTGGGTGAGTTGTGAGGGAAAGGGAGAAGGCAAAAACCCTCGAGCCATCATCATGCCAGATGCCATCTTCTTCCCAGGGAGAGGAAGCGTCCCGGATGCTGATGATAAATTCAATCTCATTAAAGTCGTGAAAGGTTTTAAGAAACTCATACAACAAGGCCCCTTTTTGAGTGAGGGATTTCATTTCTTTATCAAGTCCCTCCCAGTCTTTTTTTATCACCAACTCTTTTACCTCTTGAGGAAGAGGGAAGGTTGTGAGGTGAAAGCCTTGTTTAAAAAGGTCAGGGGCCTTAAGCATTTTCTTCCATGCAGAGATAAATTTTATCCTTTGGTACTCCGTGCTCGATAGATAAGTCTTTGATGGTGTTCATCATCCACATCCTCATGGGTCTATGGTAGCGGACTTTGTTGTCAAAACTCTTAACCATAGGTCCTGTTTGAATGAGAGAGTCCGGATAATTTCTCTCCATTTCTCGGAACACATCTTTTGTAAAGCGCACAACCCCCAGGGAGAGGTAGTTAAGATTTTGGGTGAGCCCGAGCTTTCCCATGGACTCCAAAAGGTCTTGGTAATTTTTCTTAAAATCATCCTCGTAAATTATGGGGTCAAAGTGAGCTGCAATGGAGTGGCCCATAAGATGAAGTTTTTCCATGGCCTTAAGCCTTAGGTTTGTGGAAGGAGTTTTTAGATCCACTCTTCTTGCCATCTCACTTGGAGAGAGAGAAAAACTCGTGATAAAATTTTTAAGAGGGGGAAGTTTTTCCATCTCCTTGGTGTTCACTGATTTTGTTCTTAACTCTATCACCGCCTCAGAGTGAGACTCACAGAACTCATGATAAAGGGAGAGTTCTCCCGTTAAGTGAGAGAGGGCCAGGGAGTCAGAAAATTCACCAGCATGAAACCACACTTTTTTTCCTGGATGAAGAGCGAGGGTTTTTTTCATCTCAAGAAGGATGTCTTCGTGGTTCATAAAAAGAACAATGTCCGGAGTGTTGAAGTACCCCTGAAGGTAGCAGTACTGGCACTCATAGATGCAGTTATAGGCGTGGATGAAATAGTAGTGTGCTTCCCCATCTAATCCGTAGGCATCGGGTGCAAGTTTTAAAAGCTGGCCTTCTTTTTTGGCAAGAAAGAGGTTGAGAGTCTCTCTTTTATGGAGGTAGGGTTTTTTTGATCTTCCCCAGATCTCATCATAGCGGTCAACGTAAATGGGAGCGGAGGGGATTTTCTCTAAAATCTTAAGAACCCTTGGGTGGGATTTAAGGCCCTCTTCTACGTAGACTTCATTCCACATGAAGGTCCCCGTTCATAAGATCCGAAAAATTTTTTAGGGATAAGTTTAAAAGCCCCCGTGCCTTTTTATGAAGCTCTTCATCAGTAGAGGCCTCAAAGCTCACGGTAACTTTTAGATTTTCAAGATGAGGGTCCATGATGAGTTTTAGGCCCTCCTTCTGAAAAAGGTGGGTGAGATTTTTCATTTTTTCATCCATGAGTTTTTTTGTGGGGTCAATTTTCTCCTCCATAGTCTGAAGAAGAAGTTTTGTCCTCTCTTTGGGAAGAACATCAAGTATAAGAAAATCACTTACCTTCAAGGAATCAAAAATCTCTTCAGGAGTTTTTTCAAACTTGATGGAGAGTTTATTTAGGAGCTGATGAAATTTGTGATAAGTGGTGTGGGTGAAATGAAATCCCTTAAGTTCTGTGACAGAGAGAGTGGGCCTTTTGGTTTTGTTTAAGGAGGGCATTCCGAGGATGTTTGAGAGCTCATGGGCAAGTTTTAAGCTAAAATGGTGGGCCTCTTCTTTAATGAGCTCACAGGCCCCATGGGTTCCGGCCTCGTCAGAGATCATTTTGTAGGACCTAAAGGGGATAAGTGCCTCCTTCGCTGCCAAGGCCACTCCCCAGCCTTCTCTGTCAACGAGATGAGCGATACCTTTTAGTTTTCTCGCCTTTTCTGGATCCAGGATCCTCTCAAAACTCGTAAGACAATCCACCCCCTGATCAAGAGATTTAAAGGTCTTGAAAGCGGGTTTTAAGTCCTGAATAAGATAGAAGGTTCTTATGGGAAGGAGGGTTCCTATTTTAAGTTCATCGGACAGGGAGCCCGCAATACCAAGATTGATAACCTCAGAAAATCTATATTTTGAGAGAGTCAGAGCGGTTCTCACCGAGGCCTCAAAAGGGCCTTCACCAGTGATGAGTAAAACTAAGTCATCATTTTTAAATAGGTTTTTCTCAACAACACTTAGTTGAAAGTGCTCGAAGAGAGCTAAGGCTTCACCTGTATGGGCCATTGTGATAAGATACATAACTGGCACTTTGCAAGTAGGATTGGTTTTTGTCAACGCTCCATCAAGGGGAGGTTTATGATCCATAAAAAAATTCCTGGGTTCCCTAGTCCCATGCCTGTGATTAGTTTTGGAGGAGCGTCTTTAAGTGGTGAGGGCGGTGGTTATGGTTTTGGCCCCATGTCTGAGCTTGAGGCAGAAAACCTCTTGAAGGCCTCCTGGGAGGCAGGTATCAGGGTTTATGATACGGCCCCAATTTATGGATTTGGATTGTCCGAAGAAAGGCTCGGAAGGTATCTTCCCAAAGAGGCCCTGGTAGTGAGTAAATCAGGGGTGGATTGGCATGATACGAAACGGGTGAATATGACCAATTCCAAAGAGGTCACCGAAAAAATGCTTAACCAAAGTTTTAAGCGTCTTAAACGGGATCAGATTGATATGTACCTAGTCCACTGGCCCGATTCCAGAGTTGACATCCGTATCCCTCTGGAAGTTTTAAAAAAGGCCCAGGACGAGGGAAAGATCAAACACATTGGGTTATGTAACACCAACACCATTGACCTCAATAAAGCGAAAGAGGTTTGTAAAATTGAAGTGGTTCAAAGTGAGTTGAATCTTTTTCACAAAGAGAGCTTTGATCTCATTAAAGATGAGTGGAAAGATAAGTTCAGTATGGGGTGGGGAACTTTTGATAAGGGGATTTTAACCGGAAGAGTTGATGAGAAGAGAAAGTTTTCAAAAGAAGATTCTAGATCCTGGGCCCCGTGGTGGGATAAAAAAATTGTGAGTCAAAAAATAGAGCGGACCAATAAACTCCGTCTGATACTAGGGGACTTCAACCTCTCTTTAGTAGAGTTTTGTCTTCATTACAATCTTTACCATTATGGTATTTCTACCTGTTTAATTGGGTTTAAAACACCGGCCGACATCACTCAGGTGACATCTTGTTTACAAAGTAAACTTCCCAAAGGAAGAATAGAGGAGGTTTTAAAACTTTGGACCTAGGACAAAGTGATGAATGAAAACGAACCAGTGATTTCCATCGGCCCCTTGATGAAAGCGGCCCGAAAGTTCAAAAAATACAACCAGGCCGAAGTGGCCCATGCCATAGGGTGTTCCCAGAGTGCTCTTTCAAAAATGGAGCACAATCTACTGACTCCTTCTGCTCCTCAGTGGTTTTTATTCGCCCGCTTTACGGCCATCCCCCCGGAGGCCCTGGAGAGGGGAATTATAGACCGTCACTACAGAGTGAAATTTAACTCAGATGAAGTCTCCCTTGGGTTTAAAATCCCTAAGAGGTACAGAACCATGAGGTCTGAAAAAGTCAGGGAACTTTATCCGTTCCTTCAGTATTTGGAAAAAAAAACCTCAAAGCAAACTTATGAGGAGTTCATGAACTTTATAGGGCTTGAGATGGAGTTCTTTATTGATTTTGATAACCTGATTAATTTTCAACTTCTTCTTGATGCCATGGATTTTTTCATAAAAATGGGAAGAGATAAACTCATCGACATTGAGGCCTTGGTCATGGTTGGACAGAATGATGTGTACTGGAATCATTTTGGGATTGAGTGGAAGAAATTGGGAAGTATTGGGCCAGTGTTGGAAGAATTCTCTAAAGCACAAATCTTTTTTCAAACCGATTTTCAATTAAAGGTGGAAGAGAAAACCAACAAGATCACCTTAAGTTATTATCCTGAGTACCACCTTCGTTCTTTGTCCTCTGGTCTTTCTGCTAAAACTATCTCTTTTTTGAATCATTACCGGAAGGCCACAGTGGAGCATCTTATTCAAAGGGTGCTTGGGAAAAAAATCACCGTGGATCTTCTTCCTGAAGTGAGCACTTCTCCCTTAGGGGCCCGTTTTGAAGTGAGGGCCGCCTAGGATTCGTGAGCAAGAATTTTTTTCTTTGGCCGGTAGTAGGTCCTAGGGGAGTAGTCAGCAAAGTCAGAAATTTTTGACATGTAGATACAGGCGTATTTTTCAATCTGGCCCGCTAGGCGACTTGGTTCTACCCCGGCCCTCATGGTCTCTCCCCAATAAGGGTTAAAGTGCTCGGAGTGAGAGCGGATGAGCTTTCCAATTTTTTTATCCACTTTTTCAATTTTTTGAAAATGCACCTGAAGCTTTTCTCGGTCCGGTTTTTTTCCTTTCTCAATTTCTTTGTCAAAAATCATATCCAGTGTTTGCTCGAGTTCTATTTTTTCAGTCATCAAAAGGTTTATCTCTTCTGAGATGTGACTACATTTATTGATGGCATCGATTTCAGTGATGAGTTCATCAATGACCAGTGCTGTCCTCCAGTTACAGGTTTTTTTAATCTGAAGAACATCTCCATAGATGTGGTCTCCTAAGTAGAGGATCTGCTCACCCGAGAGAGCGGCACTTTTTTGGATACTCTGGGCACTTCCTCCCTGATAGATGCCGTCTTCAATTTTTCCGTGGTGGTTTTTCATGAGCCCGGTTTGCGGGTCAATTTGGAGTAAGGGCATTTTATCGGTAAAAAATCTCGGCTTTGTGGCGGCCGTCACCACGAGATTAAAGAGCTCTGACCAGTGCTTGTGGTCTTTTAGAAAGGGGCCTATGGAGTAATCAAGAAGTAATTTTGAGTACTCGTAATCTGAGTTTGTAATTACCCAGAGTTTTTTTCCGTGCTTTTTAAAACGCTCCAGGGCCTTAACAATCTCATTGTCTTGAACAATATATTTTTTCACATTCTTTTTCACTTGCCCCTTTAAGGATCCATCTCGGTGGGAAGTGTCCAGGGCCTCAAGAATGTCTTCTTCCAGGGTTTTGTAGTCTGGAAGATTAAGTTCTGGTTTTGAGTCCTTAAGCTCCACCAACTGCATGTAGAGGACGCAGTAGGAGATGGAGAAGGTGGTGTCCACGATGGAGAATCTTTCAGAGTCGTTGAGATCAATCACAAGACCTTGGTAAATTTTTTGCTGGGTCTTAAAATCTATCTCCTTTAGGCCATGGTAGGCGTGTTTAACTTTACTGTAGGTGGAGAGTTTTAAGACATTCCCATGGGGCTTATCAATCACGAGTCCCCGGATGGCGCGGTTATATTCAAATTTAAGATTTTTCACAGGAGCGGGATAATTTTTAACATCGGTGAGTTTTTTGATGATTTCTTTATAGGTCATCTCCTCAAAGGCATGGGAGTCGTAACGAACGAGCGTGTAGTCCATATCAAAACCAATCGCCGCGATCTGTTTCATGTTCAGAGTTCTGTTGACGTAAATTCCCATAGTTAACCTCATTTGGTGCTGGCTTTTAGTGTCTCTTGAGAACGGTCTTCTCGTCAAATAGAGATAATTTACATGATGCATAAGGAATGTTCATGAAAAACTTTTTTTTCGGTTATAAATCCCACATAGGGTTTAAGGAGAGGGAATGAAAAAAAAGATGTTACTTGGGTCCCTAGGGACTTTTGTGATCTCTGGGGCGGTGAGTGCTTCGGTGATTTATGGATTAGACCACAGGATCGAAGTCTCAGAGGGAAGTCCCTTGCAGCACAGGCTCTCCACGAGTACCGCCACCATGATTTCCATGGAACACATTATCCCAGATCCTGTTCAGTCAAATGTGTATGAACTCTCACAAAAAACTCTTCGAGACTGGCTTGAGACTCCAAGTGAGGAACCAAAATATAAAGAACTTTTTTCACCCAAAATCAGAAAGGCCCAGAAAATTGGTTACACTTTTTGTGAGGGAGAGAGGTTTGTGGATCAGCCTAGTCCCGGTTCCTGCAGTGGTTTTTTGATCGCCCCGGACCTTTTGGTCACGGCCGGGCATTGTTCACTCGTTGAAAATTTTTGTTCTAAATTTCGTTGGGTTTTTGGGTTTGAGTTTGATGTGAAAACTAAAACTGCTGGCACCAATGTGAGCGGAGAGAACATTTACAGTTGTAAAAAAGTTATATCGAAAGCGCTCTCAATTCCCCTTGGATTAGATTATGCACTTGTTCAGCTTGACCGCCGGGTGGTTAACCGCGCCCCGGTTACCATAGAGAATTCACAAAAGATTGAAAATGATACCTCTTTGTTTGTCATTGGCTCCCCCTCTGGTCTTCCCTTAAAGGTGGCGGCCGGGGCCAATGTGAGGATCAATGAGCATCCTTATTTTTTCAGCGCCAATCTTGATACGTTCCAGGGAAATTCAGGTTCAGCTGTTTTTAATGCTGTGACAGGAGTTGTGGAGGGGATTTTGGTGAGGGGAGAGGAAGACTTTAGGGTCAATCAGGCCAAGATGTGTGTGGAGGCCAATCAGTGCGAAGATGATAAGTGCCGTGGAGA
>CANHIY010000054.1 GCA_947461175.1 Bacteriovoracaceae bacterium
ATCATGTCGAACAAATGAGATTATTTTTCACTCAACTCTTTGGAAAAGAATTTCCTAAAAATAAAGAGTGGCTCCTCCAAGATGATTACGAACCGCTCACTCCATATAACAAGTCAACTCTTAGCAGATTCAGCAATATTAGCGATAGTTCAATTTTAGCTGAATTAGAAAAAAACTTTCCATATTCCCTCGTAGGATTAAGTAAACTGCTACTGGGAATAAACCTTAGTGAGAACAGCAAAATATCTCCAGAGGAACAGTATCGCATTTGGGGAACAGAAATTTTTCCTCAGATAAAAGATGTCGCAAAGGAACTACCTTCTGTTTTGTTAATTAACAGCGAAGGACGAGAGGTTCCTGTTGTAAAATACTCAAAAGCACAAGAGAGATTTAAAGAAAGAGTCGGCGGATCACCAGTCTTGTTAGAAGCGTTGCTTATTTTAAGCAGTCATTCTTTTGAGACTGTTAAAAATGATAAATTCCCAAGCATTGGCCTTCGAGTTCACGTTTTTAGTAAGCCAGAACCAAAAGTATACTGGACATTTAATAAGGAAAAACTTTTCTCCGAAAGAGGTTTTGATAAAGAGAAACCTTTTGCGACAGATTTTATCTCATGTATTAGATGCGGCCATCAGGCCTGGGGTGCTGTTTATACCCCTGTAAATCAAAATGGCGGCACTTCTGGGGAACTAAAAATACTTCCACCTTTTTATGAAGAACAAGAATTTGAAAACGGTGAGGAAATTATTCTCTTCCACGACTCATCAGACATTGATGACACTAATTTTGAAAAGCCAGGATGGAATTACGAAGAATGGAGTATCTTCAAAGAAGATGACAAAATAAAAGCAACCCCAGCGGCCCGTAGACCAGATGCTCCTTTTAAACTTTTAAGAGTTACACGTTCTGTAAAAGATAGGCCCCAACCAGAAACTCATACTTGCCCTGCTTGTGGTGAAACTAGCGGTTACAACGAAAAGGCCATTCTTGGAACACAGAGATCAAGTGCATCCACTGATTTAAGTATTTATGGGGCATCAGTTTTATCAAACACTGATTTAAGTGCAGAAAGAAGATTGCTACTGTTTTGTGACAATAGACAAGAAACTGCTTTCCTTGCTGGATTTTTAACTGACCGACATAGAAGACTTAATTTACGTCGTGCTATTGGTACATTTCTCAATGAGGCCTCTTTGCAAAAGGATACCAATAACTGGAGTCTCCTAAAAGAAATCGATCCAAAGGCACCACGGGGCCATCAGTATGATCTTGCGGCCAGAATACTTCTTTCAATAAAAGAAAAAAAATATTGCGGAAACGTCCCTCTTCCAGAGCAACTTGAAATCGACAAAAAATTGTTAATCGATCTTATCCCAAGAGATATGCTGGAGATTGATTGGATTGATAGAAGAGATTCATCAACGAAAGAGGAAAGAGAATACAAAAACTGGTTGATGGAGAATACGATTGCCTCCGAAACAAGAGTAAAATTGGAAGATGCCCGAGATACCCAAGAACTTTTTAATAGTGATAGAGGTAAATGGTGCTTAGAACTTTTCACTAAAGTTCTAATTATTGAAATGACTGCTGTAATGAGCCGTGATTCAAGTTTGCCAAACTCAGGAATTTTGGCCTGGGGCCTTGACGGTTTTAATCCCGATATTTTTGAAAAATATGCCAAGGAGCACCCTGAATATTGTCTTGGCCCTAAAGAAATGTTCTTTGTGGCCCATTGGCTGTTTAAAAAACTGGCCAGTAGAGGCCTTTGGAATGAGTTAGACGACCATACCATCAGACACGTCCTTGGACGCTCTTTTAGGCACCAAGAAGAGAGTTTTAAGACCCTTTTGGGTAAAGGTCTAGGGACAGGCAAGGGCCTATCCCCAAACTCACAAATTTACCGCATATTGAAGGAATATGGGTCTGACAAAAATAAGATTATAGAAGTTTGGTCCAAACCTGAGACTTGGATTACTTTTATTGAGAAATCTCCACTAGAACAGTTTATACAACTGAGAAATGCTAATCTTACGCCTGTTATAAAAGGCCGCAAGGCGTATATAACGGGAATTATTGATACCTATTGTGCTTCCAAATCAGGAAAAATAGCGACCGCCCCTAAAGGATTGCCTTTTAATAATGCTCCAACAGGAATTAAGGGGGAAATATGGCAACTTTCGGAAATCCCTCAGCATGACTATTACCGAAATTTATACCTAAGAACCTTTAAAGAGGAATCACGATTGATAAGGGCCATGGAGCATAATGGGATGCTCGGCCCTCAACAGGCCAATCAGGTTATTGAAGATTTTAGTGATGGTAAAATCAATACTCTTGTTGCCACTCCCACCCTCGAAATGGGTGTGGATTTACCAGACCTTCCTGTGGTCATCCATAGAAGTGTTCCTCCTGATCCAAGTAACTATGCCCAAAGAGCTGGTCGAGCAGGTCGAGATCCTAAGAGAGCACTGATTCTTACCCATTGTGGATACCGAAGCCACGACCTTGTTTTTTATGAAAGTCCAGAAATGATGGTTGCTGGAGAAATACTTCCTCCAGGTTTACCAAGTGAAAACGACTCAATCATTAAACGACACATTCAAGGTTTGATTTTGGAGTTAATGGCAATTCCAGATAGTAATTTTGAAAATGTACTTCAATTTTCATGGTGGGGAGATCTTGTAAATCTTAATGATTTGAAAAAAGAGTTAATCTCTCTTTCAAATGATGAACATGGCCTAGAGGATTCTTCACCAATTGATTGGCGAAAGATATTAGATGAGAGAAGAGGTTACATTAAAAAATCTGTCGAGGGATTTATCCAAATTCTTTCAAATGGTCTGTGGAGTGATTTAAAAATAAAACGTCCTCAGAGATTTGAAGTATTAAGACGAAAAATTATGCAACTATCTGCTTCTGAAATATGGGCACAATCTTTTTCTAACGAGTGTCAAAGATATAGAAGCATTATCAGTTGGCATCTAAAAGAAATTCTAAATATTAAAAAAGATCTGGGTAGTGTCACAAGTGACTTACTTCCAGAAAAAAGTAAGTTGATTACTCGCTTAGAAAACATTGCACGATCATATCTAAAGCGAGGGATGGATTCTTCCAATAATCACACTTATCCCATCACATATCTTGCAAGTTCTGGCTTTCTTCCAAACTTTGATTTTCCTGGGGCCACGACTCGCTTTGTAGGTACCATCGACCAACTCAGGGGAAATGATCCTCGCCAAAATAGAGATGAGTTCACATTAACCTATGATCGTTCATCATCATTGGCCCTAAGAGAGTTTGCTCCTGAGCAGACTGTTTATGGGCAAGGCTTTGTTTATAAAGTTGATAGATATTTGGCGAGATCAGCAGACAATGAGGATGATAATAAGAAATGGGGCGTATGCCTTCGAGGATGCACACAACTTACGGAACCAGGTAATCAGGACTGTCAATTTTGTGGTGCTGATTTAGTTCACTACGGCGAAAATAGATTTAATTACCCAAAGCTCATCGAAATCCAGCAAGCACAAGGGTATCAAGAAGAAGTTATCAGCGATAAGCGGCCACAACGCAAACACCATTTTGCGACTCAAGACATTAGAAAACTTGGCGTTCCCATTCCAGATGAATCTTTCTTCTTAACAGATTGTCCTGATATAAAAATAAAAAGATTTTTAACAACTGAACGTCAGATTAAAACTGTTAATATCATGTGCTCAGAAAATTCTAAAGAGCAAGAGCTTGTTCCTGTATTTAAAGAAATAAGAGAAGGAAATATTTTTGGAGTTAAGTTAAAAATAAACGAAGAGGAAAGAGAAACTTACGAAGCGTTTATCCCTAGCGTTTTTAGCAGAGGCCAATCTATTGTATTAAAACTTCCGATTGGAATTGTGCTTAGATTTTTAAAAGAGTCAGTTGAAGAAGAAGTTTTCTATCAAACATTCAGCGAGTTAATTGCTAGATCATGCCAGCGTGTTCTTCGTTTAAACAAAAGAAATCAGTCATTAAGAATTATCCTCGACAAGATCCATTCTAAAACAACAAATCGAGAAGATAAAAAGTATGACCAGATTGATATTATGTTTTTAGATACGGAAGAAGGTGGCAGTGGTGTCATTGAACTTATTTGGGATTACTGGGATGAAATCCTTGCTGAATCAGAAAAGTTAGCAAGGAAACAGTGCTGCGACAGTGGATGCTATGAGTGTATTAAGAGTTATGACAATCAAAGGGTTCACGACCTTCTCAATAAAGGGATTTTTAAATTTGATTCTGATAGTTCAATCTTTACTTTCTTGATGAGATTCAAAGACAACGAACACAAATATAGCGTTGAGGATGTTGAGATTGAGCAGGAAGTGGATAATAAAAGCCCAATTGAGGCCCTGTTTAAAAAATTCCTTGATAACAATTCCTTCCTTTATAAAACGCAAGAAAGTGTCTTTAGTATTTCTGGCCGAGAAATCACTCGCCCAGACTTTGTAATTAAAGATGCCTCTGGCGAGGAGATTTCTGTTTTTCTTGATGGCAAAGAATATCATGCTGAATTTGAAACAATGTTGGCCGATATAGAAAAGAGAAATGCTATTTCAAAAATGGGCCGAAGGGTAATATCTCTTCCTGGATATTTATTTTCGCCAACACTCAAGGAAGATAAACTGCTGGCAATCTTTAGACCACTTCAACACAAGAATACTAAAATTACTTTTGCGACAACTACAAATCCTCCACCGCTTTCAGGAATGGACTGGATTACGATTAACAACTTAAATAGTGAGTCCCTTAATATTGGTCAGTATAAATCACTGGACATTAACGACATAAAGAAAACAGCCATCACTTATTTGGATGAAGAGAGGGCCGAGATTTTAAAATCTGCTCTTGAATATCTTGGTGAGAGTTATCTTCCAGTTGCCATCCAAGAGGATATGCTTCTTTTTCCAGTTAATGGCAAAGATGTTTTTGCTGATGAATCAAAGAAAAAGTGGAGCAACTATTTAATAATGACTTCAATCTTTGCTGGAATCGGATACCGAGTCATGGGGGTATGGATTGGGCCAAGACTCTCATTTTTATAAGGCCGATCTCACTCAATCTGAAAATCTAAAACTATGATCTTTAAAAAAAGTATCTTTTGGAGATTGTCCGTTCGCGCTCAATCCCAGCCAGTGGATTCCTATTGATACCCGGCCAGTCATAGAATCGATTCAAGCTCTTCTTTGACCGGACTTTACCCTTTTCTTACATCATTTTCAATGAGGGGTTTTTTTGGCTTGTGATTGACTCTATAGCTGTTAGCTGTTGCCTTAAATTCAATCTGATGCGAACAAGGAAGAATGCGATCAATTTATGAAATGCAGGAATGACCATGATCTAAGAAAAAAATTGGACGCATGGGAAAAATTTTATAAGAACGATAGACCAAATAGCTCGCATGGTAGTAATACCCTTATAAAGTCATGAAAAGCAAATTGAAATTATCTTCCATATCCAGGTCAAGTCCGGATTGGCACACTTAATAAAGAAAGATCCTTTTCATTTAGCTCCCCAAACTCCTGCTCCATGATTGATTTTCAATCTAATAACTGTTTGCTCCAAAGCTTCAAGACCAGGTTTGTAAAAAGCATCATCAATACTTAATCCTAACCCTCGCTTAATCTGAGATTCAAAAAGAGTAGGATATTCTTCAAGATAAATTTCCCAATAACTTTTTATTACATCAAATTGTTTTCGGATGATTTCCGTTGATGGGATCGCATCCCTTTTTTGATTATTAATCTTTGGATGTGCGGGTAAGAGATTCCATAAGTCATTGTTCCTCCAAATACTCCAAGGAATCATATGATCAACTGCGAACTCTTTAATATCTTTACCTGTCCAGACACATTGGACTGGTCTTGTTTGAAATAGTTTTCTAATGAGATATGTACTCCTCTCATCTTCCTGAACTGATTTGGTGATAAGATCAAAGTGGTGCGCAAACTTTCCGTCCTGATTGATTTTCTCCGAAAGCTCGGCCCACTGGATCGACAGTGAATCTTCAATCCAGGATGAAAAGTGATAAATATCTCTCCAAATAGATAGAGGGACAGCGACCATTCCAAATTCAGAATCTTTGAGTTCCTGATACACGGAGGCATCAAGTCCGCTTATGTACTTGAAAACAGCGTAGTTACCTCCTCCAGCAAATTTAACGGGATTCTGTTGAATGGTTTTGGATATTTTCTTTAAAAGAATTTGAATGTCTTTTGAGTTACTATCAAGCTCATTTTTTAAAAGAACCAACTCATTTTTTTTAAAAGGTAGATTTTTGAGCTCATTTTCAAATGCCATCCTTTCATTGGTGGTTTGACGTGAATCTTCCATTACGAGGGGCCAATAGTAATGGACCCATCTCACAGCAATTCTTTTCAAAGGCACAAGTGCCATGTCCCCATCTCGATACCAGGTTACATTATGCTGTTCGTAGCGTGAAATTTCACAAAGAGCACGAAGGAGAGCAAATTTGTAGGTAGCCGTTTTTTTATCTTTAGATATGATGTCTTGAATTTGTTGAATGCCCTCTCTTTTTAAAAGATCATTCTTTTTTATCACGAGATTATTCCACTGATCATCCTTTTCAATCAGCAGAACTTTTCCTCCAAGGCTCTCAAAAAGTTGGGCAATCTGTCCAGGATGGTAAATTTCAAATAGCCTGCCATTATTTTCGTTTGAACCATTTCTATATGAAACAATAATTGTACCCTGAGATTTTGCTATTTTAAGGATCTCCAGAACACTCGCTACGAGTTGTGAGCGTGGAATATGCATCAAAACTGCGCAGCAGAAAATATTTGTATACGAGTTTTCCTCAAAACCAAGTTCGGGAAGAGAAGCTTCTTTGAAAGTATATTGTGGATAGTCCTTACGAGCAACACTAAGCATACCTTTTGAAGCATCAATTCCAAGAGCTGGATATTTGTTGATATTGAGCCAATTAGTATCTCGGCCCGCCCCACAGCCTAAATCAAGGGTCTGTTCGTTTACCTTAAAGAAAGTTTCTACAAGTGAGTAAAGACGCTTAGGTTCAACTTTATTATGTCTTTCTGCAATTGGCAGGAATTGTTCATCATAAATCTGGATAGTTTTTTGATCCATAGAAAATTAGACCTGTTAAAAATAATTTTATGTAGTTTTTACTTTTTTTGTTCTGATTTTATCACATATTTAACAGTTCAAAAAAATAAACCTGAAAATCTCTTTTCCAAAAATACATCTAAAATTTGCATTGTCTAAGCCTCCTTGGAAGCAAAGAAAACAGGAGTACCTTGAAAAACTAAAAGAGAAGGACGCTCAAATCAAGCTAGTTGTTGCTTGTGATAAGCTTCACAACGCTCAATCAATTGTTAAAGATGTAAAACTTTATGGTCCTGATGTATGGGCACGCTTTAATGCCAGTCCTATAGATATCGTTTGGTATTATGAAGGCATTTTAGAAGGGCTTAATGACCTAGATTCCAAAGTAACACTCCTCTTAAAAGATCAAGTAAACTCAATCAGAATTCTAGCAATCCCTTAGACATTCTTTGTCCTACCCCCTTGATAAGATGATTTTGTAATCACCAAGGGGGTTTTATGTTAAAGGTTTTTTATTCAAAAAATCAGAGCGTTGGGGCGAATGCCTCATTTAGCCCATCGGCCGGAAAGCCTGAGCAGGTTATAAAATCATGGAAAGAGCGCGGTCAGGAGTTTGAGATTTGTGAATTTTCACCAGTCACTCGCGAGGATCTTAAAATTGTTCATGAACCAAGCTATGTGGACGGAGTACTTGACCTTACCCATGCCAATGGATTTGGAAATAAGAGTCCAGAAGTTGCGGCAGCTCTTCCCTGGGTGGCCGGATCCATGGTGGCGGCCACACTCTCTGCCTTAAAGAATAATACTGTTACCATTTCTCCAACTTCCGGGGCTCACCATGCGCACTATAGAAATGGGGGAGGATTTTGTACGTTTAATTTCCTGGTACTCGCTGCCCTTAAAGCGCGTCAGGCCGGAGCGAAAAAAGTGGGGATTATTGATCTGGATTGCCACTACGGGGATGGTACTCAGGATATTATCAAAACGCTAAAACTTGATTTTATAAAGCACTACACCTTTGGGGGAGATCCTCTTATCCATGAGGACCCAGCGCTCTGGCTTCAACAACTGCCAGAGGTTGTTAATACATTTAGTGACTACGATTTAATCATCTATAATGCTGGAGTTGATTCTCACATAGATGATCCCTTAGGGGGGTATCTTACGACTGAGCAAATTCAAGAAAGAGATTCAACTGTTCTTAATCCCTTTCGAAAGAAATTCATCCCCACAGTTGTTTCACTAGCTGGTGGCTATCAAAAAGATGCCTCGGGAAATATACCTAAAGTGCTCGAGCTTCATGGGTTTGTTTTCAATGCAGCATGGTTTACGGAAAAATTGAAAAGTCCGGAGGAAGAGGAGCTTGTTTATGAATAAGTTAAGACTTTTAAATATTCTAAAAGAAGACGATTATTCGGCCTTTAGTGAGCATCTTACGGGTGGGGGAGATATAAATGAGGTGATTTATAAAAGGCCTCTTCTTGTTCATGCCTTAAATTTAAAAGCTGATCAGTGCTTATATTTACTTCTTTTGTATGGTGCTGATTTTGAATGTCTTAAAAAGATAGATTCGTGGGATAAAAGGCTTTATGAAATTGATCCACTTTTTGTGGAGCTCATAAAAGAGATGGAGGAAGGGAAAAAAGCTAATGAGCCATTTGATGTGCAGTTTATGTTAAAAGAGGCCTCAAGCTATTTAACCGGTAATAAGCATTTGTCATACCGAAATGTGCTTAGCTTTTTTGAGCGAGAAAAAAGATATTTCTCAAAACTTATGGTGGGGCTTCACTTACATGAGTATAGAGACGAAACATTTCTTTTTCGCCATATAAAGAACATTTTTCAATGTGATTCAGTTGAAACTAAGAGTGATAAAAAATACGCCCTCGTGGTGAGCTCTCTTGTGGTCGATAAGCTGGATGAAAAAATCCCTGGATTATCTCATCGGATCATAGGTTTTGTTCATTTTGTCGAAGTTCCCACTAAAGAGGTTAAAAAGATACTTGAGGAGATGGAGAAAGATGAGGAGCTAGTGATTGGTGTACATTTCTCTGATGAACCAGGACTTGTTGAAAAAGGGGAGTATGAGTTAGATCTTCATCCAAAATTTTTTCAATCTCTTAAATTGACGATTTCAGACGCTCTAAGGCGGAAGGACCCGGTTTTTTTTCAATCAAGATTCACATTCAATAGTCTTTTGGACTGGGATGATCAGATTCATAGCTGGGTAATGAAATTTAAAAAAAAGCACTCTTACTATCCAAATATTCTTCTTGCCTCATCAGAAACCTATGCCCGAATTGACATGGTCGCCAATGCCAGAGGGAAGTCAAAAATCAAAGATAGTGATGGAAATAATGCGACTTCTTTTGTTTCCATGTCAGGCTTTCAAGGGGATGGATACTCGTTAGATTTTTGCATAGAAGAAAGGCTTGGCGTTGATACAGTCAAATTGATTTATGACTCTGATCCTGATGGAGGGCTTCCGATACCTGAAGATGAGGAAGTTTCTGCACATGTGAAGGTGTCTTAGGTGGTAGAATAAGTCTCCATTTTTTGGAGAATGATTTTGCAATCAGACATCTTCCACTTAGTCTAAACTTCTACAAATTAGAGGTCTCATAACAGTAACATCTATGTAAGCTAAATTGAACTGAGGAAACAGTTCTCAAAAACTTCATTTGAATTGTGTTTTTAATGAGGAAATTCGTGGGATAATTTTGCCAGAATGGGTGACTAAGTAAGGGTCACAAAGTTAGGCGTTACAGTGATCATTGCCTAGCACTAACCTAGGAAAAATTTTACCTTCATTTTTTAGAACATTAGCAATTCCATCAGCAAGAAAAATCTTTAAAGATTGACCTTTATTAGTCATTAAAATTCACTCCGTTAAAAAATTGTTTTATCTTTTTGTTATCGGCACTTAATTTACTGTGATTAATCGGCTTTCAGAGATTCACTATAAATATTAGTATTTCGGACCTGTTTGGTATGATAATCTTCATTGTTTTTGTATTTCTAAAAAATGTACCTATTAAATAGGTTGATCAACCTGAAAAGTAGGTATATAATAGTTGTATGCTTGAGATCATCTTTGGCAATCAAACTGCCGCTAAAATCATGTTATATCTTTTTCATTATGGAGAGGCCTACGCTAACGGTATCGCTAAAGACATGAATATCACTTTAAGTCAGGTTCAAAAGCAGCTTGATAAATTTGAGTTTGCTGGAGTTCTTGTTAGTAAAAAAATGGGAACAACTAGAATTTATCAGTTTAATCCTAAAATAGGTATTGTAAAAAAAGTCAAAGATCTTGTTGGTGCCTTCTATGAATCAATTCCACTAGAAGAAAGAGAAAGAATTTTTCATGGGAGAAGAAGACCTCGTCGCAGAGGGAAGCCCGTTATTAAGAATATTAAATGAAGATAAATTTTAAAACCTGCACAGAAGAAGAAATGTGGAAGTTAGTAGCCACTCATCTAAAAAAGAAAGGAATAGATACTGTTCTTGTCGGTGGAGCGGTTGTTTCTATTTATTCTGAAGGAATTTATAAATCTGGAGATCTTGATTTCATTCTGAATTCACTTTTTGTAAAGAACCTACCTGAAGTTATGAAAGAGATAGGATTTGTAAAAAAAAGTGGCAGACACTATATACACCCTGAATGTAAACATATTTACATCGAGTTCCCTTCAAGCTTTCTTGAAATTGGTGAAGACAATAATATTATTCCGAATGAGATTGATAGCGAAGGAGTAAAAATTAAAATACTGTCACCAACAGATTGCGTGAAGGATCGTCTTTCAAGTTATATTCACTTTAGGGCGCGAGAGTGTTTCGATCAAGCTGTTATTGTAGCAAAGAAACATCCTGTTAATTTAAAAAAGATTGGATCTTGGTGTCGAAATGAAGGCGGGGATCAAGCTTTTAAAGAATTTCTCACAAAAGTTAAGTCTTGATAAAAGAAGCTACACTCGAATGTAGTTTTATGTTATCTACTAATTATGCTCTGAAAGAAACAGAGTAGGTCTTGTGAAAGTAAAAATGATCGCGGAATTCACAAGATGATTTGAAATCAACCGGCAGTGGCTATTTTGGCCACAAAATGACCGATAAGTTTTTATAATTAATCGGCTGCGCCACCTCCCAATTAGGTTTAACTTTAGTGAGTAAAAAAATCGTAAAAACTTCATTTCATTTTTATTTCTTTGAGAAAATTCGAAAAGAAAACTGATCTGCACGATAAGGTTTCTTATCGTGCACGTCGAGTATTTCGATAGGTTTGGCAAAATCAACCAAATGAAATTAGATTTTCACGATCCAGTTTGATAGAGATCATCCAGGATCAAAGGATCCTCATTATATTCACTTAAAATATCCTGTGAATTCTGAATTGTTTCATTAATGACAGTTTCTTTTTTGCCAAAAATAAACTGCTTCAATCTCATTACAAGCATGATTCTCTGAAATGAACTCATTGGAACAGATTCATGTTTCTTGTCTTTTTCCCAATTTGAAATAGTTTGTTGAGAAACTCCTAGAACGCTTGCAAGGTCTCTAGTGGAAAGAGACATATATTCTCTCATGAAGTTAAGCATGGCCCCTGAATAGGCATATTTATGAGTTAAAAGGTAATCGGCTACCTTGTCTTTTAGCTCTTCCATATCTATGTCTAAAGTCTTTATATTTCTAGAATTAGTTTTGAATTTTACCATTGGGAGTAAAACGCCAAATCCAAATCCTTTGAAAATATAATTTGTTTTAATCTCAGTGCTCATAAACTTCTCCCTGTATTTGGATCGACTAACATAACAGTTACAATGATAGTTTCTGGACAATCTTCAATATCTACACTAATGGCCATGTCTCTATCATTTACATTTTTAGCTCTAATCACATATCTCCAATATTCATACTTCTTATCATATTCATCAAGGCCAGGTTCTCTGTCTCCGTACTTGATAACAGCTTCAACTTCAAAAACTGTGATATTTCTTTCGGCCATTCGTTCAAGAGCATGAGTACTTTATCCGATTTTCTTACTCTTCAATGCGTCAGAAATAACTCTTAGTACATATTCGTCATCTTTCTTTTCGGTCATGTGGGATCCAGTCTTAAATCAATTCTGCCTAATTATAACACGAAATAAGGTTGGGCGCATCTTATTATTAGGCAAAATTGCCTAATAGAACTAACCACTTAAGTGACTGACTTTAGATTAATTCTTATGACAAAATACAAATGAAACCGTAGAGTTTTAGCTAATATTCTCTTTGTGAGTTCTTCTTTTGCTATCTCTTGCTCTCTGACTTTTCCAACTCGCAAAGAATCAATTAATGCCAACATTTCATACAATTTAAGATCCTCTAACGCCGCATCAGGAGCTCTCTTGACAGAGGTTAAATGCTTTCACCCTTAACTGTTCCGTTAATATGAGTTGGCTTTCTATTTTTTGGTAACATGTTGAGCACTCTTCATTTTTGCAAGCTTCTTAGACCTTGAAAGGATCTCTTTAACCTCAGGACTTTTGAGTTGGGCCTGAATATTTGATTCAATTAGAATATTCGGATCTACATTTAAAGCTGCTCCTAACTTTACCGCAACTTTCACACCAATTTCTTTTTTGTTGTTTTCGTAGGCACTGATATCCGCCTTATCGATACCTGTGACATTTTTCAAGATCCTCAAGAGAAAAAATTAAGATCTTTCTTTGTGCTCTTACATAGTCTCCCGCATTAGGAGATGATCCATCAAAAGCAAGCTTGTCTAAAAATTTCTCCGCATTAATCATAAAACTCCACTTATTCCAGTAGCATACTATTTCAGAAAGAATCAGGAGACACAAAAAACGATAACATTCAGACTTAAGATGCTTTCCTTGCATGTACTTTCTTGCGAGCATTAACCAAAATCTTTTTTGTCGCTTTTCTAGCAGCAATCCTCTGCGTAGATGGTGAAACGCCATGACTGGAGGATTATTTAGAAGATGGCATAGGAGATATGCTTACGGTGCAGTATAGCTTTTCAACACGCAAACTTTGCTCACACCATGTTTTAGCGAAAACAATAGCCGATTCTCCAAGCTTTTTTGCAAACTCAATACACTTAGTTAGCGAAAGGGTCTTTCTTTCATTTTCAATATCTGAAACTAGGCTTTTGCCTATGCCAAGAATATCTGCAACCTCTTCTTGGGTTAGGTCGTTTCTTGTTCTATAGGCCCTAAAAAGCATGCCGATTGTTGTTGGCCCGTTTTGTTTCTCTAGGAATTTTAAAGCATCAGACATATATCACCTTTAAAAGTTGTGATCCCAATTTCCAAGGTTAACTACGCCGACATCGTTATAGGCTTAACTTTTTTATGATCTTTCGCTACAATCCACAAATCATAATTAGTTTGTAGATTGATCCAGAACTGCGGAGTTGTGCCAAAGGCATCCGCAAAGCAGAGAGCTGATTCTTCACTAATCCCGCGTTTTCCATTAACAATCTCGTTAACTTTTGCGTAAGTCCAATTTAAATGGCGTGCAAAATCCTGCTGAGTCATCTTCAAAGGAATTAAAAAATCATTCAAAAGAATTTCACCAGGGTGGGTTGGTTTTCTATTTTTTGGTAACATATTAAGCACTCTTTATTTTAGAAAGCTTCTTTGATTTTGAAAGAATCTCTTTAATCTCAGGACTTTTAAGTTGGGCCTGAATGGTAGACTCAATTAAGATATTCGGATCTAAATTTAGAGCAGCACCTAGCTTTACAGCAACCTTAACACCAATTTCTTTTTTGTTATTTTCATAAGCACTAAGGTTTGCCTTATCAATACCAGTAACATTCTCAAGATCCTCGAGTGTAAAATTTAAGATCTTTCTTTGTGCTCTTACATAATCACCAGCATTAGGGGATGATCCATTGAATGCAAGCTTATCTAAAAGTTCTCCAGCATTAATCATAAATTACCTTTTATAGTTGTGAGTTGTTGTTATTCTTTCAATTTCAACAATCTCTATCTGAGAATCAACTATTCGATATATTACTCGGGCGGAAAATCAAAAACTAGCTGCTCTATAACCTTTCCACTCACCAATTAGATCGTGGTCGCGAAAAGAAGGATTAGACTGAGCAGCTACAACACCATTTCTTTCAACAAATGAAATCCAATACCTCAAAGAAATTTTGTCTTCCAAAGTGAAAACCTCAATAGTTTTTGCAAACTCTTTAGCCCCCTTTTCCGACAATATGACTTTCGCCATTAGACTCCCTTCACTTTTCTAGATATATTATAGTACAACTTATATTTTTTTACAACATTGAATTTGAAAGATATTTCCGTTAGTTAACTATTAGCCTAAGAATTAATCTCCGTACTCTTTAATAAACCTCAACGACCAGAATAGTCTCCCTCACCTTCTCCTACACCCCATGGCTCCCTTTTTTCTATTGGCCGACTTCGTGAGCAACTGCATATTTCCAACACTATCAGATCCCCCACAAGATAGCGGGACAATGTGATCAACCTCATAACCTGGGCAAGAACCTCTGTTCCTTCCAGTAGAAGGACAAGGATTTGAGCGATGAAAACTACTACGTACGGCGCGAGATCTTTTAGGCCTTAAAGAGCTACTTTTAAAGCTAGGAGACTTAAATGATTTATAGGAGCTTATTTTCTTTGGTTTATAAGCGCGCGGAGAAAAAGATTTAACCCTATAGGATTTTGCACTTTGAGAGCGGTATGAAGACTTTGATCTTCCTCTTTTCGCCTAAAGATCATTACTTGAGAGCATCATCACAAGCGAGAAAGCCATTATGAAGCGAAGAAGGTGATTATTGAAAATTATCATTATTAAACCCTGTGAAATAAGCTTTCTAAGCTACAACCTTTTCAAATATTCTTAATAAATCATCTTTATTTAGTAATCAGAAAAAATCATAAACCTTCGTTTATAGTAAATCCTTTAACTTCATTCTTTTGCTAGATTCAGTTGGCATGTTTTTTGATTCAAAATCTTTCTTTTCAGCTTTATAGCAAACAGGATCAGCAGTATTGTCTTTTTTGTTGGCCATGCAGAATATTGGAGTTGTTTCATTTTTATTATTAGTTTCAAGAAACCATGCATTTTCAGAACTTATTGCAAAAGGCTGTGTAGTGGTAGTTGAGCAAGATGCAAGACAAAATAAAGTACATAGTATAAAAAATTTAATTATCGAATACATTTTCAAGACTTTAAAAAGTTAATCGTTATCAAAATATAAAATGAGATCTTAGCAAAACTAACAAATTCAATTTGAGATTATAGATCAAAAAGATTTATCTTTTAATCATCCTCAAAACAAGCCCTGAAATCTCATCCTTCTCACGAATATGCCTTAAGAACCTCTCAGGAAGTGCATTAACTCCATAAAAGCTTCCAGCAAGTTGCCCATAGACAGCTCCGGCGGTGTCGGCATCATCTCCAAGGTTCACAACCTTTAAAACGCCCTCTTCAAATGATTCTGAATTAGCAAACCCCCAAAGCGCCACATTAAAGGTATCTAAAACAAAACCAGAGGATCTTGAAGGAAGCTGAATTTTTAACCCTTTTAGGATTTCATCTTTTTGAATGGAATCAGCCAATAGGATTTTCCTTAGGATTTTAAAAAAACTCAAACTTACATCATACACAATTGGTGAAGCATGAGTGAGGCGGGAAATATCCCAAACAATACTAAAGGCATCCACATCATTTAAATCAAGAGTCCATAAGATGCTGGGATAAATTCGCATGAGGGATCCATTCCCTGAATAGTTCTCATCATCAATTCCCTGAAAGGGATCTCCAGTTCTTTTGTATGCATAGATCGCTTCCTGGATTGTGGTTCCGATATCAAAGCACTCGGGTGAGGAGCTCCATTTATAAAATAGATCCATCATATGGTGAGCTGAAAATTCCTTGCACTCAAGAAGGCTTCTGGTACTTAAAATCGACATAATGGTGTCATCAGTAATCTGTCCAGGTAGAAGATTGTAAACCCCTCCTCCAACCATGTCAGTGACCAGCGGGAACGTTCCAGGAGGCTTAAATTCAACTTGAGCCCCTAGTGCATCACCAATAGCTAGCCCTAAAAATCCGCCCAATGCTTTATCTACTATTTTCAAAGAGAGTCCCTTAAAACATTTATAAATCTTTTTAATGAAAATGGGAAAAGATAAAAAAATACAGCTTAAAATCTCGTTCGCCTAAATTATTTCATTATTAAATTCCCAATAGATCTTTTAAGAAGATCATTTGCAGGCCACCAAACAAAAGGCTGAATAAAAGAAAAATCTGTATCCCAAATTATAAAATGATCTTTTACATATCCTAACACTATAACGACTAGATATTCATTATTATAGCAGTCCATAGCCTCTTTTAATTTAATCGGCATAATCTCAGATTCAGCTTCATTAATCTTTTTATCCTTACTTAAAATAGAAATAAATGGAAATGAATGTATAAACGAGTCATTTAAAAATTCAGTTTTTAATATGCCTACATCTTCCAAATAAGACTTCAACTTTGAAATAGAAATCTCGTCCTCAGGATATATAGGTTCAATTATTTCACTTTGAATTCGATTATCAAATTTCTGTTCTCTTAAGACCGAATTAAGTGCAATCAATAATTTCTTTGATTTTGATGACTCATTGGTCGTAAAATTTCTGGGATCCATTAATTCGATTGGCCAATTACTTCTTATTTCTTTCTCGATTAATATTTGTTCATCAATAATTTTCACATGTATTTTCCCATTTGCCTGGTTCTTGCTGCGTGCAAATGATTCTTTATTCCTTGCAATATTCTCTTTAGACCACATTGGTCTTAAATTAGAAAAATGACATGCACTTCGACATTCTTCTTCATCCTGTAGATTGAATGCTGACATTGGGACTATATGATCAACATGCCATCCATCATGACAATAATTATCCCAATTCATCTGCTCATTTGTAAGTGGATTTGCGTAAAATTGCATTTCTAGGTGAGATTTTAAATAAGGCAGTTCACAACCAAGATCTTTGACCGCTGAGCCACCCTTAACTTTTCCTTTTAATCCATGATACAAACGAATCCTTAAGCGTTCCGAAAGGAGATAGTTTATATCTTGCTTCTTTCTAAGATTTCTCTTTGCCGTAATTTTTTTCCTATTATCCCTTGAATATTCTTTAGCCTTTGTTTTAAGTGCTTCAGAATTCGTGTCATAATATTTTCGCCACGTTCTTTCATGGTGTTTACGATCAGTTTCCTTTTTTTTCTCTTTGTTATTTTCTCGCCATACTTTATCTACTTTTTGTTTTTTCGCTTTTGAAATAGGATCAATCTTCCTCTTCTCCCATCTTCTAGCTTCACAATCCTTACAAGTATTCCCATAGCCGTATTGACCTTTTTTGTCCTTGAAAAAATTTATCAATGGTTGCTCAATTCCTTTGAGGGTACAGTTTGAAGAAGTGCAAACTCTCGAATTGACTTGAGGGTCAACCTTAATATCTTTATTTCTTTCTGACCTTTCTTTCCGAATTTTTTTATTACATGTTTTACAAATATAAGCATAACCATCGGGTGAGTATGACCATTTATAAAAATTGGATATCGGCTGAGGTTGATTATTGTAAATACAGCTTTTGTGGTTACATATCCTATTTTTCATTTAAAACCTCATTTACTTTCAACAAAACAGGCGCCAGAGGCGATTTTGTGTGGGTCTTATTTATAAAAGAACTCTAATAGATTTTCTGAATAAAATCATAATCCAATGTTCCCGGATTAAATCTAAGCTCAACATTCACATCATCTTTAAAACTAAGTCCCGATACGAGGTCTTTTATCTCAGAATCAATTTCTGATACCCCCCCCATCTTTTATTGCCTTCGCTTTTAAATCTAAAAGCTCACGAATCTTTTTTACTGAATCATCAGGAGCGAGGGCCTTGGAGAATTCCTTTAAAATCACGAAAATCTCATTTGTGAGGTTGCATTGCCCAAATCTTGAAGAAAGCACAAGGTAAGCCTTCTTTTTATAATTTGGGTCAAGCTCTGCGAATCTCTTAGAGATCGAGTTAGACTCATCGATAGCTTTATTTAATTTTTCATGAATACTTATATAACCTCTTTAAAAGATTTCAAGATCATTCTATCGAATCAATTGGACAAATAATGTCAAGCCTCGAAAATTATTTTTTAATGATTTTCAGTTTCGGATTTTTAATTCGATCTTTCTTAATCTCATTTTGATCACTTGTAGCTACAGTCTCCAAATTTTCAAATTTCGAGAGTTCATAATCTTTTTCGGTATTTAAAAGGTACTCCTCTTCATCAAGAAGCACTCTTTTATCTAGAAGTCGCTCTAACAAATATCTGGAAATTAAAGTTTAACCCATAAAGCTACACCAATTGTTATAAACAAATTTTTCGTGGAAACTTCTCAACATAGAGACTTCTGATTACCTTGGATGATTTTGTGGTTTGATTTATTTTTTTTCTTAGTTTTTTAGACTCTTCCTTTTTGTGCCAATATGATTTCTTGTACTCCCCGATTGGTTTCAAATCATCAAAGGATATGACATTCTCTTTTACGAAGCGATTTTTTTCAGGTATGTTTA
>CANHIY010000055.1 GCA_947461175.1 Bacteriovoracaceae bacterium
AGAAATAAAAATCAGGTTTACCCCATTGTGGTGTCTGGAAGAATTGCCTACATCCGTGTGATGGATGTTTCCACGGAAAAAGAGGCCATGGATTCACAGAAGCTTACGGCCGAGCGGTTTAAGGAGCTCGCAATGAAGCTTCCTGAGACTAGTATAGGAGTGTCCTATTTTAATTTTTATTCCTCCGTAGGATTAACTCAGACTAATGAAGACATCGCTGATGGAGATGAGCTTCAGTGGCAGGGTGTGGGGCTTAGGGCCCAGGCACTGGTGAAGAAAAAATATGATTTTCAACTCTTAATGAATTACCTAGGAACTGGTCAAGGTGAGGAGAGCTTTAGGGTGGTGGAGGGAGGATTTGGAGGGGCCTTTCGCCTCATCCGAACAAAATACTTTCTTCTGAAGTTTGAAGGGAGTCTACTCTGGGTTCCTTATGCAAGCTATAGTGTGGGAAGTGATTTTCGGGTGAATAGTTACGGATATTCCACTGGTGGTGGAGTGAGTATGGTGTTTATTATGACAGAGAATATGGGTATTGATCTTTTTGGACACTTTTCTTACACAAATCTATTTCCCTTTGAGACCCCTGGAACCTATGAGGATATTTCACCATCCTTTATTGGGCGCCGTTTGGGAGCTGGGTTTTTGTATCAATTTTAGTGATGAATAATGAGGTCTTTTAGTTTCTCTAGATCCGTTTTTCTGGAATGCCGGTCAATTTGAATTTTATTACCGTCTGAAGTTTCTAACCACAAAACATAGTAGCCTTTGTTTTGAAATCCAAGGTTTTCGTCAGTTTGATGGATTCTTGCCATGTTGGGGCTAGAGAGGAATGGGGTGATGGAGAGTTTATCTGGAGACTCTAGGGAGAATGTTTCACTAAAGATCTTCACCCAAAAAATTCTGTGGGTAATTTTAAGGGTTTGATTTTTTTTCATGATTCTTTTTTCATAAAAAAAGAAAGACAGAACCAGGACCGGAAGAAGACCCACGAAGGAGAGGAGGGAGTAGCCCAGGGTTTTATCCGTCTCGTCTCCAAGAGAGATTAATTTAAGCACCGGATCTTTGATGGCGAGGAACATGAAAACCACCACAGCGATTGAACAAAGGGCATAGATCCAAAAAATGTAGGGGAGTCCATAGGTCTTTAGAGTGAGAGTTTCATCTTCATGAATAACAAAATCTTTTTCTTCTTTGGACACTGGAAAAACATACAAGAGACCCATAATCCACCCTACTTAACAGGAACAGAGACCACGTCTAAAATTTCCATCCGAGGATAAAGGAGTTTCATCCAAGTGGCAAATACTGCTTTATTGGCCATTTTCTCCAGGTTAAAGGAGGCCCGGAGTGGGGCAGAGAGGTCACTCTCGTTTACAGTGGGAGAGAGGTTTAATTTTTTTTCAAACCTCATCATCATGAAAATCCACTGGTCTTTAAGGATGTCGGGAACCTTGAGGGATTTAAGTTTCTTATAAACCAGGGAGAGCTCTTTTGAGTTGTTGATAAATTTAAAATCCCAGACAAAAAGGTAGAAATGAAAGATGTTTTTCCAGACTTCCTGGGGCATGAGGGCCAGGGCCATTTGAAGTTCATGGTAAGCCGTTTCATAATCACCCTGATCATAGGCACTCTGGGCCCTGGCGGCCCTTTTCCAGGCCTTCTCTGTGGGGGTGAGGGGGGAGCTTTTTTTGAGGACCTTGATTTCGTTGTGACTGGCGAGGTTTATCCGCGTGATGGCATCGCTGGAGGTTAGAGCAGATTCTCCCTCTTTAATATCCACGAAACCCTGAGTGAGGTGAACTTCCCAAGCTGCGATGGTAGAGAGAGTGGCACAGGGGTGGATCCAGTTTTTTTCTTTCTGGCCATCAACTTTTGTCATGAGGTCTAAGAGAGACCCAGAATGAGGGTGTTTTAATTTTTCTTTGGCCGAAAGTTGCCTGTCCCGGGAGAAGCGGCAAAAATTTTGAAAATCCTCAGATTCCAATTTAAGGGGGATGTTGGTGAAAATGAGGGGAGAGTTTTCATTTAAGTCATAGGACTCACCTTGAAGGGAGAGGCCTTCGATGTCAAATTCTTGAACAAGCCCTGATTGTTCAACCAGGATCACAGACCACTTGGAGATAGAGTTTTTCTTTTTAAAATTTTTTTTGATCTCTCCAAACTGATTTCCTTCAAAGAAGCTTTCAAAAAGAATTTGGAAAATGCCTTCCCCCTCTTTGTAGAGAGTTGTACCAGGCTTGTGGTGAAGAGCAAAACTGACTCCGGAGCCGTGGATGCCCTGAAAAAACAAAGGGGCGAGCCCCTCTAGACCATAGGTCATAAGAGTTGGTCGCTCGGAGGTTTGCCAGTAGTAAACTTTGGCAAATTCTTCAAAAATACCCACCAGAGGAAAATCCATCATCCTTAGGTGAGAAGTGTTGCCGTCTTTTTTAAGGCACACACTGGTGCATCCTGGAAGAATTCCTTTAAGTTTGGGGTAGTGGTGCCCGTAGTGTGCTGAGAGTTCAAAAAGAGAAAGAAGAGACTGATACCTTGAAAGATCAATCCCAAGACCCTGGCAATAAGAGGAGAGGCACTGATCAAAAAAGCTTTCCTCCCGTTTTTTTAACAGGATCCTTCCTCTAGAAAGAAGCTCAATACTTTGTCTTATAAGGGGATTGTCTCCCAAGAGGTTTTTAATCCTGTTTTCTATCACAAGAAAGGCATTCTTCTCCCTCATACCAAGCTGGTAGAGGTTTTCGTTAAGATCTCCGATTAACGGCACGATGGTGGATTTCATTTTAACCTACGTAGTAGTGCACATGGTGCTTTAAGTGATTAGCAAAATCGAGTTTAAAAATTCTTTTTTCCAGTTTTTCAATCATCTCTTTTCTACACCTGATGTAGATGTCAAGTTTTCCCTTGGGATGAGCATCAGTCATGTTCTTTAGCTGATAAAACTTTGAGAGGAACCTAAAGTGCTGTTGGTTGGTGAGAAGGAAAGATTCTTCTTTTTTAATGTTATTCCAAATGGTCCAGGGGTCATAGCGTCCAATGAGGACCGCCGCGAGGGTCAGGTAAATCAGGGTATCGGATTCAAAGCCATCTCCCATAAGGACAAGTTCATCCGGGATTCCCGTCATGAGAAGAATATTCACGATGGTGTTTAATTTATAAAAGCCCTGGGACTTTAAGTCCTTGGTAGAAAGGTCCCCTTCAAAAAAAGAGAAGATATTTCGGTAGTCCTTAAGAAAAATATTACTAGTAAAAATTTGCCTTTGGTAAAGCCAGTCCCGGATAGCATTTTCATAAAAGTGGGGAGAAGCGGAAACAATGAAGGGTTGAAAATCAATTTTAATGAAGTCTTTAATGAGTTCAATGGAGGGGTCAACCTGAGGAAAGTAATGGATGGGATTTCTTAAAGACAGGTAGAGTTCTTTGAGAGAAGAGTACCTGGTGTCTACCAGTGTTTTATCAAAATCTGAAATAATAATTTTTTTAGGGCAGTGGATCTTCGTTGGAATAAAGTGGCCAATGAGTAACTCGAGACCGGGAAAAGTTTTAGTTTCAAAAAGCCTCAGTTTCACCACATTGAGGGCTTCGGGTTGAGGGATTTTAAAATTAAAATTCCCGAAGGTATCAGAATCAAAACTTCGGACAATCACCTCCGTATCATCCTGAGAAAGGCCAATAATTTTTAACCTGAATTCATTGGAGGAGAGAAGACCCATGCTTTGGATGGGTCTTGTGGGAACAAGATCCTTTAAGTTAAAATTGATTTCATCTAAAATTTCAAAACGTCCCTGGGAAGAAAAGGTCATGGAGGCACGGATGTGGATATACTCATCAGATTCAATGGCCGTAAAATGAACTAATTTGGGACGCTTCATGAATTAATTGTACCCCGAACAACTAGACATCTTCTTTATTTTTTTGCGAAAATACCCACATGCTTCAGATGACACTAGTGATAAAAGGTAAAGTTCAAAAAGTCGGTTTCCGCTACAGCGTGGTGGACTTTGTCCTTTCTAATAAACTGCCCTTGGTTGGTCACGTGCGAAATTTACCGGATGGATCCGTTCATGTCCTGGCCCAGGGGGACATAGAGTCCCTGAAGGAGCTTCACCGGTTTTGTAGTAAAGGATCACCTCGTTCTGAAGTTAGAGAAATTTCTGAAAACCTTATTTCTGTTAAAAAACTTGAGTATTCGGAGTTTTCTGCTCTGGTGGATTAGTTTTTATACGAATCCTATCCTTCTAAGCATACTTAACAGTGAAAGTCATCGTTCCGTTTTCATAATTTGATTTTAATGTTTTGTGGTCCAGAAGCCTTTGGATTTGAAGCCTTGTGGAGTAGGATTCAACCTTATTCACTTTATTGATGGTACCATCCTCTAGCCTTGAAGCATCATGATAGCGGCGGTTAAAATTAACGATGGCCTCTTTCTGATTGATCGAGAGCTGTATATCCTGTTTAGAATACTCTGGTACATCCACTTCGATCTCTATCCTGTCGTCAAATTCTTTCAAGCGGGGCTTTATGGACTCAAACTGATAAAATGAGTCATCCTGTCGTTCGGCCATCTTGGAGATTTCTTTTGTAAGAGAATTCTTAAGATCCTGAAGAAGAAGTTTATTTTTCTCTTCGATTCGTTTAAAGGAAGCATTTTGTTGTTCGAATTGATTTTTAAATTTTCCTTCAAAAAAAACTTCCTGATCCTTAAGACCCTCTCTATAACCTTGATCAAGATTTTTTAAATTAGAAGAGTGGACATCACTTATTTTCTGAATTTCGGCCTCCTGTCTTATGTGGGCCATCTTTCTCTCTTTTCCAAAGGCCTGATCTTGCTGATTTTTAACTTTTAAGTAACTAATTTCATTATTTCTTGCCCGGTCACTAAATTGTTGAACATCTCTTTCAATTTTATTTTCATGAAATTCTCTTAAGTTTCTTATTTGATCCTGCATTTTTGAATTCATGGATTGAAGACGCAGTTTACCGGTCTGATCCACATGGTCTGAGGCCACGTTAAAATGTTCATTTAGATCTTGGAGAAAAATTTCATTTTCATCACTGATTCTTTCACGATCAAGAGCGTATTTTTTCTGCATTTCACTCTTTTGCCTTTGTGAAAAATCCTTCAGCTCATACATCTCTTTATCTGTCATTGTTTGTGCCTGCTGAAGACTCGATTTCATCTCTTCAAGAACTTTTTCTTTTTTTTCATTTTCTCGGGAGATTTGAAATTGATTATTCCTTTGTATTTCTACCACTTGATCATGATGGACCTTTTTTATGTCGCTCTCATACTCCTCGTGGACATTTTGCATGCTTTTAATCCGCTGTTCGAGTCGTCTTCTTGAGGCCTCAAGCTGGGTAAGGTTGTGTTTATCGAGTTCTCTGATTCCGCTCATAGATCACCATCCTCCTTATCATAGGGATGATCACATATTTTTTGTCCTCTTCCGGTGTACCCAGGACAAATCCAGGTTCTTAGAAGGTCCACGGTGATAAATGAACCGCCATGATAACTTTTGTACATCTGTGGATTAAGGGTGGAAACAATGTACTGGGCCTTAGCATTTGTGGCCACAGCGTAAGGATCATTTGTTTTCACCAAGTACTGATAGGCACGGTACTCGGCCCTCACATTCACAGAGTGGATGAGCACAGAGAAAAAAAACAATCCTACGCTGATATTTTTAATCAATGGAGCTCTCTTAATTTATCCAGTGTTCTGTATTCAACCATCTTCATGAACGACATCACAAAAATTTTTCGCTCGTCCCGTTTGAGGGCATGGATCGCTGTTTTTTTTCTTTCCAGTGAGTGATACTTTTCTATCTGACGGTAAACTTTGTGAACATTCTCTGCTGCCATCGAGAAGGTGATGGACCTCATCTCCTTTACATCTGTAAAGGACTCATGAATCCAGTCGTGATAAAACAAAGGAAAAAAACCTGCACTTCCAGATTCAATCAATTGGTCTAACCCATCAGCTTCCTGCAACTTGCGCATAAAACTCCTTTTCTTCTCTCCTATATTAACCGGAGGTGGTATGATAGGTGAGAGGGTAGGTTTTGCCATCCTGGAGGTAATTATGGAGAGGAGAGACGATTTTTTTATATCTGAGGAGGTGGCCGAATGGATTGGATTAAAAAAGTCAGAATACCTTTCAAGACTTGTTCTAAAAGGTTCTCCTGATGATATTGGAGTGGAAGACTTTCATCTTTTTGACAGTTATATTCCTGGAAGTATTGAAAAACCGGACTCCATTTATGAATCCATAGAAGATCATCAACGGATCAGAACTTACATCAAAACCTATAGCGAAAAGGTTGAGTTTCATCAGGTGGTCATCGGAGTGGTTCTTGATGACAAAAAACACAACTCAGATATTTTTATTCCGATACTCACATTTGTTTCGAAAAAAAGTGAATTGGTCAAAGAATTTATGTCGGGGGCGAAGATTTTGTCTCCAAAGTTTAACTAGTGATTCCTATTTCAGACGAATGTCCACGTAAGCATTAGAGTATTTTGTTTTAAAACCATTACAGACTTGGCCCATGTAATTTTTTGCTTCAGCGTCGCAGGAGGGGTTTGTTTTTCCACCATTTGGACAGCGAGGTATCCAGTAGCCGCAGTACTGATTGGTGTTAACACCCATAGTGCACACCTGTCCTGGCCAATTTGAGAAGGCATTCATGCAGTTTATGTATTCTGGGATGAGAGGCTCTTTCATGACGATCACACCGTTTAAGGGGTAGTTCGTGAATCCGGTGCGGTCTTTAAATAATCTCCCTTCTGTGACCAGGCCAGCTGTGGTGTAGAGGCATTGAGGATTTCCAATATAAGTGGATGCCCCACTAGAATCCTTATACGTAGGAATTAAGCAAGTTCGCACAGAGGGTGAACCAAGGCTTGAGCGAAATTTTAACAAAGTTTCATTGAGACTACTTTGGCAAATTCCAAAGTGGCCTATATCAACAGAGTAAAAACGATTCGAAAGGTCACAGCTTTCAAAACCGGTTTGAGTTTGAGTGTTGTTATTAGGGGAGGGTTGAGAGGGGTCTGTACCCGTATATCCTTGATTAAAATTGTGGCCTTGATAGTTGTTACTGGAATTATTTTCACCTGTGTAAGGATAGGGGTCCCTGGTTCTTCTGGGAGCGTCACAGGCAGAGATCATCATTAATGTTGTTACCAGTAATAAAATTTTCATATGAACCTTGTAAGGATCTACCTCGTTCTTTTCGGTTTTAAGAAAAATATCATGAGTTTTTTTTAAAGGCCGATAAGCCTCTATATTTTGGGGATGAGGCATGCGGATCTTTGGAAGTATCATATTGATTCTTGGTGTAATTGGCCTTGGGTTAATCTTCGGTGGTTTTTATTACTTTAAAAGTTATCCCTATAAACAATACTCCCAATGGATTGTCGGCAAAGGGGAAAAGAAACTCTATCACATTAAAAATTTTAAAAAACAATGGCTGATCCCCTCTAAACTTAAAGATCTTCCCCCCTTTGATGAAGACTATGGCCAGCTTTGGAGAGAATTCTCTCTACGAAACACGAAAATTCCCCTACCTGTGAGGCATCCTTTGTACCAAACTGTGCCTGTGGTAGAGAGTGATGATAAACTGTCTCCTCCTAAAATTGGCATGTTAATTTTGGATCCAGAGGGCAGAGAAATCGCCAGCATCTATTCTCTGCCGGTTGATTTTTTTCAGGAGCTTTCTCTAGAACAGGATTTATTTAAGCTCCCCTATGTAAGAAACAGGATTTTAGAATTTTCTTCTGAAAAAATATGGAATGATTTTTTTTCCCTTGAAATAAGCCCTGTTCCTAAATCCATTGATAGCATGATCTATGATCTCTATTTATTGCATCTAAGATCAAAGATGCTCCCTCCTGAGACACTGGAATATGGACTTCTTTCAGAGAATGTGGCCTTGATTAGTTTTTTTTCTGGGGACAAAAAAAGTAGGATCGAACTTTTTGTCACCAATAAAAATGGGGGCCTTTATTCCTTTGTGCTGAAGACCTCCACGGAACATATTGAATCAGAAAAATTAAGAACGAAGTACCTTCAGTCCATTTCCTTCCAACCGGTGGATCCGATGCTGGGTGAAATAATTTATAAAGAATTTAAACAGCTGAATTTTTCAAGGCAAATTGACCAGGAGGGCATGCTCTACTTATTTTCAGCATGGACTCAAGATTATCAAAACGCTGATCTTTTTAAGGAAATGATTTTTTACCTTGAAAGAAACTCCAAAAATGAACGTCAACTGGCACCACTTTACAAATTTGGCATTGATTATTTCGGAAAGACCTTCACCACAAGTGTCCACGTTGGAAAAAATGAAAACCCTAATATAACACTTCAGCGAAAAATTGAACTTGAGTCCCAGGGAAAATTCCAACAAAAAAAGAAACAGCTACCTGTGCCTGAACAAGAACTCACACCTGAGGAAAAAATGAATGATTTCTTAAAAAAGGCCAAAGACACAAAACAAAAAAATCCTGAGGAAGATGTGATTCACTAGATAATTTATTTGAGTTTTATGGGTGAAAAAAAACTTCTACGAATCAAATGTTTCCATTCCCTTGATGATTAGAGCGGTGAGAAATGGTTTGAGTTCTTGGACAAAAGAGGGAATAAGTTCTTTGGTTGTTTCATCCATATAGATTGAGCGTTTAATTTCAATTTGAATATTGTTAGTCCTAAAGCGGTCTACAAATTCCGTCACAAATCCTCCGACATAGGGATCATTCATGCGGGAGTCGTAACCATTTTTAATAAACTCTTCATGAAAAAAATTGATAAATTCCGGTAAACAAGTTTTTCCCCGACGGTCAGAAACACAGAACTCAGGTCTGTGAATTTCCTGTTTGGGATTTTGTTTCATGTGGTAGGCAGTGGGAGTTGAAGGCATGCTGTGGAGGTCAATGACCGAAACAGGACCTTTTTTCTTTCCTTCAAGATCCCTGATGTTTGCCTTGAGCATTTCAAAATAGGGACGGTGATAACTCTCAATAAATTTTTCAACTTCTAAGGGTGTGGGTTCCTTCAAGACAAGTTTTTTTCCCTGGGTATTTTCTTTCCAAAACAGGACACACTGATCTTCAGAACGGTTTAAATCCACACAGATTCGGTGGATGTTTGAGACCATCACCGCAATTCCCGATTTTTGAAGGTGTGAAATGTCAATGAGTTCGTTCACTTTAAAGTCAACATCTTCTTTATAGGCCTGAAGGTCCCCGGAAAGGAAGGGATGAAAAACTTCAGGAATGGTTTCTCCTGAGTGAGGCACTGACACGATACCTCTAAAATGCGCCCCGAGGGGCGGGAAATAGTCAAAAAGAGGAGCTTTTTTTGGAAGTTCAGAGTTAAACATATATGTAAAAACTACCACAAAGTCTCAATCTGCGTCCACGAGTCTCTTTTAAAAATGGCCTCGGAGGTTTATAAATACCTGGTAATCTCCATTTCAAGAGGTCCCTATGAAGTTCCCCGGTCGGCGCAACACCAAGCACTACTTTCCTGTTGAAGACAAGCAGAGAAGTTCCTTTGATGATGAGATTTTTCGTCCCGGAAATGTCTTCGTGGTGGGGATTGATCAACTCCTTGTGGACATTGAAATAAAAGTTGAAGAGGATTTTTTAAAAAGACATGAATTTAAAAAAGGTGAATCCTTCATCATCGATGATGATCTGGCAGATTCTATTTACTGGCACTACAAAAAAAATCATGAAATCACCGGAGAGTTTCCCGGTGGGGCGGTTGGGAATACTCTTCATAACTACTCAATCCTTTCAGATTGTCCTTCTGTTGCCCTGGGGGCGATTAATAAAAATATTGAAGTGGGAGACTATGCCTACAAATACATTTGTAACACCAGCTCCAAGGTAAACCTCTCTTACTTAAGACCCTGCCCTCGTCCCATGGGAAGGGCCTTGTGTTTTATCACACCGGATTCAGAGAGGACTTTTGCCATCAGTAAGGGGTGCATGAATGACCTGACTCCTGATTATGTTCCCTCTGAAGTGATCCAAAGGGCCTCAGCACTTCTTGTTTCTGCCTACACTTTTAGAGATGAGTCTTCTCCTATTTTCCAGTCCACTTTAAAGGCGGTAGAATTGGCCAAGTCCTTTAAAGTTCCAGTGGTTCTGACCCTGGGGACCAGTGGGTTGGTTGGAGAGAAAAAAGAATTTCTTCTGGATTTTATCCCAAAGTATGTTTCTGTTCTTGCTATGAATGAAGCAGAGGCCCTGACCTTGACAGGTATTAGTGACCCACTCCATGCGGCCGAGAAAGTCCTGGACCTCGTGGATATGGTGCTCCTCACCGTTGGTGCCAAGGGGCTCTATATCGGTGCACTGGTGGATGAGAGCTTATCTCGTTTAACAAAAGAGCCCCTTCATACCAAGTCAATTGTTGAATACAATAAGTTTGAGTATTCCCGGGCCCAGAGAAGAATTGATATTAAAAATCCAAAAAAAGTCTACACTCATATTAATCCTTTCCGTGGCGGACCGGTGATGATTCAAAACACCAACGGAGCAGGGGATGCAGCTTTGTCGGCGGTCCTCCACGACATTTCGGCCAATGTTTACCACAGGAATAAGGTCCCAAATTCCCCAAAACATGTGGCGGACTTTTTAACTTACTCCTCAATTTCTCAGATCAGTAAATACGCCAACCGAGTCTCCTATGAGGTGCTGTCTCAAAATTCTCCAAGGCTTCTCAGAGGGCTCCCTGAAAGAGAAGATGGGCTTGAAGAGGCCTATTGGGAAAAATAACTAATAATGAATAGGGAGTGGATAAAAAAAGAGGCCTTATTTAATGAAGTGAAGGGCTCTTTGTTTGAATACCTTGTAGCAAAAGAACTTTCAGTCAGAGGTCATTTTGAGCTAAGTTTTCATAACTCTCTTGATAAAAACTACCTCCATATCCTTTCTCAACAAGACCGCATGGTCCGTCAGTTCTATCCCCAGATGCTCTCCTTTTTGTTGGATTCATCCAAAGAAGTGGTCAACTATCTTCTCTCCTACCTCAATGAAGTTCCGGTTTCCTCCAAAGTCGTGGGAAAATTTTCCCAACAACTCCAAGGTGGTGAACTCCACGAGGCCGACCTTATTTTGGGCCTAAAAGAAGGGGCCCTGTTGGTGAGTCTTAAGCTTAATAAGAAGTCTTCTTATGTGAACACCAAGAGTGGTGGTATCAAAAGCTTTTTTACCCAATATTTTTCTTTCATCCCTTCAAAGATCCAGGAGGATTTTAATCATTTTGTTGACCTGGAGTTTAACCGCATGGCCTTTGAGCTTCATGCTTTTCATGACCTCGATTATCCAGGTCACTTTCATCACTGGGTGTCCAAAGGTTTATCGGAACTTCCTGGAGATTTATGTGCTGAATCGAGAAAAATTCTTAAGGCCTACTATGGAAGGATTGCGGAAAAAATGCATCACATCTTGAGTGAGGCCCTATCGCAAAATAAAGTGCTGTTTCAACATTCTCTTCCTCCTTTACTTGGTCTTGGCCGAGAGGATATTTTGCAGGTGATTTTTTTCCATGATTTTCTAGATGGTCAGAGAGGAGAGGTTAAAATACATTCCATGAAGGAACTCTCAACGGAACTTTCGAAAGTAAAAATTTTGGACTTTGGAAATATTTCAAGCGTAGAGGTTGAAATTGGTCGTTGGTCGTTACAGATCAGAGTGAAGCCGATGAATAAGTTTACCACCACCGCGATTAAAATTAACTGCAGTATAAGGGTGAGGGATTCTATTGGGATGAGTTATAGTTGATTCAAGTGAAATGAGTTTTGATGATTACAGGATCAAGAGGTTCAACTTCAAACTTATACTCAATCCTCTTCACAATACTGTGGGCGCAATCAAGCCACACAGGCATATTGGCACTGGCGAGATAAACTCTCTTAGTATCCATGCAGGACAGGACCATTTTTTTAAGTCCTTCAATTAAAAACGGAGAGATTAATTCTTCATTCATGTCGATCAGAATATTTTTCGATGGGCCTAGGACTGCTTTTAAAAAACTCACAATAAATTTTTCCCATACCTCAGCGTCTTTGACTTTTTTGTAGGGCTCTTTCAGAAGGTTTAAGAGGGCCTGCTGCTCAGGAATAAGCCCCTGGTAGAGTTCTTTCCAGCTTGATACTCCTGCCAAGGCCAGTTGAAGATTCTCCCATAAAGACAGGTGAGGGTGTAAGGAGTCATGGGCCTCAACGTAGGAAAAACTTAAGGCCGAAGAAGGAGAGACGGTTTTCATAAACTGAAGCATCTCTTTTAAGGCCGTATGCTCGTGGGAGTTTTTTCTATATAGGTATAAACCTGATGGTAAATCTTTTTTCATCAAGGAATTATTCGGTTTATTCTGGTTAAAGCTTAAAATATAATGAAGAGATGGAATCAAAAAATCAGCCTTTAAAAGCGCCTGTTCCTGATCATGGCACTCGGGATACGAGAGTCCTTATTGGAATTTCAGGCAGTATGGACTCTCTGGTGGCCGCCCATCTGCTAAAAATTCAGCGTTATAACCTTGTGGCCGCCACGGTGGTTAACATTTGGGAGGATCCTTCGAAAGAGGGGCCCACGTCTTTTTCCTGTCATTTAAGTGATGAAAAGCTCAAAGGCATCCAGGAATTTTGTCACCGGCTCAGTATCCCTCATCATGTAATCCGTTTGGGTGATGAATTCATGGAAAAAGTGGTGGGTGTATGGGTCTCGGATCATCTTCAGGGAAAGTCCTCAAGGCATTGCATGAGCTGCCAGGAACTCAGAGTAAGTGCTCTTTTTCAGAAAATGAAAACTCTTGGTGCTTCTCGATTGGCAACCGGTCATTATGGAAAAGTTTTTCAGACTGAACCCTCTGGAAAATATCAGGTCCACAGCTCTCATGACCATATCCATGACCAGGCAGGTTTACTTTCCTCCTTACCTCAGGAGCTCCTTTCCTCACTCCTTCTTCCTCTGGCAGATCTGTCTCAGAAAGAAGTCATGGTTTTAGCAGAAAATTTTGGGATTCAAGATCTTGGTTCTCAAAAAAAGACTCCTGAGTGCTTAACCCTTACTCCAGAGTTGTACCCATTTTTAGAAAAAAAAGTGCCAGATGATCTGAAAGAGAGGATGGGGATTCATCTTAGGAGTGAAAAACCCATGGGTTTAACTCTGATTGAACGTCTAAGTCAGACCATCCGGGTTAATAACAAGTTCTGGGTGGTAAATTGCCAACAGAGTGCTGGTTTAAAGATTTCAGAACCTGCCACTGGATATCTTTTGATGAATGGCATGGGGGAGATTGAATGCTGGGTCTACCCTAAAACCATCTCGACCTTTTATGTTGAGCTAAAAGAGAGTTTAAAACTTATGCCAGGTGTATCCGTAACTGTGATGAAAAAGAAGGGAAAAAATTCTAAAGTCCTTTTCACCGGTGAATTAAGATTACTTCCCATCGAGGAAGAAGGAGACCAAAGTGTTACTAAAGTTGATCCCACTCTTGATTTTTAGCCTCTCCTTTAATGCTTCCGCCAGAGCACCATCCACTTTTGGAAGTTTAAAAAATGAACTCCAAAAAGTTTCACAAAAACATCTTATGGATTGGGTGAGTGGTCTTGTGAATGTCTCCTCTCCTTCCCGGATGGTGGGGCTCCCCGGGCATGACCGGGCCAGGGATTATCTTAAAGAAGAGATTCTGAAAGCAGACTTAAAAAAAACCGGACAACTCACCATCACTTCAACTCAACCGCAGATTGATGAGGTTAAAAAATTTTATCAAAAGGATTTTGATGAAAAGTTAGAGGGAAAAATTCCTTCAAATCATCCAGATTATCAGAAGTGGTTAAGGTTTACTCTCTTTATGAAGGAGCTTTCTGAATCAAGAAAAAATATTCCTGTCCAGAATATCATTTGGGAAAAAGAAGGCCTAAATCCTAAAAAAGTTTTGGTGGTATCGGCCCACTACGACACCATCTCTCACGACAAAGAGACTCTTCTTGTAAATGAAAAATCCTCCATGCCTGGTGCTAACTACAACGCTTCCGGTGTGGCCGTGGCCTTAGGCCTTATTAAAACCCTTTCAGAGATGGATTTAAACTACTCGGTGAAGGTGGTGTTTCTTGATTGGCAGGGCATAGGGTTTCATGGCTCTTTCCTATATGCTCGGGAGCTAAAAAATTCCGGAAAAGACGTTTTAGGAGTGGTGAATCTTGAGATGCTGGGCCAGGACACCACTTATTTTGATAAGAAAAAAAAGAGTGGCAACATGTGTGCCTACGTTCGAAACCTCTCCGATGAACAAAGCTGGGCGAAAAGTCTTACCGACAAAGGAAGTAAGGTAACTCAAAAGGTGAGTTTTGAGTTAAGACCCAATGGTTTTGAAAATTCGGACAACGTAAGATTTTGGGAAGAGGGATTTAAATCAGTGACCTTCACTCAAAACTGGGAAGAGGATTTTAACCCCAAATTCTATCAAACCTCAGATGATACACCTGAAACACTCAACCATGGAACGCTTTGGCACTCCTATCAGTTCATAGGAGGTGCTGTGGCCGGGACTCTTCTGGATTTAAGTAGGTAAAATCTCCTTTGGAGTCTTGGAAAAAGGGCATGGATCCGCTATAAAGGGGCCATGCATTTATCTTATGAACCTGAGCTTCTAAAAGAATATGGAGTAAACCTCTCGTACGAGGATTATCTTAAAAACGGTGAAAAAACCGTGGTGGTCGGCATGTCCGGCGGAGTTGATTCATCGGTGGCGGCCCTTCTTTGTAAGCTTCAGGGATTCAGGGTAATTGGCATTTTCATGAAAAACTGGGAAGAAACAAACTCAGAGGGCGTTTGCACTTCGGAGAAAGATTACCAGGATGTTATTAAGGTTTGTGAAAAACTAGAGATCCCCTATTATTCTGTGAATTTTGTGAAGGAGTACTGGGACGGGGTGTTCACAGAATTTTTAAACGACTACAGATCTGGCCATACTCCAAATCCGGACATTCTTTGTAACCGAGAAATAAAGTTCAAAGTTTTTTATGAGCGCTCAAAGCTTCTGGGGGCCCATTACCTTGCTACCGGACACTACTGCCAGGTGGAAGAAGGGCAATTAAAAAATGCTGTGGATAAAAACAAAGACCAGACTTATTTTTTATATGCCGTCCAGAAAGAGGTTTTTAAAGATGTGCTCTTTCCCATCGGACACCTCCCTAAACCAAAGGTAAGAGAACTTGCAGGCCGCTTTGACCTTGTGACCTCCACCAAAAAAGATTCCACTGGGATTTGTTTCATCGGGGAGAGGAACTTTAAGGAATTTTTGTCTCAGTACATAGAAAGTGTGAAGGGCCATTTTGTGGATTTAAAGGGCCACATCCTCGGCACCCACGATGGTACCTGTTTTTACACTTTGGGGCAGAGAAAAGGCATGGGCATCGGTGGCCCCGGGGAAGCGTGGTTTGTGGTGGGAAAAAACCTAGACAAAAATGAAGTGATCCTCGCCCAGGGCCAGGACCATAGGGCCCTGTACGCCGATGGGCTTAAGGCGAGTGACTTAAATTGGCTTAAAACACCTTCCCAGGAGACTTTCCGTTGTGAAGCGAGGATTAGGTACCGTCAGCCTGTCGAGCCTTGTACGGTGGCCATTAAGGGTGAATCCGTGGAAGTCTTCTTTGACAGACCCCAAAGGGCCATGACTCAGAGGCAATCAGTTGTTTTTTATGAGGGAGATCACTGCCTAGGGGGAGGGATCATCAGTGAAGTTTTTCCGAACTATCATGAGCTTAACAAAGACCTACCAAACGTCGTCTCGGTTTAGGTCCAGGTCTTTTTTGGCCTGATCTTTTTGAGCTCTTTTTTTATCCAAAAACCCCTGGCACTCACCCATACCGGCCATGGCCACAATTGCTGAAGGCCTGTCTTTACATTCAATACCATAACGTCGGCATCCATTAGGGGTTTTAGGTTTCCAGGTTATATAGAAGTGCTGGCATTGGGTGCAGTTAGGTTTACTCATCCCTTTATTTTACTGAATTTTTTTACCTGGCAGAGGGGTAGGAATTTTTCGCCTAGGAGGTCCTTAGACAGCTTTTGAAAGCTTTACATGTATCCTCTTTTTTTTCCCAAAGAACCCTAAAACTGAAGTTTAATTCGGGTGTGTCCTGGTAACTCTACGATGGCGTAGAGAAGGAACAAAATTAAAAAGGAACCCATGAACTTCAGTGGAACAGAGAACGTTGAACGGAGTCAACTAAAGGTTGTTTCTTTTATTAACAGAAGATCACTTGATTTCCTTCAGGACTTTCCTGAATTAAATTTAAGGGAAGAACCTGCCCATCATTCCCGCCCACCCCAGAGGCAGGACCTAAGATCTCATCTGGTCCAGGAACACCAATTCCCAGACCAGTCCATATACAGACTCCGGGAACAGCTTAAGCTTGTGAAGTCCAAATTAGGCCGCATAAAATTTTATCTTGAAGAGTTGGAAGATATTCTACCTCACTAATTCTGCCTAAAAATAAGTGGACAAATCCCCACCTATTCCTTAAGTTATTGGTTCGCCTCTTCCAATCTTCTGTGCCCAGGTGGTGGAATGGCAGACACACTACCTTGAGGTGGTAGCGCTGCGAGGCATGCTGGTTCAAGTCCAGTCCTGGGCACCATTAAAAAGCCATCTCTTTGCAGATGGCTTTTTTATTTCAACTAAACTCATTGAAAGCAACTACTTAAAAACACTACAGGGCAAGCAATATTTTTTGACTTTTATTTCGTGAAACGTCGGGAAATTTCGTGAGTTTGCTTCCAAATTGCTACCAGTTTGCTACCAATTTGAAGTCAGGTATTTGTCCATAATCATTCTCTTTTATGAGTTATCATCGAACCAAATAAACACAAAATTGAGGTTTTTGATGAACGCATTATTTTCTTGGATTTCTAGCTTAATTCAGACTGCCATCACCGCCACCTTAATCGGTTCGGGAGTCCTTCTATTGGCCGCAGAAATCCAACTGGCCACCTTAAAGAAGGCTTCCCAAGGCCCTACCAAACTTTCTAGCTTTACCGAACGCATGACAGTCACAACCTTATTCAAGGGGGGCCATCATGGAACTGGCAAAAAATCTCACTAAGCTTTGTCTGGAAAGAGGATTACCCATTGAGACTCTCGCCCAACTTAGTGGGGTAAAACAGCAAACACTTTTCGGATGGACTACAGGAAAGGACGTCCATAATTTGGATGATCTTAGGAAGGTCTGCGGTGTTTTAAAAGTTGGTCTCCATGAAATTCTTTTTGGAGTTCCTGATCCATATGAAGGGGAAGGATTTATAGAGGAACTTCAATGGGGAAATTTAAAGATTAGGCTTTATAAAACTACAAGTTGACTAATTTTTTTGGTGGATGGATTACTTCCATCCACCATCAAAAGACCCTTAGTACTTCAAAAAAAAATATCAGATTTTACTATTACAAATCTAATTCTTTCATTGTCTCTGCAAAATTCCCTTTAGTTAAAATGCCTTTAAGAAATGGATAGTTCATTTCATCAGTCATCGGGTTGCCAGTATGTAGATAAAGATTTTTCATTCCCATCTTACTTAGTTTTTGCGCTACGTCGGTTCCCACTTCATTATTGCCTAGATCATAGTCTAGAAGAAAAATACTTTCTGGGTTTATACCTTTGGCATTATCTAAAAGCTCTTTTCCCGTTCTGAAAGTCCGGGCCTCGCTACCGAAACGCTGTAACATTTTTTGATAACGATCTAAAAGATATTTATCATCATCAAGAACAATAAACTTAGGCTTTTCTGCAAGAGGAAGGCTTAAGGTCACAGTGGTTCCAATTCCTAAAGTGCTATTTATACTTATTTCACCTTTCCATGACTCAACTTGAACTTTGACAAAAGAAAGCCCTTGTCCTGTCCCATTAGATTTAGTTGTAAATCCTTTTTCAAAAACTTTTTTCAGGTTATCTTCAGAAATTCCCTCGCCATTATCAACGATCTGAAAAATGATTTTATCATTTCTTATCTCTGCGATTATTTTTGCTATGAGGATTTCTTTCTTAAATGGAGCTGTTACTGAGTTTTCAACAAGATTAAAAATAACTCTTTCAAAAAGTGCTGAATCTAATTTTAGTTTTTCAGATGTTATCTTGCTAAGATCACAGATTAATCTAAAATGGTTGAGATGCTTATACTTAACCTTTAAATGTGATTCAATTCCTGCCATCAGATCATGCACTTTATGCAAGGACTCACTTTTAATAGGAATGATTGACTCCTTAACCTGATGAAGATTGTTAAAGGCTTTTCTTATCTTATCCAGTGTTGATCGCATTTCCCTGGCCTTCTCCGTATCATCGATCTCGTAGCTTAAAAGATCAAGAGATGCGATTTCTCCTTTCGTATCGTGTATGATCTGACGAATAATATCGAATGAAGCCTTATCTTTTTCCATCATTAACATTTTTTTATAATATGGGATAAGTATTTTATTTCGGGAATAAACAACCCAACCAATCCAAAGGATACTCACGATTAGAAAGAT
>CANHIY010000056.1 GCA_947461175.1 Bacteriovoracaceae bacterium
CCCAGGTGCTTATGATTCAGTTAATCCTTTTGCATTAAAATATAAAAATCAAATTTTTATAAAAAATGAGCGTCACGTATCCATTCTTCAGACTGAAAATTTTGGAAGACTTGCTTACATAGAGGTCGGCGCCATTTGTGTCGGAAAAATTGTTCAAACTCACCGATGGAATAAACCATTTTTAAGAGGCGAGGAGAAAGGTTACTTTTTGTTCGGAGGATCTACGGTTGTTTTAATTGGTGAAAAAGGGGCCTGGACTCCATCCAAGGATATTTTAACCAATACTCAAAAAGGTCTTGAAACTTATCTGCAGTTAGGTAGTGAAGTTGGCTTAAAACCAGGAGCACTTAATCAGTAGGGACCTTTCAGTTTACAGATGACAGGAAAATGATCAGAAGGATAGCGCCCTTCAATTGTCGTCTTGTCTAGTGTATGTTTTTCTATAATGAGTCTCTGATCAGTGAGAATCCAATCAATTCTTGCCCCATTTTGGCATTCACCATTAAATGCATGGTGTGAAGTTTCTTCATTGAAATTAAATCGACTCCAAGCATCTTCTAGCTCAGGAAATGATTCTAGAATGATTTTACGTATTTTACTTTCCGGAGAATCATTGAAGTCACCCATAAGCACGAGGTAGCTTACTCCGTCTCTTAGTTGTTGGATTTTGTTAGTTAGAACTCGTACTTGTTCAAGTCGTGTTTCAGACCTTACATGATCGAGATGAGTGTTAATAACTAGGAATTTTTTTTCGGAATTTTTAATTTGGATTTTCATCCAAGTGAGAAGCCTTGGGAAAGTACTTCCAAAAGAAAGACTTCCTGCAACTTCGGGTGTTTCAGAAAGCCATACATCTTCACTTCTAATGATCTCAAAAGCATTCTTTTTTACAAAAAATGTTGGGTACATACGCTCTTTTATCCATGAGCGGTGATGGTCAACTATATGATAGTGCTCTAGGAGTTCCTCAAATTCTTTAAGTTGATGAAATCTTCCTTCCTGAGTAGCGATCAGGTCAGGTTCATGGGCCAGTAAGGTTTGGGCCAGAAGTGATTTTCTATGAGGCCAGGCGTTTACGCCATCTTCTGGATTATCAAAACGAATATTTGAGGTAATGAAACACAGATTCATATTAGTTATTCTATGATGATTACTAAATCTTCTCAACAAAGCTCTCTATTTCAACACTTAATGACGCTTCCCGGTTGGTTTTAACAGGTGCTTTTATGGGATTTATTCCGGCATGAGAACAACTATTATGATATTCACCGGTAATGACATAAGTTGAATGTGGTAGGGTGACAAATTTAAATTCCGCGTTTTCTGGTAAACTATTTGATTCTAATTCCCAAAAAATACCAAGATCATCAAAGAGTTCTGATTTTTCTAAAAAATAATCATTAGGAACCCAATGAGACAGAAGTTCATTATTTAAAATGAAATTCTCCCTTAAAAAATCAAATCCTGGTGAGTGGTTTCCTTCCTGAGAGATGTATCTTAAGGAGTGTTGGCACCTTATCCCTTGGGAAGCACTTCCGTTATGACCTCCTCCTCCTTCCCCTCTATGGTAGATAGATTTTTTCTCCTCATTAAATTCAAGATTTTTCTGATAAAAGGACTTAATTCGGAAAAAAACTCTAGAATCTTTTTTATTTTTTAATTGGATGACATTTTGTGGGATACCATTTTTTCTTGAAAGGATATTTTTTTGGAAGTGAAATTGATTGAGAAATTTTTCTTGAAGAGCAATCTTATTTGTAAAGATAATAACCCAGTTTTCATCATCCACTTGTCTTGAAAACCATTGATAATCTTCAAAATCAGAAGCTTGGTAAAATAGCATCTCTAGATTGTTGATAATAGTAGAGTTTATATTAATTCCTTTTTGTAATTGAGGAAGGGATAATTTTCTTGAGACGTATAGAACTTTTGATTCTTTTCCATCTGAAAAATAAATTTTTCTGGTTTTGTTTTTTATTGACTCTTCTTTGGTCTGAAGAAAAAAATCTGATTTTGTTGATTTATTAAAAACACCAAGAATCATGGATTCATTCAGAATCATTTCTAGATCTTTTTTTGATACTCTCATCCTGATTTCTTTTTTTAAAGGTGTTGAAGAAATTAATTGACCATTTTTCATGAAACCAAAAATGAGTGAATCATCTAAATTACCATTAAAATTAAAGTAAAGGTTAACCTCTTCATCTGGCAAATCAGGTATTTCAGACTTATTAATGATCCAAAGTCTTGTCAGGTCTTCAAAGAAATCATCAGATTTTCCAGATCGAAGCCTTGTGATGAGAGAGATTGCCTTTTCATCATAATTAATAGAGTTAGAAAGTTTAACTTCAAATAGCTTTCCTGAATTAAATTTCATAGTTCCAGAGACAAAGAATTTATCTTTGACAGTTGCCACATATTTTTCAAATCCCGTTTCATATTGATTCAAAATTTGATCACCATCATCATCATTTAGGTCTTCGGCGATTGGTGTAATATGCTTTCCGCATGATATAAAATTAAATAGAAGTAATAATAGTACTTTCATAATTTAATAAACCTTTATGAGCTCACCAACAACTTTTTGCACATCTCCCAAAGCCCAGAAAATTATTTTACGATTTTTGACTGGTATGTGAGATCGTGATTTTTGATGGGCATCCTTTAAGAATGATTCAAGATTCCAAAGCATCGCCCTGAATATCTTTTCATCTCTCTGATCTAATGCTATTTTTTGAAAACAAAGAATTTTATCTGCTTTCGTTCCTACTAATGCCTCCACAATTTCAAGAAATTCTGATTTTTTAGCCACGGATCCATTTATTTCCTCGTTAATATTGTGAGGAATGTATTGATTAAGTGAATAAAGTCCTTTTTCAAATTTGATTATTCCTCTGATGAGAAGAACCTGGAGAGTGTTAAAACTAACACCTTCTTGAAGCCCTGATTTGTTTACAATTTCTTTTAATGGAAGTTGTTCATTTTCTATGGATTCTAGAATAATTCTTTCTATTGATGTTAATCCTTTCATTTTAACTCCTACGCAATAATGGCGTCTTCAAAGACGGGATAGATGTAAGTTCGAGCATACTTTTTGTTTTCAATTTTTCTCTCAATATAGTCTGCGATTTCTCCTATTTCATGATTTGTAAGAGTTTCAGAAGCCTGTTCAAAAAGGTTCTCAAAACGTGAATAATTAGGATTAACTTTGATGCTTTCTTTGATAACGTTCTCTATCGCCTCATACTCATGAGTTTTCATCGCTTTTCCATTTAGGAGTCGATAAACTCTGGTGAGTTGAATTCCTGTTCTCTCAGATATTTGCCTAAGATTGTCTTTGGGAAATAAGATTCGGTAACGATCGATAATTTTTTTCTGTAATGACATTTGGTCTACTCCTTTTTGGTTGGATGTAGACCCCTTAAGCAAAGACTATGCCAAATTATTTAAAAACTGAAGATTCACTTTCTTGAAGAATCCGATAAAAGGCGGAACTAGAGATCTTTAATTCTTTTATACAACTGGTGATCTTACCATTATTTCGTTTCATAGATTCTCTTACCGCTTCTTTTTCAATGTATGAAATGAATGATTTTAATCCGTTAGTTAAAACATGCTCTTCCCAATGACTGAATAACGAACCAGATGATTTTGGGTAAATACCAAGAATTTTACGAACGATATCTCTATCTATTATGCCCTCAGGCTTTTGTGACAATCTTTCACAGGTTTTTTGAAGTTCCCGAATATTTCCATTCCAATGATGTTCCTTTATTATTTTTATGGCCTCTTCATCAATCACAAATCTTCTGGATGATTTTCTCTGAAAGTGCCTAAGAAGAAGTTCAATGTCATGTGGTCTGTCCCTTAGAGGTTTAAGATGAAAATGAAAACCGCTGATCCGGTGATAAAAGTCTTCTCTAAATTCTTTTTTAGATATCTTTACATGAATATCTTCACAAGTTGCCGTTATTAAAGTGAATTCACACTTTACGGGATGACTAGAACCCACTGGATAAAAGGTCTTTTCATCTATCGCCTTTAAAAGTTTTTGCTGCATGGATAGCTTCATGGTGGCCACCTCATCCAAAAATAAAGTTCCTCCGTGGGCCAGCTTGAGCTTGCCGTCTTTTTTATGATCGGCTCCGGTGAAGGCTCCTTTTTCATGCCCAAAAAGTTCTGATTCAAGAAGGTTCTCAGATACTTCAGCACAATTGAGATGGACAAGATTTGCTTCTGGGTGAGTAATTTCATGGATGATTTTTCCAAGAAGTGACTTCCCTGTTCCTGTTGGTCCAGAAATAAAAAGATTTTGTGATTTCCAATTGATCTCGCATAGTTTTTTTAGTTCTTGCATCAGATCTTTATCCTGAGTGATGAAATTTTCTGAAATGATCTTATTGAATTTATCGTTTCTAAGATTGAGATATTTTTGAATATAAATAGGTAGTTGGTCCTTTAGTTTGAACTTTGAAAGAAAATGCCTCGCACCTGATTCATAGGCTTTTTTGATTGTTTCTTCGCAATCATAGGAACTTACAACAATACAATAGGAGCCTTTTTTTACAATCTCACTGATCAAATACAGGCCTTCACGACCTTGGCTTAGTTCGATGTCTGTAATGACAACATCGTAGTGATTTTCTTTGAGTTTTTTCTCTGCAGTGGTGAAATCTGAGGCCTCTTCCACGACACCGAATGGTCGCAAAATTTCAATGAGATTTAATCGAGTATATTTATCGTCTTCTATGATGAGCATAGAGAGGCTGGGCTTCATTCATATTCCTTTTCAAGAAATTCAAGGTTCATGACCTTAAATCCTATAAAGATTCCGATTTCAAATATTAGATTCGGAATCCGAATATTTTACACACATGTGACTTGTAGATAATGAAGGCTCAGAATACTATGTCATTGAAATATTTTCACAAGGACATAAATATGAGAATAATTGTGGCCCCAACTTCTTCCTATGCTGTTCATATGGTGGCCTCAAGGATTTTGGAGAAGCTTCTTTCAAGCCCTAATTCTGTCTTGGGCCTTGCCACCGGAAAAACCATGATACCGGTTTATTCAGAGCTCGTTAAATTGGTTAATTTAAGTAAAAGTACTGATCTCAAGGGATGTCATTTTTTTATGCTTGATGAGTACATGGATTTACCCTTTAATCATTCGGAGACTTTTAGAAATTATATCCAATCTCACCTTATGGAGCCCATAGGTTTAAATGAATCTCAGTTCAATTTTCCCCCTGTTCATCTTTCGGATGGTCCGTTGCAATATGAAGAAACTCTCAAAGCTAGGGGAGGAATAGATCTTCAGCTTTTGGGTCTTGGTCGTAATGGGCATATTGGCTTTAATGAACCTGGATCTCAAAAAAACTCCCGAACCAGGGTGATAAAATTAAGTGATGATACAATTGAGGCAAATAAAGATCAATTTAAGGAGATTATTCCAACCCACGCATTTTCGATGGGTATAGAAACGATCCTGGATTGCAGAGAGCTTCTCATGCTGGTAACCGGAAAATCTAAGGCGCAGACGGTGAAATATTTAATCTCACACTATGATGATGAGACTTGCCCTGCCACTTATTTAAAGGGACATCCTCACTTTACTTTAGTCCTTGATCCTGAAGCAGCGTCAAGAATCAATTTGAACATGTGACCAATATTATTTTCAGAATAAAGAATATTCTCTGAAAGTTTGGGGGTAAGAAATTTTCCACTCTTTACCAATTGGAGTCTGTAGAGAACTCCAAAGGCCATATGAGCAGTAGGGCTTCCTTTTCCAGAAACAACTTCTGAACCACGCCGGACATTATCCATCATCCAGGCCGGAAGCCTCAGGTGATAGGGGTTTCTAGCGACTTCACCAACATGTTTTTCCAACGCCTTCATTTGTTCCTCTAGAATTTCAACAGGAACTTCCAGGAGAAGATTTGGTTTTGTCATTTGTCCCCAAAATTCACTCCATGCTACGAGGAGTGTTTCTTTTTTAAATGAGGTAAGGACCTTTTGGCATAATTGTCCCGTTTTGATGTGAGCTGGATGAAAATCTTTTAGGTGAGGGGCAATTATTAATTTAGGTTGATATTTTTGAATGAGGCCCTTAAGCTCTTTTTCTTTTATTTTCCAGTCCTCATGAAGATAAACACATTCAAAGCCGAGAAGCTCACAGGCATCATTGAGCTCTGTGATCCTTTGGGCCTGTCTATCCTTATTTGACCCAAGGGTAACGGCAACATTCACGACATGGCAGTTATTTTCTTTCATGAGCCTTATGGCAAGGGATCCAACAATACTTTCATCATCGGGGTGAGGAGAAAGAATCATGACTGTAAAAGGAGTGGCATTTTTCAGAGAAAGTTTTGAGGGTTTAAAAAAATGAGAAAGTGGGGAAAGGATATTGGTGAATTCCATTTCACCTGAACCTTAAAATCTTGTTAGCGTTGTCACAACATAACAAAACGCTATTAAGATCAATACTGATCGAATCATGGGGCCCTCTTGTGTGTTTCATTTCTAACATAGCAATTTTTAAAACACAAAGTCTAGACCATATAAATTCAGCTACTTACGCTCGTAATCGTCTTGCAACCGGGTGATATCGTCCTCCCCAAGGTAGTGGCCGACCTGGGCCTCAATGAGGATGAGATCCATTTTCTGATGATTTTCCAGTCGGTGTTTTGATCCCTTGGGAATAAAAGTGGATTCATTTTCTTTAATTTCAAAACTTTTATCATCTACAGTTACGGAAGCAATTCCACTGACAACAATCCAGTGTTCCGAACGAAACTGATGGTACTGTAAAGAGAGTTTTGCTCCAGGGCGGACGGTGATCTTTTTAACCTTATAACCCTTTTTCTCTTCCAAAATAGTGTACGTCCCCCAAGGTCTGTAGGCCGTGGTATGAACATTGGTCATCTCTTCATGGTTTTTTTTAACCATCGCTACCAGATCTTTAATTTTTTGAGTTGATCCTTTTTTAGCAATAACCATGGCATCTTGTGTGTCGATGATCATGAGGTCTTCAACATCAATAGTAGAGATCATCCTTTCATGAGAAATGACAAGATTGTTTTTTGAACCAATATGAATGGTATTCAAGGACTGAGTATTTCCCATTTCATCTTTAGGAAGAACATCATAAAGAGAATCAAAGGACCCAAGATCACTCCATCCAATATCAGAAGGTACGACATTGACTTTTTTTGATTTCTCCATGACTGCATAATCGATACTTTCAGGACGAATATTGTTCATGTCATCTAGTTGAAGCCGGATGTTATGATCAGTTTTGGCCTTTAGGTAGGCTTTGTGGCTTTTTTCATAAATATCAGGAGCATGTATTTTTAATTCATCCAAGAAAACCTGGGCCTTAAAGCAAAACATTCCCGAATTCCAGAAATAATTTCCTGCCTCAAGATACATTTGGGCCGTTTCTTTATTGGGCTTTTCTTTAAATGATTTTACTTCTATTCCAACCGCTTCAATATAACCATACCCAGTTTCTGCATAATCAGGTTTAATTCCAAAAGTTACAAGACTCCCTTTCCGCGCCAATTCCAGTCCTGTGGTAAGAGAGCTTTCGTATTCAGATTGTTTGTTAATGAGATGATCAGACGGCACAACTAAGAGTAATTCATGAGGGTCAGCACTAAAAGCCGCTATGGCAATCGCCGGAGCCGTGTTTCTGCCCACTGGTTCAAGGATGAATTTTTTGTTTATGGGTAAATTTAATTCTTCAATTTGATCAAGCCCCATAAAATATTGTTCCTGGTTTAAAACAATCAGGAACGAATCGGCTAATTTGCTGTTTCTGGAAACCGTTTTTTGAAAGAGAGAGTTATTATCAAAAATTTTTACAAATTGTTTGGGATAAAGAGTCCGGGAAATGGGCCATAATCTTGTCCCTGAACCACCGCAGAGGATGACAACTTTCATAAGAATCTCCTTGTGGTCATAAGTTTGACGTCGAAAATTGAATTAGGCAATACCAAGAGTGCTTGAGGCAATTGTAAAATAGATGAGTAGACCAGTGATATCCACAATGGTGGTGATTGCTGGGCTCGCCACGACTGCAGGGTCTCCACCCATTCGTCTGACAATAAGTGGAAGGCCAGCTCCTATCACAGCTGAAGAGATCACCTGAACAGCTATGGCCAGAGAAATAATAATTGCTATGTATTCCATGGTAAATCCAGGCGGAAGCATAGAATGAAAAGAGAGGTAGGCAATTTTAAAATAAGTCAGAGCAGCTACACAAACGGAGAGCATAAAGGAAATTTTAGTCTCTTTTAAAACAATCCTGATCCATTCTTCATCTGAAATTTGCCCTAGAGAAAGAGCGCGGATCACCACCGTTGCAGCTTGAGCCCCAGTATTTCCTCCGGTTGCTGCCATCATAGGCATATACATGGCAAGAATAATAAACTGCTCAAGAACTCCCTGGTATGCATTAATGATCATGCCTGAGATAATTCCAATCGCCGCGAGGGATACGAGCCAAACCACTCTTTTTTTAAAATGATTAAAAGACGATGTGGTTAAATACTCCTCATCATCTGACGAGGGCATGATCCCCATAATCTTTTCCAGATCCTCAGTGTTTTCCTTTTGAATAATATCGATGGCCTCTTCATGGGAAACAATTCCCACTAGCTGATTAAGGGAATTTAATACGGGAATGGCAACTAGGTCATATTTTTCAATTTTTTGAGCAACTGATTCTCTATCTTCATTGACCTCAGCATAAACAAAGAACTCATTAAGCATTTCCTCGACCTTGTCTTTTGGATCATGCATGACAAGATCTTTTAATGTCACAAGGCCTTTCATGACCATGGAGTGATCCACTACGTAGATGTAGTAAATCATATCTTTTGAAGGAGCATCTTTACGGATTTTTGCCAGGGCCTCATAGGCTGTCATGTCTGCGAAGATTGTAGCAAAATCAGTTGTCATGATCCCGCCGGCCGTTTCTGGAGGGTAGGCGGACAGGATAATGACGTCTTCTCGGACTTTTTTATCTAAATAAGGGAGGAGCTCTATTTGCTCTTCTTTCGTTAATTCCTGATACAAATCCGCGCGAATGTCAGAAAACATCTGACCAAAGATACGAGCAAAGGTGCGTCTCTCCAGAAAATGAAAAAGTTTTAATTGAAGATCGAGAGAAAAATCCGACGAGATTCTGCCCTGATCCTCTAGATCGAGCTTGTTTAGGTACTGAACCACCTCTTCTAGGGGCTTCTCTTCCATGAACTCTGCAACGTCCATGGTGGGAAGCTCTTCGAACATCTCCACAAGTTCTGCCGTTTTTCCTTGTTCAGAAAGATCTTGCAGAAGGTCCTGATTTTCTGGTTCTTGGCTTTCTTTGTTTTCTTCCATTTCACTCATCTCTGGCTGTGTCCTTGAGCATATCTCAGCCTCAACATTTTCCATAGGTTAAAAGCTTTTTTTAATAAAATAAACACTAATACTCAAGCTTTAAAAAACTCTTACAAATTCTCCTTCCTGTTTACTTAATCGGTTTGATTTGATTTTCTTTGAGAACTGATTTTAAAAGGAGTTTTTGCGTGGTTAAGCTTTTGATGGCCGTGGCTATGTTCACGGTATTTTTGTCTGCCCAAGGAATGGCATCAGAAAGTGTTTCTGATTCAATAATTGTTAGATTCAAACTCACAGATTCTATCAAAAAGTTTTTAAGAGAAAATGAGTTTGATGTTACCGGTGTAAATTACAAAACAATGGAGATTGAGGCTTTATTAACAGAAGAGGAATTGACAAGAATCAGGTCTCAAAAAACAAACATTATCTATTCATTTCCAAAAAATCTTCTCCTTGCTCCTGATGAAAGATATTTTAATCCTGATGAGATTGAAGAATTCATCATGAGAATTCACGAGGAGTATCCGGAGATTACTCACATTAAGGTCATTGGAAAAACTCTTGAGGGAAGAAATATTTACGCTGTGAAGATCTCTGATCATGCTAAACTTGATGAGAAAGAACCAACGATTCTCGTAAATGCCATGCACCACGCTCGAGAGGTCATGACCCCTGAAATTACGACAGATATGATTGATTACCTCACGTCGAATTATGGCCGTGATCCCAAAGTGACGGATTGGGTAACTCGGAACGAGATTTGGGTGATTCCTATGCTCAATCTTGATGGAAATAATAAGATGTGGAACAAGGATTGGATGTGGAGGAAAAATACGAGAAATGGTCATGGAGTGGATATTAACAGAAACTATCCAACAGGCTGGAACTCTTGTAATGGGTCTAGTGGCTGGACCACGGCCCAGGACTACCGTGGGACTCACCCTGCCTCAGAGCCTGAAACCCAGGCCATGATGAATTTTGTTTCCACCATTAAGCCAGTTTTTAATATCTCCTACCATTCCTACTCGGAACTTGTTCTTTATCCTTTTGGATGTCGTCCAAAAAGAACTCCTTCGGAAGAAGCAGTTGAATCTATCGGTAAAGAAATGGCAAAAAAACTTGATTACATGCCAGGTACTGCCTGGGAGCTTCTCTATAATGCTGATGGGGGAGACATAGACTGGATGTACACTGAACATCAGGTCATTCCCTATGTGATTGAGGTTAACAGCACAAATGACGGTGGGTTCCATCCTAATTATTCAAAACATCGTGACGTTACTGTAGAAAGAAACCGTGCTGGTTGGATGCATCTTCTCGATAGACTTTCAGGGCCAGGCCTATTTGGGAGAGTTCCAAAAGGTCAATTTGGTACCATCCAAATTTCTAAATTTCTAGGAGAGGTTATCCAAACCTATAAAATTAATCCGGATGGCACTTTCTATATTATTTTAAATCCTGGAAAATATGACGTTTCCTTCAATGGTAAAGAGAAAAGACTCTTCAGAGGAATTGAAGTGACGAAAAAAGTTACCTTAAAACTGAACTAATTTTTTAGGGCCTCTATGAGGCCCTTTTTTATCTCCCCTTCATCCTCTAGCTTTACATCCAAGACGTATTTCTTTTCAGGGTAACAGGACATTGCGATACCTTCGGAACACTTACCAAGACATCCTCCTCTTACGACTTTAATATCTTTTGGATATTCTTTTTTCGCCCAGGATTTTAGATTGTCAGTAAGTTCCTTGGCACCTCTGTCACAGCAGTTCTCGCCCGTATCACGTTTAAAGTTACAAATATAAATCTCTAACTTAGTATTGATATTTTCTTTTTTCATACTTTTCCTGAAATGATTTTATCTAAAAGTGGTCCTTGAAGGGTCACGACTGCAGACTTAGGTATGTCCCCATCAGGCCATTGGCTTGTTAACTTATCAAGAGATTTACTTAATTCGCCTGGATGTTGGATTGATAAAAATAATGTCTTATAGTCCGACGAAAAACACGGGCCTGTGAATTCAGCATCAATAGGTGCCGAGGCGACTTTTACAACTTCCCCTTGATATTCACCACTTCTTAAAAAAACAAACAACCCGTTGTTTCCATAACCCTCATAGGCACCTTTGTTAATTTCTGCACCGGAAATATCTGAGGTGAACCAAAGATTTCCCTTTTGGTCAAAAACCATGTTATCTGGACAGGCGAATGCATTTTTATCGCCTCCTGTGAGAAAAGTTTCATGTCTAAAAGTGAGAGAAGCTGGGTCATTGTTGTCTTCAACAATCTTTAAGATACTTCCGTAGTAATTTTTTGAAGCTTTATTATTCGTAAGAGCGATAAACACATTTCCAGTGAGGGGATCGAATTCAATGTCTTCAGGACGATCAAGGGGGGTGGCCCCTACAAGTTTTGCCGCTTCACGGGCATAAATTTGGATCTCAGTTTGATCCTTAAAATGTTTTTTCAAAACCGGTTGGTCCTCAATGTCTAAGGAAATCCAGCGATTTTGTTCAAGACTGGCTACGTAGAGCTTTCCCTTTTTAAGAGAGCTTGAAGATTGAGAGATGAACTTATAAAGATGTTCGTTGTTTGTATCATCTCCAGTGTAGGCCACAACTTTTCCGTTCTTTCCTTTTGTCACTGCCGCACATTCATGGGCACATCGTCCTAGTGAAATAAGTTTTTTAGATTTTCCAGTCTCGGGATGAACTTCTACTACCCATCCATAATGCTCTGGTGATCGCGGATAAATTTTATCCCAACCCATTAAACTTTGTGTGATTTTTCCGCTACGATCCACATCGCCCCAAAACAAGTCGTAGTTCTCTTCACAGGTGAGAAATGTTCCCCAAGGAGTTTTTCCACCGGCGCAATTTCCCATGGTTCCTATGGCCTTTTTTGATCCTGCAATTTTCTTATTCCAGGCAAAAGGAATCTTCGTATTTCCATGAAGGCGTCGGTTATATTGAGAGTTTTTTATCACACTCCATTGACCATCATGGTTTTGAATTTCAAGAATACTTCCACCGACCTCAAGAAGCTCTTTATCAACATTTTCCTTAGTTCTTTCTAAACCATTGATGAAAAGCGGATTAACATACTCATGATTTACCCATAAAAGAGCACGATTGTTAGTAAGTGAATGGATGGCGATGAAGTCGTTATTAAAACCAAATTTTTCTTTTAAATTTATTTGATCACCCCACTTGATGAGTATCTTGTAGTTTAGCCCTGGAGAAGTTATGAGCTTATCTTCTAAGCTTGGAGGAAGTCCCCAGGATGGAGTCGCAGAAGCAAAGGAAAGGGAAGAAGTGGCACATCCAGGGACTGAGGATAGAACGCCTGAGATGCCTAGGAACTGAAGGAATTCACGTCGATTCATTTTGACCCTCTGGGAAAAAATTTTAACTATGATAGTATAGACTTACATGAATGACCATTTGCCAATCATATTATATGACCCCGAATGCCCCCTTTGCCTTAGATTTAAACAAGGACTTGAGTTTTTAGACAAAAGTTTAACTTTTGTTTCAGCCCGGGATGATCAGATTTATCTGTTTTTTCCAGAACTAGATAAAAAAACTTGTCTTGAAAAGGTTCATCTCATTACCTCCGAAAGATTGATTTTATCTGGTCCAGAGGTTGTAGATTATCTGGTTAAAACTCTTCCCGGAGTTTCAAAGTTTGCCTGGCTATTGGAAAATGAGCAGGGAAGGAAAGTGAAGGATTTTTTTTACCATAAGGTGGAAGAGCTTAGAGAATTATCCACAAAAAAAGATGACTGTCATCAATGCCCTAGAAATTAGATCTATTGCCAATTAAAATCATTTATTTCATTTTTATTTACCCTAAAAAATTTTAGAAGCAATTTGTTGAATCGCCGTAGATTTTCCCATGGAATAAAAATGTAAACAGGGAGCTTTGTGCTCTATAAGCTCCTTTGCTTGAGCGATCGCCCATTCAACTCCGACATTTTTGACTTCCTCATCACTTCGGCACCTATCAATCGAATCAATCAAATCTTCTGGCATATCGATGTAGAAATTACGAGGGAGGTTATAAATTTGAGATTTGGCGGTAATGGGTTTAAGGCCTGGTATAATAGGAACCATGATGCCTTCGGCACGGCACTTGTCTACAAACTCAAAGTATTTTTTGTTATCAAAAAACATCTGAGTCACAATGTAATCTGCACCATTATCAATTTTATGTTTCAGATACTTTAGATCTGTTTTAAGATTCGGTGCCTCGAAATGCTTCTCTGGATATCCGGCCACTCCAATACAAAATTTTGTCGGAGTTGGGTTTTGAAGTTCATCAGAGAGATAAATTCCCTTATTCATGGAGTAAATTTGAGAAACCAGATCACTTGCGAAGTGATGACCTCCGGGATTTGCTTCAAAAGATCTCTGGCCTTTGATGGAGTCACCTCTCAGAGCAAGAACGTTATCAATACCCAGAAAGTTGAGATCAATTAAGGCATATTCCGTTTCTTCTTTGGTAAATCCACCACAAATAATATGAGGAACGGTATCCACATGAAATTTTTGCATGAGAGCAGCACAAATAGAAACAGTCCCTGGTCGCTTTTTAATGGATTTTTGTTCCAATAAACCATTGGGCATTTTTTTATAGACGTACTCTTCCCGGTGGTAAGTCACATCAATAAATTTAGGTTTTAATTCAATAAGAGGTGAAATATTGTCAAAAAGCTTTTGAATACTCTCACCGGTACTGGGCGGAAGTATTTCAAAAGAAAACAAGGTAGATTTTGCATTTTTAATGTGCTCAGTAACTTTTGCCATTTTGGTCCTCTAAAATAAGTTGGCCGATAGCCATTTTTCCATTTCACTTAAACTCATATCTTTTCTACGGGCATAATCTTCAAGTTGATCCCGACCAATTTTTCCTACATTAAAATATCTCGATTCAGGATGAGAAAAATACCAGCCACTTACTGAGGATGGCGGAACCATCGCCATAGAGTGAGTCAGATGAACTCCAATATTTTTTTCAATATCAAGCATTCTAAAGAGTGTCTTTTTCTCTAGATGATCCGGACAGGCCGCATAACCTGGAGCAGGCCTGATGCCTTGATATTTTTCACGTACTAAATCTTCGTGGTTAAGGTTTTCACTTGGAACATAACCCCAATACTCTTTTCGAACTTTTTCATGGAGGCGTTCGGCAAAGGCCTCGGCCAGGCGGTCGGCCAGGGCCTTAGCTAAAATATTACTGTAGTCGTCCTGATCTTTTTCAAATTTTTTACATAATTCATCCAGACCTATTCCTGTTGTCACACAGAAGGCTCCAATGTAATCAGTTTTACCGTTATCTTTAGGTGCGACAAAGTCTGAAAGAGATGGATTTGGTGATGAGGCCTCTTCCATTTGTCTTTGGGACCTTAACATATAAAGGAGTGCAAGTGTCTCAGATTCATTTTTTACATGAATGAGTTTTGAATGCTTTCCATGTTTGTCACAGTTCCACTCGTGAGTTTTTTCTTTAACCCCGTAAACTTCAATATCATCTCCAATAGAATTTGCCGGGAATATCCCGAATACTCCTCTGGCCTTCAAGGACTTATTTTTTACTATGTCTTTCAGCATGTCCTGAGCATCATTGAAGAGTTTTCTTGCTTCTTCTCCAACATCTTTGTCATCAAAAATTTTGGGGTAAGCCCCTCTTAGTCTCCAGGTCATAAAGAACGGAGTCCAGTCAATGAAAGGAATGAGATCAATGAGTGGGTAATCCTCTAAAACTGTGATTCCAAGTTTTACTGGTTCTTGGATCCTATTGGAACTCCAGTCAATTTTAACCTTGTTGGCGCGGGCCTCTTCAAGAGTTAAGTATTTTTCTTCTTTTTGAGAGGCAGCATGAGCAGTACGCATTTTTTCATATTCATTTTTTTGCTCAAGATGAATTTTCTCTTTGGTATTTTCATTGAGTAATTTTTCTACAACAGGGACCGCCCTTGAAGCATCGGCCACATGGACGATGGAACCAGAGTAGTGAGGGTCAATTTTTACTGCCGTATGGACTCTAGATGTGGTGGCCCCTCCAATCAGAAGAGGGATTTTAAATTCCATCCTCTCCATTTCTTTTGCCACATGAACCATCTCATCCAAGGACGGAGTAATCAGTCCCGAGAGACCAATCATGTCCACATTTTGTTTTTTTGCCTCTTCAAGAATTTTTTCACAGGGGACCATAACTCCAATATCAATCACCTGGTAGTTATTGCATCCAAGAACCACTCCAACGATATTCTTTCCGATATCGTGTACATCACCTTTGACGGTGGCCATAAGAATTTTTCCAGCATGAGTTTGAGTCTCGCCACTTTTTTCAGCTTCAATATAAGGCTGAAGGTAGGCCACAGCTTTCTTCATCACTCGAGCAGATTTTACAACTTGAGGAAGAAACATTTTACCTTCCCCAAATAAATCACCTACCACATTCATCCCGGCCATTAAGGGTCCTTCGATGATGTCGAGGGGACGCGAAACTTTTTTTCTAATTTCTTCAGTATCAGCTTCTATGTGATCTACAATGCCTTTGATAAGCGCATACTCCAGACGTTTTTCTACCGGAAGATTTCTCCATTCATCATCTTTTTTCTCAATTTTTCCTTGGGACTTTACCTTTCCCGCAAACTCAATCATCCTTTCAGTTGCATCCAAGCGACGGTTAAAGATGACGTCTTCCACATGATCTAAAAGGTCCTTAGGGATATCAGAATAAACTGGAAGGGCCCCAGCATTCACGATCCCCATATCAAGACCTGATTTGATGGCGTGGTAGAGAAACGCCGAATGCATGGCCTCTCTTACGGTGTTGTTTCCTCTGAAAGAGAAAGAAAGATTCGAGACGCCACCGCTGACTTTTGCATAGGGAAGATTTTCTTTAATCCATTTCGTCGCCTTAAGAAAATCTATAGCATAGTTATTATGTTCTTCCATTCCGGTAGCGACAGTCAGGATGTTGGGGTCAAAAATGATATCTTCAGGAGAAAAATTTACTTCTTCCGTAAGAATTTTATAGGCCCGGGAACAGATTTCCACTCTTCTTTCAAAGTTATCGGCTTGGCCTTTTTCATCAAAGGCCATGACCACACAAGCAGCCCCATATTTTTTTACCAGCTTTGCCTGTTCAATGAATTTTTTCTCACCTTCTTTCAGGGAGAGTGAATTTACAATGGCCTTTCCCTGAATCCGCTTTAATCCAGCCTCAATTACACTCCATTTTGACGAATCAATCATGAGGGGAACTTTGGCAATATCTGGCTCACTGGCGATGAGATTTAAAAATGTCACCATGCTAGCTTCAGAGTCAATCATGGCTTCATCCATGTTGATATCGATGATCTGAGCACCATTTTCTACTTGTTCACGGGCAACTCTTAACGCTTCTTCATAATTTTTTTCAACAATAAGTTTTTTAAAAGCTAATGAACCAGTAAGATTTGTTCTTTCTCCGATGTTAATAAAATTAGATCCTGGAAAGATTTTAAGCGGTTCAAGTCCTGACCATTTAGGGACATGTTCAGTTTTAGGTAATGGTCTAGGAACAGAGTTTTTTGCTGCTTCAGCAATTGCTCTGATGTGCTCATGTGTGGTTCCACAGCACCCACCTATGATATTAACCCACTTATTTTTAAACCATTCTCCGAGAGTTCCGGCCATGTGCTGAGGAGTCTCATCGTATTGGCCAAATTCATTCGGAAGTCCAGCATTAGGATAAACGGAAATATGAAAAGGGGATTCCTTGGAAAGAATCTCAATATAGGGACGCATAAGCTCTGCTCCGAGAGCGCAGTTGATCCCAATTGATAGAAGAGGGTAGTGAGACACAGAATAAAGAAAGGCCTCTATGGTTTGTCCTGATAACGTTCTTCCTGAGGCATCCGTAATCGTTCCAGATACCATAACGGGAAGTGGCTTTTTATTTTCTTTTTCAAAGTAA
>CANHIY010000057.1 GCA_947461175.1 Bacteriovoracaceae bacterium
AATGATCCAACTCTTAAAAAGGATGATGTTTTTAAATTAGTTCGAAATGAGGTGGGGCTGAAATACCTAAAGGAGTGCCTGGGGACAATAACCTCCTCCACTTCGTGCATTGAAGAATTAAAACTTTTTTGGGAAAATAATAAAACTGACCCGGAAGTGGCCTTTAAGCTCTCTGAGATCACTCTTGGGCTCTCCATTACACCCTACTCAACCTGGAATTTTTTGGAAGTGGCCTTCAAAAGCCCCTTGTGTGAATTTTATTCCAAAAAAAAATTTGCCATGGAGGCCCTCTGGGGAAAGCTTGAGGCCGACTATATTGGGACAGGCCCAGGGGAAGATTTATTAACAAAAATCGATAAGACTCTTCACCCGGATTGTTTACCGGAGCTTATCTTAGAGGCAAAAGCGCGTCTTTATCGCCCACTCAAAATAAAAGACCGGGAACTCTCTTTTCAGATATTAAAGTCACAAAACAAAATGGACACCACACAGTCGGATTTTTTTTATACCATTTATCTCCTGGAAACTCCTTCCCAGGGAGAGCTTTTCAACTATTCCTGGAACAGAATACGAGAACTGGGGGGGACCGTAGAGAGAAGGGAAGCGGTGATAAAAAAATTAACTTCCCTTGACCCCCTTCCGGATTTAATTTTTTCTTCACTGGACCAAACCAAAAAAAGAGTTGTCCTTAACCACTTTAAAACATATTTCCCGGAGTATTTAGACTTTTACGTTGACCAATGCATTAACTACTACGGTGGGAATAAAAAGTTTTTGAACGGAAACCCCACCATGCACTGCCAGGACTTCATGAATTCAAGTCTCGCCCCTCTCATGATTGAGGAGCATAGGATTAAAAAATATTTTGAAATAAGAAAAATCTGACATCCTCATTTCTTAAGACCTCAGATCCTCACCTAAAAAAAGGTAAAGAAATAAAAAAGGCCACCTTATCGGTGGCCCTTAAAAGCTTGAGCTTTAACTTAAATTTACTTAAGGTGACTAGAAACAAGTTTTGTCATTTCAAACATAGTCACTTGTTTTTTTCCACCAAATACGGCCTTTAGTTTATCATCAGCATTGATAGCACGACGATTTTTTGAATCTTGAAGATTGTTCTTCTTAATGTAGGCCCATACTTTCTTCATCACTTCTGTACGTGGAAGTGCAGTTGCACCAACGATTTCAGCAAGTTCTTTTGATGGGTTAAGTGGCTTCATGAAAGCTGCATTTGGCTTACGAGGAGTGGTGGTTTTCTTCGTAGCAGTTGTCTTAGCAGTTGTCTTAGTTGTTGTCTTCGTAGGAGCTGTCTTAGCAGTAGCTGTCTTAGTTGTTGTCTTCTTAGCAGTAGCTGTCTTAGCAGCAGTCTTAGCAGTCGTCTTCTTAGTAGTAGCTGTCTTAGCAGTTGTCTTTTTAGCTGCAGCTGTCTTAGCAGTCGTCTTCTTAGGAGCTGTCTTAGTTGTCGTCTTCTTAGCAGCTGTCTTGGTTGTCGTTGTCTTCTTGGCCATAAAATTCCTCCGTCTTAAAATGGGAATAACTCCCTTTGGTTTACGAAATTGACTATAATACTTTAACCCATTCAATAATATTTTTACTCATCCCAAATGCATTTCCCGTACGTTTGTAGCCGTGACTCTCGTTAAGAGCAATCATTCTAAAGTTATCCACCGGACAGTAATTGACGACTTTATTAATTTGGGATTTTTTTGCCTCTTCTTCGTAAAAGTGCTTAATCTGATGAGAAAAACCATTCCCCTGAAAGGCCATCTTGATGGGAGTATTTTTAGTAAAGAGAGTGTCTCCATCTTTTCTGATAAGGACCGCGGCCACAATCTCACTGTCTGTCATGACAGAGAAAAGCTTCCAACCTATTTTTACTTCTCTTTTTATGTTGTCCAGGGTCCAGGAAAAATCCTGAGTGTCCGTAAAGGCCTGGATATCAAACTTAGAGAGGTTAACAACCTCTTCTTCTTTTTTTGCTTCTTTGAATATCAAATTTTTAATTTCTTCCATTCTTTTCTTTTTGTCACCTTGACCACAAGGATACTTTTCTATTGTAGCGATAAAAAAAACAATTTATCAAACACAATTTTTACATCTCCTCCGGTATAAAATTTAAATTCTCTTCTTTAAAGGTCAAGACCCCAAGAGCATGAAGCTTTGAGAACTGCTCTTTTTCACTCACAGAGGCATAGGGAGCATGGATATAAACCGTCAGCTCTTCAACGTCAACTAGCTCTGGGAGAGGAAGATTTTGATAGAGTGTAAGAATTTCGGGAGAACGAAGGAAGGCCTTAAGTTCCTTAATTTTCTCAACCAGTTTTAGTTGATAAAAAGGCCCTTTTTCAGAGGAGAAAGTGTAATCTTTAGAACGGATTGGTTGAGAAATAATCCTCAACCACTTGAAGGCGGATTTTAAAACTTCTTCATGAGTTTCTGTCATCTCCTCAATGGAAACTTCAGAATTTCTGTCTCGCAAATAGGCCTCACACTCCCTCAGGGACAGTTCGTCTAATCTAGCTATTGGGCCTCCTACCAAAAGAGAGGCCATAGATTCAAAAAGAACTTTTTGATAGTCCTCAAAAACTCCATGAAGTGACAAACTTTTGACAAGATGATCTTCCAGCTCAACCCTCGCCCACAGGTCAAGATGGCCCCCAGGGTATTTGGTCATTCCGACCTCAAGGGCATCCTTAATAAACTGGGGCCTCTCTAGAAGCCTCTGTGCCCGGAGAGATTTTACGATGGCCATTTTTAACCTCCTACAAATTCATAAGTTTGTAGGGTAAGATAGAAATCATGAAGTTGCCAAGTCATCTTAAGAATAACTACGAGTGGGTCTTCCTGGGCCCCATGGGTCCATTTCTCCTGGAACGTTTTCAACATTATCCCTTGATCTGTGTTGATGGCGGTGCTCATTTTACCCATAGGATGGACCTCTGGGTGGGAGATGGGGATTCTTACAAGGGGGAACTGAAGACAGAACATAAGTATGAACACTCTCCCCATAAGGATCTGTCAGATCTTGCCCTGGCCCTGAGTCTGTTTCGGGAACAATACCCCTACACCTTTTTCTTCTGGGGTTTTCTTGGTGGGAGAAGGGATCATGAAATGTTTAATCTTGGGGAAGGCCTAAGTTTTCTTGAGGCCCACTCTCATTCTACCATCTTTTTTTTTGGTGAAGACACCAAAATTTACTACGAACTTAAAGGCCCAGGAGAGTGGAGGTTCCATCACCAGGGTCTCTTTTCTCTCGGCACTTTAAAAAAGGGAGAAGTTACTCTCTCTGGAGAAGTCCGCTACCCCATTTCTCAAGGACAGGTTCTTGGTCCTCTTTCGAGCCAGGGTCTTTCAAATTTAGGGTTCGGTGATATCCATCTTAAGAATGCAGAACCACTCTTTATTTATTATCCGGAGGGGAAATGAGACTTCACTCTCTTGATGCCCTGAGGGGCATGGCGGTTATTTGGATGATCATTTTTCATACCGCCTTTGATCTTAAGATGTTTGGTTATATGAGTGCTGATTTCTCCAAGGGCTTTTGGTACTCTTTTCCGAGAGTCATTGCCTTTACTTTCTTATTCTGTGTCGGTGCTTCTCTCCACCTGGCCCACCATCCAAAAACCAACTGGAAAGCCCTTGGCAAGAGGTCCCTCAAGCTTGGAGGTGCGAGCTTTTTGGTGAGTCTTTCTACCTACTTAATTTTTCCTAGGCAGTGGATTTTTTTTGGGACCCTCCACTGTATTTTTGTGGGGTCTCTTTTAGGGGGACTTTTCATTGGACACCGAAAACTCATGGGCCTTGTCCTTTTCATGATTCTGATCGCCCAGTATGGGCTTCATTATGACATCAAATGGGTGGCCTCCCTTTATCCAAATCAGTCCATGGACTTTATCCCCATTTATCCCTGGTTTTGGGCGATCCTTTCTGGGATGTTAATGACTCCCCATTTGTCAAGAATTAGATGGATAAATCATCTGCCTCCCAGTCCCTTTTTTAATTTTCTGGGAAAGCACTCCCTTAAAATCTACCTCCTTCATCAACCCCTGATTTATGGAGTGATTTGGGCCTATACACTTCTTGTTAGCTAGGTGACTTTTTCCGCTCTCCGTGCGACATTAGCCGCAAATGAATCAATCCAACCAAACCCTATTTGAGACTTTTAAATACTACTACAAACAAACAGAACTCTTCTTTGGGAGCCTTAAGTTTGCCGTGGTGATCATCCTAATTTTTGCTCTATCCCTGGGAGTGGGAACCTTTATGGAGTCCTACCATGGCACGGACTACGCCAATAGGCTTATCTATAAATCACTATGGTTTATGGGGATTCAGTTCGGGATGTTCCTCTCTATTCTTTTTGCCACCCTCTTACGACTTCCTCCCAAAAAACATCTTTATGGGTTTTATGTCATCCACGCTGGCCTAATTATCCTGTTCCTAGGCTCCTACATCACTTACCAATCGGGTGTGGACGGAACCATTACCCTGGCCCCCAATCTCGCTGCCCGAGAAATTCAAGTCAATGAAGATGAACTCAAAATCCAATTTCCCTCAAAAGGAAAAGAGGTCAGTGTCTCTCTTCCCTACACGGCACTAAAAAAGAATTTAAACTACGAATATGAAGGAATTAAACTTAAAACCTTTCTCCCTTTTGCTGAAAACAAAGAAGACTGGGTACCAGTTAAAATAGAGGACCCTAACCAATCTTCCACAAAATACCATCTCTTTAATGATAACTTTGGGGAGTACCTCACTTTAAGTCTTCATCCTCAGTCTGACTTTAATAACACCCAAAAGCTTGGCCCTTTAAATGTTCACTATATGCCTTCATCCCTCATAAGTTGTTTTTCCCAAAACACTACCGAGGGGCTTATTGTGTGGAACGGAGAAAACACCACTTGTGTGGCCCCAAAGGAAAATGAACTAAAAAAGAAAAAAAATATCAATGGACAGGATTTAGTAGAAGTTAACTTTGACGGACAACTCCTGCGCTTTCTTCCTGGGATGTCTCCCTTACCGTTAAATGAGGCCCAGGAACTAAACGAGGCCTCTCCTTTTAGGATCTTTAGTAAAAAACTTTTTGAAAAAAGCCCCCATCTCTTTCTTTTTGGAAAAAGTGTGGCCTTCTTTAATAAGGACACTCAAAAATGGGAGTCACATGGGGCCCCAGTCAATCAAGATGTTCCTCTTCCCTGGATGGGTTTTAGGGTAAAAACTCTGGAACACCGATCTGATGCTTACCCCACCATGATCCCCCATTACATAAAACCCATCCAAGACAACGGCCAGGTCATTACCGGCAACATGAAAGCGGTGGAGGTTGAGGTTAATGGACAAATTTTTTGGGTCACTTCGAACTCTCCAGTGGCCTTTAATCAATCCAGTGAGAGGGTGACGTTTGACCTCTCGAAAAAAAATCTTCTACTCCCCTATGAGCTTGTCCTGGATCAATTCAAAATGGATACGGACCCTGGAACCAATAATCCAGCTAGCTATGAGAGTTTTGTGACTTTATTTAAGGGCAATGAAGGTTCAACAAAACATCACGTCTACATGAACCACCCCCTCAAGCATCAAAATTTTACCTTTTACCAGGCCTCTTATTATCAAACCCAAGAGGGGCCCTATGGAAGTGTATTTTCTGTTAACTTTGATCCGGGACGATTCTGGAAGTACCTTGGCTCCCTTCTTCTTGTCTTGGGTTCCATCTGGCACTTTGTGCTGAGAAAAAAAATAGTGTTAAAACCAGGAGAGGTCCGTGCTTAATTTTGTCTTTCTTTTTATCATCTCCCTTTCAACGGCCCTGGGCCAAGGGCCTATGAATTTTTGCACTCATGAACTCGATACATTTCCTGTTCTTTCTGGCGGCAGAGAAAAACCACTTTATGTGCTCGCCTCAGAGACCATAAGGTTTATGACCGGAAAGGAGAAAATCGGAGATTTGAGTGCCACTGAGGCCTTTTGTAAGCTCTCTCTTAAGGCCTTTGGGATGCCCCTGGAACTTCCGGTTCAAATCAAAGTGGATCATGTGGAGGTTCGAAAATTTCTTGGGTTAAATGAAAATGACAGCTTCATTCCCGTGAATGATTTGATTCAAAAAGGAGAAGAGTTATCCACTGAGATTAATAAAATCAAAGAAAATAACAGCTATAAAAAGGAATTAAATAAGGTTAAATCACGTCTTTCAACCTATGAAACCATCACCAGTGCCCGTGGATGGACAATTCCGGTGAAGGAGGGGCAGAAGATCCTCTTCCTGCCACTTTCTGAATTTCTTTCAGAAAAAAGGGTGGAGTCGGCCCAAGGTCAAGGAAGTAATCCAGTGAGCTTTCTTTTTGATAAGGCAAAAGAGGAGTACCTCTCTGTGAAGGGGGAGCACTACCTTTTAGAACTAAAGTATTATAAGTGGAACCTCTTTGTCTGGGCCCTGATTTTATCTCTTGTCTCCATCATTTTATTTGTCACCTTAAAGAATAAAATTCCGGGTGCAGTTCTCACGGGACTCTCCATTACCCTACAACTTGTGGCGATTACGATCAGGGTCCTCATCTCCGGTCGGGCCCCCATCACCAATATGTATGAGACGGTCATGTTCTCGGGTCTTGGGGCCCTTCTTATTGGACTTGGGATCTTTTTATTTAGGAAAGAACTCCTCTTCATCCTGGCGGGGCTTGGCTGTAACGTCCTCTCCCTCATGATGATGAAATTTGCCAATGGAATGCTGGATGAGGGTATTTCTCCCTTGGTCCCGGTCTTAAGAGACAATTTCTGGCTTTCTACTCATGTAACCACTGTGATCCTCTCCTATGCGGCCCTGGCCCTGTCCTGGATCCTGTCAAACTCCCTTCTCATTCAGGCAAAATTTAAATCCATATCCTCTTCCGAGTATCGGTATAAAGTGGACCTCATCTACACGAGTATTAAGTGCGGAGTGGTTCTTCTCTCTGCTGGAGTGATCCTGGGGGGTGTTTGGGCAGACTATTCCTGGGGAAGATTTTGGGGGTGGGATCCTAAGGAAACCTGGTCCCTCATTGTTCTTTTAGTTTATATGGCGATCCTCCACGGACGCTACACCTCGTGGATATCTCCTCAAAGGTTTGTCCCTTTGGTGGCCGGCGCCTTTATGAGTGTGATGATGGCCTGGTTTGGAGTTAACTACATCCTGGCGAGTGGTCTACACTCCTATGGATTCTCTGAGGGAGGAGCTCTTTTTCTGGGGTCTTTTTTCTTAATCCAAATTGGGATTCTAATTCTTTCAATGAGAAAGAGTATAGTGGTGGGCTAAACCCATCACACTTTTTATTTCAAAGTGTGATGGGCAAAAGATTCAGATCAATTATTTTAAAATATAGTAGTTTTCTCTCTGGGCATAGATTCGGTTAATCATGCCCACATCCCCCGTTGACTCAAAGTAACCCACCAGGGCCCCTTCGTTACGTACCTGTTGGACGTAAAAGGATTTAATGAAACTCTCAATACTTCCCTTAAGGATGTCAGGGATACTGATAAATCCCAGGGCCACACTGGCAAGGTTCATGAGTTGACGGTTTCTTTTTACACGTATGGTGTTTGAGTAGTCGTAGGCAAGAGAAGGTTTAGAGGAGAATTGATGAGCATTGTGGTGGAGGTGATAAATCTTTTTACTTCCTCCTTCCATTACAGAGGCAAATCCAAAATTAAGTTTTTTAACATTTTGAAAACCTAGTGTACTCATCGGGGAAACCCAATCTCTCATCTTTGTATTTCCGGCCCTCACGGACATATAGAATTTATTAATCCCATAATTTAACCAATCAGAAGCAGCTTTTTGTGACTCAGAAAAACCAGTCACCTCAATGCGGTACTCATAAATAGAGGAGATAGCGCGGTCCACCTCTTCCTTGGTCATACCAAGTTTAGTTTCTGGGATTGTTTCAAAGTAATGAAGTAGCATGTTGTGGTGAAAGTGGCGCTGTTCAAGCATCATGTCGTGAACTCGAACGATGACGAAAGTTGCGATATTTAAGACCGGAACTCCAGAGAACTTTTTCTGGGCCTGTCTGAGGGCCCATTCCACAACCTTGTACGTAACATTTCTTTTATAAAAAAATCTTGGATCCTCTAGATTGACTAAAATCGTAGGATCAATGAAGAGGAAGGCCTCATTGAGTTTATCCTGAAACTCCTGCCAGAAATCGCCCTGACTGAGTTCATAAAAGACTTTATTTAAGTCCACATTTGGTAAATTCAAAAGAGCTTCTTTGATTTTTTTGGCCTCGTCTTCTCCATTTTTGGAGTAAGGATTAAAACCTAAATCCAGAAGAAAAGAATCAATCTCAGCAATTTTCTCATGATCACTAAAATTCTGATAACTCTCCTGCTCAAGAAGGAGATCACTTTTCACCTGTTGAATGAAAGGAGTGATGCTAAAAGTTTTCACGGCCTTTTTAAGCTTAATCGAGGTGATTTTATTTTGTTCGTTTTTCACGAGCTTAAAGCGCTCCTCGAAGCCTTTTAGAGAAAGATCCGTGGCCAGGGCAGAAAAGGACAGCACAAGGCAAAAAATAATTTGTAGTAATCGGGACATTAAATCCTCCAGAAGTTTTATTCTAACCATCCCTAAAAAATGGTTTAATTTTTAGATCACTATGCTAACGAGATTGATTCTTTACGACAATTATGGGTTTTAGTGGAAATAGGTTGATTCATCTGTTATTTTCTTACAGTTACAAGAGGGGATGAATAATGAATTGGAGTATTGCTCTGGCCCTTGTGGCCCACTGGTACATATCACTTTTTTGCCAGACTTTTTATTTACACCGGTACGCTTCCCACGCCATGTTCACGCTTCCCTTTTGGGTGGACCGCTTTTTCTATTTCTTGACCTTCTGCGCACAAGGGGCCTCCTTCTTAAACCCCAAGGCCTATGCTCTTCTTCATCAGGCCCACCACAAGTACTCTGACACAGAAAAAGACCCCCACTCTCCACACTTTTATCCATCCATAAAAAAAATGATGTTAAAAACCTTCCATGACTACCACTCCCTCGTTCGAAACCCCAAGGGAGAAAGGGAAGACCATTATTACCCGGAGTGGCCACTCTTAGATAAATTTGCCAAGACCAAGTTCCATACCATTTTGTGGATAGGGATTTACGCCTTTCTTTACTCCTTTATCGTCACTTCCCCTTGGCAGTACAGTTTTCTCATCCTCCATCTTCTTATGGGCCCTCTTCAGGGTGCGGCCGTAAATTGGTTTGGGCATAAACTCGGTTACAGAAACTACTCTTTACCAGATCAGTCCAAGAACACACTTCCAATTGATTTTTTTCTCATGGGGGAGCTCTACCAAAATAACCACCATCAGTTTCCCATGGATTTAAATTTTGCAAAAAAATGGTTTGAGTGGGACCCAGCTTATCCGATCATTTTTTTGATGAAGAAGTTTCACCTTCTGAGGATTCAGGAGTCTTAACCTGACAGTGAGTTTTAAGCTCTCTCTTAGGCCGCAATTTCTTCTTTTAGATCAGCATTTCTAAAAGCTTTCATGATTTTACAAAGTGAGGATAGGCTAGGATTTTTTGTTTTAACCATAGCTTCATAAATAACAGCGCGGCTAATTTTCATTTCCTTAACAACTTTAGAAATTTGTCGTGCCTTTACAAAACCTTCAAGAATTTCCTGAAATGCTTCTTTGTCCCCTTCCACAAGAGCCTCAACAAGAGCTTGGGTAACACTTTCAAGATTATTCGCAAGCTCAGTGGATGGTGAATAATTTGTAAAACTCATACCACCAATTTTAATTTTTGAGATGGATTTTTTCGGCAACTTTTTCTGCTTTGTTGATGTCTTTTTGCTGGCCATTCTTATTCCCTCCAAGAATCAAGAACATAGTCTGTCCGTTGATTTCTTTTATCGTTTAATAAATTCTGTTTCCGTTATTAAACTTTAATTCCCATAGATAACCCACAAGATGCTTATGGTTACCTAAATAATCTTCTAATTCCACTCTGGAAAGACGGGCCTCAATTTGTCTTTGAATCTTTACTGTCTGATTTTGTGCTCATTTATTAAAAACATCTGACTTAAGTAACTTCATGACGAGTACTGTACGCTAAACCAGACAATTCTTCAATAAAGATAACCGGAATCATGGTCTGAGTAGGATTCCGATCATTTTTTTGATGAAGAAGTTTCACCTTCTGAGGATTCAGCAATCTTAACCTGACGGTGACCACGGCTTCTTTGGAGCCAGGACCTAAAGCTTTTGATTTCTCTTATAATCTCAGGACGGTGGGTTTTAAGCTCCTCAAAAATGGTTTCACTTAAAACTCCCCGGTTAAAGGATGAGTCATCCAAATAATTACCACCGGTGTGGCCCCAGTTAATGCCCAGGACATATCCTCTATCGTTTAAGATAGGTGCACCTGATGAACCAACGAGGGTCGGGACAAAGTGGTAGAACTCCCCGTCCTGAATTTTTATCCCACTCCCGTAGGAGGCCTGAAGACCCAGACCTGCGGCATTTCCAATGTGAAGAAGCCTAATGTCTTTACTAGATTTAGGCCTCTTTCCCAGGCGAAGGGGTTTAATTTCAGAAGATAAAGGAAGCCCATTGGCCATGGGATTCATTTCAACAGCACAGTAGTCATAACGGCGCCCACAGTACCTGACGGATTTACACCCCACCACCTCCTCCTTGTGATTAAGTTTGATGCTAAATTTTCCGCATTCAAGGCGACCATCTTTTTTTCCCTTGGAGATCACGTGCCGGTTAGTGAAGACGATATTTTTTCCCACCAAAAAGGCCGTGGCCACATTCGCTCCGGAAGAAGTGGTGGCCTCAAACACGGAGAGCCCCAGCTCCTGCTGGTCTTCAAAGTCCTCCAGGTCAATTTCACTCATAAAGCCATCCTTAAAAACCTTGGCCCCCAGGGTTTCACCATTGGTGATCTCGACCACGGGACCCGAAACCCGAACCAGGGTTTCTGCTTCGTTTAGTTTGTAGCCTTTAAAAATGTAATGAAGACCAGCAAGACTTCTTGAGGGAATCATTGTCCAGGAACTCGGAAGTCCCCGATAAGTGTGACTTAATTCATCTGAATTTTGGGGTAAAAAAACCACCAAAATAACAGAAAAAATTCCTAACCATTTAAACATATAAATAGTTTCGGCTTAATTGGGATTGTCTTTAAGAAAGGAGCTTAAAGGAATATACGAATCTTTACTAGCAATCTTAAACCATCAAACCAAAGAGGCCTCAAGGTGGCTGTCTTCTCTGATCCACTTTTTGGGCAACGTATAGAGCACCTGGTCCCAAAGGGACTTTCTCATGTCTAAAGATTTGACCCCAGCATCCTGGGCGAGTTTTTCAAGGTGAGGGTCATTTTGAGTGAGGTAATCCAGGGCCTTAAGGGCCAGAGGTCCATGCTCCCCTGCATCCACTTCAATGTGCCTCTCTAGGTAGTAAATGAAGGTTTTTGCCTCAATATTTTCTCTCTTAAGGGTTTCAACAATGGAGGTAAACATATCAGGGATAAGTTTTTCTCTTCCAAAGAAAAAACTTGCCGCCACTTCCACAATATTTCCCTTTTGTGCGACCTGAAGGTTGTGTTCCACAAACTCCCGGGCACCGTCTGGAATGAGGGTAAAATCCCCAGTTTTTAAAAATTTTCTTATCAGAGTGGTGTCGGCCCCAATCTCTTCCATGCCTTTTAAGTACAAATCAAAGTGAGAGACAGGGTTCCCGTTAAAATCCACATCACTCTCTTCCCCAAGGACGATTTGGTTAATGAGACGAACCATCTCCGCTGGGTAAGGGGAAGGCCTCCAGGGAAGGGTCACACAGGTGAGATGAATCTGAAGGGACTTAAGTAGGCTCATGAAGTCCCACACCGCAAACACATGGTACCCCATGAAGTGCCGTATGGCCTCGAGGTTAGAAAATGTGGCGTAGACCGGATGAAGGGTTAGTTCGTACTGCTTAACTTTAATTATGTTTTCCATGATGGGAAATTACACCAAAAGGACAGGCTTGATAAGATGTGTTCTACTCTTGTCTTATTTTTTGTGGTCTCTGCCCCACAGGAAGTCCCAAATCATGATCAGATTCCCAGCGGTCGGTAAGAAGCTCCTGCCGCTCCACCCGGTAAAACTTTAGAGATTCATCTAATTCATTGAGTTTTTTCATGAGTTCATTTTGAAGGACAAGTTTTTCTTGCTTTTCTGAGATCATATCATCAAGGGCCTTACGCTTTTGCCGCTGAAGGCGATTGATCTGTTCATCATAGTCACTGGCCTTCTTTACTTTTTGCTGATCAAAAGTCCAGACAAAGTGGTTGATGTCGTTTAACTGTTTGAGAAAATCCTCCTTTCTTAGAATTAACTGTTCCCGGTACTTACTTGCCTCAAAAACTCTTGTGGCAAGGACTTTTGAATAAAAATGAAGAACTGTTCCTCGGCGAAAGTACTCAGTTGTTGAGTAACAGGGAGAGAGGGTCTCCACAAAAAGAGAAAAGTGAAAATCCTCCACGGACCGGACAAAACCTTTACAATAATTTCTGTCCTGATTAAGGTTTAGCTTAAAGAGCACCTCATCCCCGGACCTGAAAAACTTCGTGTTATTATTTTCAACCCGTATTTTAAAGTACCGGGCGGAGTCGTCCTTATCCGTCACACGACCAGAGAAGCGCTCGTAATCCACACCTGGATCAATCTGGCCATGATTATCTGGCCCCATAACTCCTTCAGGAGGAAGACCCTGGGCAAGGACCACTGATAAATTCAAAAAAAAGATGCTCAAAAAGTGGCCAAATGTTTTCATGCTTCTTATTATCTTTCAAAACTTGCACAAACTAAAAAAAAATTTCTTTCTTTTACCTGATCACTTTAGGAGACCTTATGGAATTTTTCATCGACACTGGAGATCTTAACGAAATCAAAACGGCCTATGCTTGGGGTTTTGTGGATGGAGTGACCACCAATCCAAGCCTCGTAGCAAAAACTGGAAAAAATCAAAAAGAGCTGATCCAGGAAATTGCCAAAATCGTTAATGGCCCAATTTCAGCTGAAGTTATTTCTACAGATGCTGAGGGAATGATAAAAGAAGGATTGGAGCTGGCCGAAATTAACCAAAATGTGGTGATTAAGCTCCCTATGACTAAAGAGGGAATGATCGCTTGTAAATTCTTCTCTGAAAAAAAGATCAAAACCAATGTCACCCTGATTTTTTCCGCCAACCAGGCCCTTCTCGCTGCAAAGAATGGGGCCACCTATGTTTCTCCCTTTGTAGGAAGACTCGATGACGTGGGCCAGACGGGAATGGATCTTATTCAGGAAATTAGGGTGATTTTTAACAACTACGGGTTTGAGACCAAAATCCTTGCTGCCTCCTTAAGGCACTCAACCCACGTCAAAGACTGTGCCATGGTGGGGGCCGACACTGCAACCCTTCCATTTAAAGTGATAGAGGGCCTTTTTCATCACCCTTTAACTAAAAATGGTTTAGATCAGTTCCTGGCCGATCACGCTAAATCGCAAAAATAACCGTCATTTCATTTATTTTTCCTCAAGAAGTACCGATAGACCTTGAGTAGAGGGTCTTAAAGTCAACTTGAGGAAAAATGAATATTCTTCTTATTACTATCCTTTCATCTTTTTTGTTTTATGGCTGCAATACTTCTAATTCTGTGACCTCAGATGCCTCAAGTACTAAGGTCAATAACTCTGCCCCTTATTACTGGCTCCCCTCCACACTTCCAAGAAATCTTAAGACCTCCGTGGACTTTAGTGCCGATGAAACCACTGCCATCCGTGAAATGGCCACTGCCTGGGAAACAGCAGTAGATGATCAGGTGAATTTTTTTCTGACCACGGATACGACTCCAGAAATTTCTTCCCTTTCTATGAACCTCGACAGCGTTGGAGAAGATGGGGTAAACGGAGTTTACAAAATCACCAGCTGGCCTTTGAGCCTTAGTACAAGAGCCCTTGCAGTAACTCAAATTTTTGGAAGACGATTTAATGTTGGAGCAAGTAACGAGTACGTAAGAATTGAGCACGCAGATATTTTAGTTAACGAGAACATTTATGACTTTAGAACTTCTGACCCAGGAACTGCTGGCTCCTATGATCTTCGAACCGTGATCCTTCATGAGTTAGGCCATTTTCTGGGCCTGGGACATAAGTATGGGGACACCATCATGAGGCCAAGTATTGGAACCTCCTTCAAAATGCAGGCCCCTTCCACTTCCATTGATGCTCCCGATCTGGCCGACAGGTATGGCGTGACCCTTGCACTAACCCCTTTAAATGCTCTCGTCTCCGCTCCTAAAAGGCCCCTGAGTGTAGGCCCTCAGGCACCAGGGGATATGATTAAAATCATCATAGAACTCCACCCCACAGGGGAATGTGTGCACAAAGAAAATGGGGTTATCATCAACTACCATTTAACGGAACTCTAAAAAAAATCAAAGAAATTTTTCCATCTCCTGAATCGTGAGCTTCTGGTGAATTTTTTTAGAACTTAAGAATTTATTATTAAAGATGGTCTTTTCTCCGTAAGTGAATTTTTTAAAATCGGCCTCTAAAGAAACCCCGTAAAATTCACTCATCTCCTTGATGAAATTTTCAATGATAAAAGGAGAAAAAATTCTTTTTTCCAGCATAAACCTCATAAAAGGTTTTAGCCCCCCCTGGGCCCTGAGCTTCCCCTCTAAGTACTGCATGAAACGCTCCCCAAAGTTATAGGCATTCATGTCTGTGCTCCTGGTATGGTGGGGGTGGGCCGACATTCGAGAAGACCCCATGAGGGAGGAGTTTGACTGGTAACCTTCATCCCTCCAGCTTGCCAGGGCCTCATCGATCCAACCAGAGTTACCATTGGCCGGCATCACTCCTCTAGCAAAATAAGAATGAAACATCTCATGCCCTAAGGCACTTAAACTTGTCATGGTGGCCCCGCAATACTCCATGCCTCCCATGCCAGCATTGTAAACAATGAGCCCATCATGGGGCCAGGCCCCATAATCTTTTTCTAATTCATGAAAATACTCAGTAGATTTATTTTTTAAGACTTCTAAGTTTGTTCCCCCAGGAAATTGAGTGGTGGTGGTATAAACTGTTACTGGAATCATCCGACCATCCAGGGATCTTAAAGAAAAGTTTAATTCGTTAGTGCTTCCCTCTGGGAGGGTATGAAAAAAAAGGGAAGAGGAAGTAAAGTAAGAGGGGTAAGTAATCTCATAGGATTCCTGATCCTTATGAAGTTTTTTCACCACACCATTGGTATAGATTTTTTGAGGTTGAGAAATGCCCTTAAAATGAACCATCAACTTCATTTTCACTTGATCGAACTCAAAATTAGCGGGCATATAACGCTCAAGAAATCCTCTGTCCTCTAAATCCGTCGTCCAAAAAGCACTTCTTATTCCCTTACTGGTGTATTGAACCAATTGATTCAAAGGAACAGAAATTTTGGCCTCATGTAGACCACGAGGTAAGGATTTTTTTATAAAGCGCACCGTGGTTTCACCTTCAGGAGTCCTCGCCTTTCCAGATGTGACTTCTTCACCATTAACACTCACACCCAGTATCTCTTCTACCGAATCATAAATAGGAAATCCGGCTTCATACTGGTGAAACTTTATCCGTGCCTGAACCACAGATTTTTTTCCCAAAAGATCATAAGTCACTTCGTAGTCAGCGGAAATAAAATCAACAAAAACCACCCGCCCCTCAGGAGTCATAAATGATTTTGGCATCCTTTCTGAATCATTGGATTGGCCCAGGGCCACTTGTAAAAGTGAGGATGTCAAAAAAAAGAGTGCAACGATCAGGAATTTCACAACGGGATCCTTTTTAAAAAAAGAGCTTAAAAGGAAATCAGATCAAAACACTTCCAAGTTGTCCAGAACTCAAGATGACCAACTGATAAAATTTGAAAAAAAAATCCTGGAACAGATTAAACTTAATAAATACACCAGATTTAAAAAAGGGATTCTTAAGATGGGAATCAAAAAGTGGCATTTATTATTCATGTTAAAAATCCTGATATTAATATCCACCCAGGTTCATGCCGTCGTCATGGAGTATACCTGGCATAAAAAAGAAACTGACGTGGCCTACGAAATTGAGTTTTATTCTGACCAGGAACTAAAAAATCTTCAATTCAAGGAATACCTAAAGGCAGAACTTCAGGACCCAAAAATAACTTTTAAAATGCTTGGCACGACCTATGTGAAACTCAAAGTAAAAAAAACCTCAGGCCCCGTCATGATCCGCTCCATCTTTAAACTCTTCATTGAGGATGACCGCATCAAGGGTGAGAGAATTTCTGGGGAAGACGTCATCTTTAAAGAAAGAATCATTCCTGAGAGAGAGAGGAATAACTCACTCTTTTATGCCATGAGTTCCGGGAGACTCAATGAAACAGGTGTCCAAGGCCAAAGGTCCAAAGTAAACCAGGACTCACTTTTTACTTTGGGACACATGAATAAAAGAAAAATGTCGGAAAAGAGTTTCCTCTCCTCTAGCCTCTACCTCTCCCATCTTTTAGTGAGATACAAGGATCAAAAAGAGAATGCATTTGAGTCAGGACTTAATTCATACCTTGAATATGATTTAAAAGACCATAACACTCTTCCCTACCTGGGCCTTGATATTGAAATGTTTCCCATTATTAACACAGATGAGTTGGCCCCAAACAAAGATTTCACTCTGCTTCACCAGAGACTTATCTACTTTACTTTTGGTCTTTCACAAAAATTTCTCATTAAAGAAAGGCCTTTTCTCTTAAAAGGAAGTTTATCTCCCACCCTCTATTCATTTGGTGAAAAAAATTCGGTGAACAACAAAAACTACCGGGGACACAAATTCATCCTCTTCTTAACCACTCCCCTCACAAAGTACTGGGGGATACAGGTATTCTACAAAAAACACACCCTCAGTGAGGCCGGTGAGTTAAGCCTTGACCGTTATGGAGTTGGGGTTAATTACTCTTATTGATCATTGTGAGGGGAGATCATGACCTTTACGGCATAAATGAGCAATACTCTGCCTTATAGAATCTTTCTCATTTATGTGCGGAACTAACTTAGTCTGATTTAAATGCCATGATAGGCCTTTAAGTTATTTGATATGATTTTTGTCGACAAAAACAACTCATACAAAAAAACAAAAAGGCCTGCAATG
>CANHIY010000058.1 GCA_947461175.1 Bacteriovoracaceae bacterium
AGAACTTTAAATCTTTCGAAAAAGCTTGCCTTAAGTTAAATTTTGCTTCCTTAAGACCACTATTTTGATAGGTGATAATTCAATTTTCCTGGCCTTATCGGTAACAGGCCCACTCTCCCTTAAGAAAATCTTTCATTTTACATCCCTTGCTCTCATTTTCAGGGTTCAAGTCCGGTCTGCTTGGTTTTGGTATTTTGAACATTTAGCTTTTAGGGATCTGCTCAGAATTAAAAGATTGAACTTTCAGTACCGGTGAGCTAGTTATTTTCAACCATACCCTATGATGTAAAAGGTCTACGATGAAGAATTCTTTTGTATTTATTCTTTTTTATATTGTTTGTTTTGAATCTTTTGGAAATGATCAAATCCACCTCTCCTTTCCAAGACAGGGGCAAGACCTTACCACAGTAAGAATTCTTAATCTTCAAGTTCAGGTCCACGCCATTCAAAGGGACACCACCAAAGTGACCATGACGAGAAAAGTGAATAATATCAATGTGGTCGTCAATGAGCTTGTGCTTGATACAAGAAATGCTGGTCGCCTAAGCGTCAATATAACTCCACCGGGGTACTTTTGTGAGGACAATTACACGATCAATCTTCATGATTCTCAAAATAGCATTTTTAGATCAGTCTCTTTTAAGGCGGGATCCGGGATTTGTTTTTCCAATGACAGAAATAAATTCATAAATTTGGAGTCAAATTTAATAGACCTTAAATATTTTGACCCTTCTGATCAAGGAGACCGTGATACATGTGGGGCCTTTGCTTCAGCCTCCGCTTTAGAAGCGGCCTACAAACGACTAAAGGGTAAAGAGATTTTACTTTCTCAAAATTATATTCATCATATTATTAAAAGCTCATGGCTTACCCCCTCACCACTCTTCCTTTATGAAAACCAAAGCTCTTTTTTTGGTGGCAATAGCACAAAAGATGCCCTCAATTTTTTAAATAGATACCGTGTTCCTGAATTAAAGCATGCGCCTTACCAAACTCAAGGGGCCCTCTCTCGGATACTTTCAAATCTTGGGATCCCGAATCTTGTGTGGAACTCGAACCCTCAAAATAACCGAATAACCCAGGATCAGATTGACTCCCTAGAATATCACGAGTCCCATATATCGTTGGATGCTAGACTCAATGCTTTCTACGGAGTAGGTGATTACAAAGTTCATGAAAATAGTGCCTCTACGAGCATCTCTGACATAGAAAATTATTTAAAGTCCGGCAAAGAGGTGATGTTTGCCATTAAACTCTTTTGGATGGAAGCTCTCATGCAAACGAAGACAAAATTTTACTCACCCAATGGTCCTGGAGGTCAACACCTTATGCTTGCCGTGGGATATGACAAACTTGATCCACTAGGTCCTTTTATGTTGGTTAAAAACTCCTGGGGAGATGGTATTATCCGGATTCATTATGAGGTACTAAGAAACCAGAATTCTATTTCCTACGGCGTCATTGAGAAAGTCACTGAGACCTTCTGGCCAAACCCTGACCGCTGGATAGGTAAATGGGAAATGAAGCACGATCAGTGGCGGGGTGAACTGATCATTAGAAGAACTTTTGAACCAAATATAGATCAAAGACAATCTCCTTACAGAATAGGCGAGTACCATCATCAAAATGGAAAAAGATACTGCGCTTATGGAGGTTTCACTAATGGCTCTAATACATTACTTATGAAAATTGATTTTGAACGGGAAATCCAGGACAGAAATTACAATATCAGTTACGGCCCTCAGTTTCCTTCTGTAGATATAATCGCCAAAGATGTATGCCCTCCCACAGCTAGTGGTCAGGATTTCAAGATAGATATGGGTTTAAGAATTAATAATAAAGGTGTTGGTACCACGGTTTGGAATAATAAAACTTATCCGGTCGAAGTCTGGAGGTAATATTTTTTATTCCCTTAAAGGCACAGTTTCCTGAGGCAATCTTTTTCAAGTTTTGAACCTTAGGTCCTAGAAATGAACTTAAACAAAACAAAACTCGAAATTTACGACTAAAATCTTAACTTTTTTAATCATGGTTTTTTGAATTTAAGGTTTATTGCCTAGATAAATTTCAACTATTCAAAATGAATCATTTTATAAAAAAATCTGATCAATTCATCCCACATGTTGATCCTAAAACTGAAATTTTTAAATAAAACATGTATTCAAAAAATCGATGCCACGAATTGAATTTATATAATTTTTAAAATTAAAGATTTTGTTACAGTTTTAACTATACATGGGGAGTAGCCCGCTCAGAAATGAGTGATAAAGTCGTCAATCACGGTCTCTTGACCCGGCCTTATCTGAAAGAGCAAGACCATAAGTCAGACATGGAGGTAAATATGTCTTCACTTTTGGTTTTAGTCATTATGGTTGCCATCGCATCTTGTGCGTCCTTTCAAGCACCAGTTCCAGAAAAAGTACAATCACCTGGTTATCAAAACGTAAGACTTATGGATGATCGGTCACTAAAGGCAGGTTTCTATGAGCGCTAATAACTTTATCAGTTCAGGAGGAAGTATGTTTAAAATCGTTTTTAAAAACATGAAGTCTTCTACTTTAATAAGTGCAAATCTTCATAATCGACTAGGGCCGGTACTTGAAAAGTATCCATACCTCAAAAGGCATAGAGTGACGGTGACAATTGAAATGGAAAATTCACCATTTCAGGCCGGCCCAGATTTCTATTCAATTAGTGTCATGTTAACTGGAAAAACCTTCAAAGATTTGAGGATGAAAAAATCATCGGACAATATTTATTTGGCAGTTTCAGATCTGACAGAGGGCCTTACTGGATATTTAAGCAGAACACATGAGAGGCTATTTAAAAACTCACGTAAAACAATAAAGTTTAGGGAGGCGGTATGATCAACAATTTCCATGGCCCCTTGGAGCAATTACGGATTATGAAAACAAATAATAATCCAGCGGTATCAATATTTATTCCTTTAAAAAGTGCCTATTCTACGCCTTGTAAAATATTCACTTCCTTAGTTAAAGCGGCAGATAATCTTCTTACAAAAGATGGTTATCCAAAACTTAATCTACATACCCCAGATTGGGATCTTTGGTTAAGACAAGGAACAGTAACCCTTGGAGTTTTTTATCACAATGGTATCTCTCATCTCACCCCACTTTCTACAAAAATGCAGCCGAGGGTGATTGTTGCAGATAGCTTTCATGTGAAGCCAATTATTGGAGCATCTCATGAATATGTAGATGCTCTCCTTGTTCACTTTAATGAAAGTGGTGCGAGTCTTTTTCGTGTCCATCCTGCAGGTGAAACACTTCTTGATACTTATGTACCATCTGGTTTTGTATCAAAATCAGATTGGCCGAATCATCTGGGAAAAGAAACTCTCTTAGAATATTTGGAATTTCTTCAAAATGAAGTCAGAGGATATATTAGAGATTCAACAAGGTTCGTCGGAATTACAGATTCAGGCCAATCGAAACTTCTTTCGGAGATATTTTGGAAAAAAGTTAAACTTCCAATCTATTTTTTTAAAGACTCATTTAATATGACTATCCCACAGAATTCTTTCTCTTTGGCGAGACTCAGGCTTTTACAAAATATCAACGATACTCATACCCGTAGTGTAATGAACGCCTTAAAGGAAAATAATTCAAATCAGGATCAGGGCCTAGAGCATCTTGTTCAAAAAATTCTTAGAAGGGAAATTAAAAACCTATGCGTCTCACTAGACTGCATGCACTTTGGTAAGATTGAACCATCGACCGGAGAAATCATTATCAGTAAGGCCCAGAAAGATTCAAAAGATGACGACCTTTTGGATGATCTTTTAGAACTTGCACTAGAAAGGGGAATTAAGGTGAGCGTTGTGCCCAGAAAGTTTCTTCCGGAAGGACATAGCTTTGTGGCATCATAATTTAACCAGATTAGTAAAAGGACTTATTTTCAATTATTTTGAGAATAGGCCTAAAATTCAACTATTAGGGTCAATCTTTAGATCTGAGGGTAGCTTTTAATCAATTCTTAGACAAAGGCCCTCTGATCGTGGCCGAGAGTATAATTAGAAGTTACCATTTACTTATTCTTAAAAGGAGTTTCCATGAGAATATTCATTATCACTGCTTCAATTCTTTTTGCCCTAAATTCTTTTGCTTGTGACGGAAGTGGAAAAGATAAAGAAGAAGACAAAGACGAGAGGGTTAAAGTTACTTTGATCCATTCCTAGTTTAAGAGGGGTCCTGCCCCTGGTATGGGCATGACCCCCAAAGTTTCTTAGTACTTGATACTACCCCAAATATCCTCTGGACGGTGATTCATTTCATACTGATAAGATAACTCAATGGGAGCTGACTCAAGCTTTAAGAGTTCCTTTTTCATGATGACTTCCTGGTAGTGGTACTCTTCTCTCGCACCCACCCTCGCTTCAATCCAATCATAGGCCTGGTTAGTATCAGCAGTCTCATAGATGAGATAATCTTCCTGATCCTTAACCCAGTTCTCCCGGAAGAGGAGTTTTAAAAAATTAATCTTTTTCTCTTTTCCGCCAATAAGGTTTGTCGAGATTTTTCTTCTTACGATCCAACTTGGAGGTAAATCATAATTTGTGGTGACTTTAAATAAGGTGTTAGCAAAATCAGCACAGCCAGCTCCCTCACCTTGAAGGGTATTTTTTCCACCTCCATAAACGGAGTAAGATCCATTTTGAATCCAGGACTCGATAAATTCCATCCCTCTTTGACAGTTTTCAGGGGAAAGAGAAACCGTCATTTTTTTTAGCCTTTTATCCTTTCGGGCGGCTTCGATTTCAAATTTGGTTTGTGCTGCAGAAACTAGCCTTCCTTCAAAACTGTAGAAGAGGCTTCCTAGACCAAGCTTTTCTTTAAGGACAATTTTCTGGCTCTGTTTTTTATCCACCCGCTCCATTCCTGTCATGACATGGTTGATGGATAGTTGGTTAACGTTTGAGCATTTTAGTTCGACAGCAAAGTGGCCTATGGGAGCGTAGTCACCTCCAATACTATTGAGGGCAGTTTTAAAAAGAAGGCTTGAAGGAGAGTTCCAGGAGATCCTAAACTTGGGTTTTATCACATAAATGGACATGGTATCTGAAGCAACAACTTCTCCTAGAGAGAATAATATCCCTAAAAGTGTCATAAATGTCTTCATCATAAGTCTTCCTTCTTTATATCTTTCTCGAGCTAAAATAACTTGGATCAGGAATTTCGAGAGGGGAATCTTTCCAATTCTTTTTCTTTTAGGAACTTAACTCCTAAAACGAGGCCTTAAGGTGTGCCCTATTTTGTGGGCACCAAGGGGGCCTGGGGATGAAAAAAAAGAATCCCAGAAATAAATTGACAAAAATTGGTAATAACTTTTGAATTAAATAATGAAAAATTTTTTAATGGTTCTTTTCTTATCTAGTTGTGCCTACGTTCATCACCATCAGGTGGGAGAACTAAGAACACCTGCAGGTCATGTCATGAGGAAATTTGAAGTCCTGGTGAGTGAAAATGGCTTTAGTGTTCAGGAGGCCGGTGCTGCGGCCAAGGCAGCCTTGAGGAACCACAATGGAGAAGCTGCAGAAAGATTTGCGGCGATCCTTTCATTGTTTCAAATGGGTCCCCGTACAGGAAACCCTGTGTGGTCTTCAGAGAAATATGCGGACGGTGTCTTTGAAAAGCTTTATGAAAAATGCCCTTCAGGTCAGATCACCGGATTAAGTTCTACCCGAGAAATGAATAAATACCCTGTGGTTTCTGGTGAAATTGTTAAATTAACTGGATACTGCCTTCTTAAAAAAACAAATACTGTCAGGAAAAAAATATGAAAATCATTTTCTTCGTTCTTTTAACCATCCTCTTTTCAAGTTGTGCTCAGGTGAGAAGTGTTTCTCAAACCTCAATCCCCACCAAACGGGATAAACTCGTGAAGGCAGAAGTGAAGAAAAATATCTTCTTTCTTTTTAACTTCTCAACAGATTACCTGGCCCAGATCAATACCCAGCTTCGTAAGAAATGCCCTAAGGGCAACATTGAGGGCATCCTCACAAAAGATGTCATGATTGTGTACTTCCCAGTTATCTACCACCAGGATTATGTAACAGCAGAGGGTTTTTGTGTTGAATAAGTTTATCCTGGCCCTTTGTTCACTCATCCTCTTTTCCTGCACCCACAGTGTTCACATTGTTCATGTGGGAGACTTTAGGCCCTATCAGAAATTTTCCAGTGGAACTAAAATTGACGCCGAACAAGAGCAGTTTCTTATTCTCGGTTTTACTCTTGAAACCAACTACATTAATAAAGCGAGAAAAGAGCTTCTCTCCCAGTGTGAAAAAGGTCTCATTCAGGGCCCCGTCACACGAGTTTCCACGAGTCATGGGTTCTTCTCTTGGACCAATAAGGTCCATATGCAGGCCCTTTGTCTTGATGGTTCAGAGGCCATGCTGAGTACTATAAAATAATTATTAGTGTCTCTCCTTACCCAAGAGTGGATTGCAGTGAGTATGGCCTTGATGAGTTACTACTAGATAAATCACTCTGGGGTGAGTTCTTTAAATCTCAAGATAAAAAAACTCAAAACACCACAGTAGAGTAACTCTTTCATCACTTGTTTCGGTTAATCTTTTAAGGATTTTTAAAATACGAGACTGTGCTATAAATGCATTCTGAATCACTTCCGTCACGGTAGATATTTGCCGTATAATATTGTAGGGCATTTTGAAGCGGAGTTAACGTTACAGTGATGTTTACTGAAGTTGATCCCGCTGTAGCTGTTCCTAATCTTGTATTGTATTCTCCACAGGCCCAGGTTTGAGGCGATGCAGAGCTAAAGATGCTCACCTTGTCCCCCGCTTGTACACCATCTACTTTAAATGTCAGTTGTGTTGCTGAACCAGATGTCGACGTAGGATTTATAAGAGCTATATTATTTGGAGGAGATGACGGGTTATTTCCACCAATTAAGGTAGTGTAAGAAATGGATTTTGTAGAACAAGGTGAATTAGCTCTTGATGGTTTGATACTGTCATAAGTGAATCCAGATAAGCCAGTATACTGCCAGTCCTCGTACCTTGCATAAATATTATAAGTACCTTGTGACGGAAGAGTCACATCAGTGGGAATCATGTTAGGATTTATAGAGAAGAATTGGGTTGCGGATTCGAGCTCCTCAGTGCAATCAGCATTAGAATAAAATTTCACAATCTTATCATCTGTTGTAAAAGGTTTTTTAGCATAGATAGTGGGTTGCCAGTTTTTGTTCCCTGATGGTGTAAGCATTGAGTAAAGATACAGTTCTGTCAAAATGGGAGGAAGACCCCTTTGATAAACATAAACATACTGAGTCTGCTTATAAGTAGCTCCTCCAATCGTGAGCTCAATCTGAATAGGAGTAAGAACCTCACGTTTATCCCCCGTACCACCTCCAGAAATAGTTCCAGTACAGGCTCGTGTGGTTGCGTTGCAAGTACAGTTATTGGTACTCCCAACGGTAACAAATTTACTTGAATCCCAAGTGACTCCCATTTGTGGAGAAAACTTATTATAAATCTTACACAAAGTAGGTGTTGTTGAGGCGTTGTAATTAATCGGAAAAGTAAGTGTATCCCCAACAAAGAGATAGATCCCGTGATTATAAGGTAGAATTTCCGGCACAGGTGCTGTCACACTGACTGATACTTCCTTAGCAATTGGTTGTGGAGGGGATCCTGTCGTGAGAGTGAAGGTGAGTTTACCGGAACCAGTTTGATTAGATTGTGGTGTGATACTAGCGGTACAATTCTGACCACTGCCAGTGGGAGTAATGGTATTAAAAAGACTTGTGCTTCCCGTAACACTAATCATGCTGCAGCTATAGGAAGAATCAATATCATCAATCACAAAAGAAAGAGTTTGGGCCGTGGTGCTGTTAAAAGAAAGCGAGGTGGGATTTACCGTCATCGTAGGTGGATCGTCCGATGGGGTGACAATAATATTTGCAGTAGCAGAATTTGAGGACTTACCGTTAGCAGTGACGGTGTAGGTAAAGCTAGTATTCTGATCATAATTTGGAGTGAGTGATATTTTTGCCGTACAAATTCCATTCGGGCAATCACAGCGCGTTTTATCCGGTTGAAATCCATTGGAGGTGGTAACCGTGCAGCCTGTGAACAGATCACCCTCTCCGTCAGAATACTTTAGCGGGATCTCTCCAGAAAATTCCTCTGTGATAGTGTGAGTAAAAGGTTGCGCCACTGGAGCGGTGTCAATTTTAACAATAGAGAAAGTTAAAGTAGCAGGAATATTAAAATTATTACTTCTCAGCGTAAGAGTAATACTTCCGGTTCCATCTTGATTGTTTATAGGAGTTAAGGAGACATTACAGCGGGCGCCATCACTTGTAGTTTGAAAAAGAGTGATCCCATTCAAAGTCAAAAGGGGTGATCCTGAATAAATGATGTTACTGCAATCAATTTTATCATCCTTATCTGCAATGGTAACAAAGACAGAGTTAGAATTTTTGTTACCAGAAAATGAAATATTTGGATTAGTTAAAGTAATAGTTGGTGGGTCATCTGTTAAGATGACCGAAAAATTTACGGTTGCCGTCGGATTTTTTCCATTACTAGTTAGAGTAAAAGTGAGTTGTTTATCCAGGCCATTTTTATCAAGGAGCGGAGTCACACTATAGGTGCAGTTTTTTGTAGTGAGATTCACATTAGAAGAAGTTTCTAGGGCCGTGGTTACAAGACCAGATTGGCCAGACACTGTAACATTAGGATCGCAATCAATAGGATTGTCTACATCAGAAATTTGAATTTGAACATTTAGTGCGGCCCCATCTTCTTGGAGGCTAAGGGGAGAAGAAGAGATAACACTTATTTTAGGGTCATCATCTTCAGGTGTCACGGTAAGAGTGAATGACTGTGAAACTTTATCAACACCATCAGTGACCTCGACATTCATTGTGGTGTCGCCAAACTGATCAGCTACGGGAGTGATTTTTATGGAGCAATTATCACCGTTTTTTTCAAAGGCAAATTGAGAAACTAAGCTTGTTTTGGATGAAGAAGCAGTTAGTGAAGGTGAACCACAAGAGAGAGTCGTCTCTTTATCACTAAAGGTGAGTAGTATTGAAATAGGCGTATCTTCCTTGGTTGTTTGGGACCCGATTGAGTTTAAGGTTGGTTTATCATTGACTGCAATCACTTTGACAGTAAAGATTTTTTCAACGGTATAATCCCCATCACTAAGTGTGAGTTTAATAACAGCATCGCCAGATTTTTCAGCGATAGGTGAGAGGTTTAAAGAACAGGCCCTATCACCGCTTATGGTGAGAGAACTATCCACAATTAATAATTCATTTAGGGAATCCCTTTTTATATCACTACACTTTAGAGGAGTGTCTTCATCTGAGATGTTAAAAGTCACAGATTTCGTGTTATCTTCGTCCATCTGTACTTCATTAATTTGTGAAATAACAGGTCTCGCGGCCAGTTTGTAGGTTGCAAAACTATTAGAACAGTTCGAAGGAATATTATCTGGGTTAAAGGCCCTGGCATATATGTTATGAGTCCCGAATGCTAAAGGTGAAGTAGGGGTAAGATCAATAGTTGCACCACTCGCTGGGCCTGATGCTAACAAATCACTGTCAAGACAAGTTGAACTTTTATAAATCTTAATGGTATCTAATGAGCGAACACCAATGACTCTGAAAGTTGGAGTCTTCACGTCCCCTGGGGTAGTAGTTGGATTCACTAATTCAATCTTATTGGGCACAGGAGATTCAGAGGACACTTTATAATAAAGAGTCTTGCTACCACAATCTGAACTTATTCCATCTGAGTTCGTGGCACGGGCCGAAAAATTATACTCACCGACTTGTAGCCCAGGGGTAGTGATTGAAGTCGGTGATCCTTTTATTAAAAAGTCTTCTGGTTTACAACCTAGATATTTATAAATTGAAACAGTATGTCCTGATGTAACTCCATCAACTCCCAATCTAGGTGTATTGATAACTGAAATTGAAGTTGTAGGTGATATTAAATTTATATTAGTGGGAGGTGATGGTTTTGTTGAGACCGTGTAAGAGACCCTAGAAGTGGAACAGGCGGAACGCTGAGTTGAATCCTTTGATTGTAAATTGGCATAAAAATCATAGCGACCTGGAGAAAGCTCTTTTGTCGTAATGGACACTTTATTCCCAAAGGCATCAGTTTGACCCACTGGGGTGGTGGTACAATCTTTATCCGTATAGAGGTAAACCCCCATTCCGGGGGTGACACCGCTCACACCAATAGTTGGAGTTGAATCAATATCTACTTCATTTGTGGGATTCTCCCTTGAAAGAATAAGGTTAGAGTTAGTTTCTAGGACAAAATAGGAGGCACTTTTTATGGAGCAAGTAGAAGTGAGGTTGTCAGAATTTGAAGAGCTCGCAAAAAATTCATAAGGAAGTCCAGGTGTTAATTCATTGGTCGTAATAATGACTTCACTTCCTTGTGAAACACTGGATCCAATGAATTCAGTGCAATCTTTGTTCTTGAATAATTTAACGGTGTGACCACTCTCCACTCCATTGACCTTTATTTCTGGTTTCTTCTCTGAATCAATGGGATATTTTGGGTGATGGAGAGAAAGCCCACTCGGAACTTGAGGAGTGGTTGAAACTTTGTAGGAAGTAAGCGGTTGAGAGCAGACTGAAGAGAGATTATTGGAGTCCACTTGTGTACCATAAATAGTATAAAGTTTGTTTTGGAGCACATTGGTTGTAATGTCTACAGTGGTTGTCGTGACTTTATCGCGAGAAATTTCTCCTATTTCCTTTTCACATTTATCATCTTCAAAAAGTTTTACGGAACTATTCGAATTGATGCCTTCTACCTTAAAGGTTGGAGTTGTATCATCCGATGGAGAAGTTTTGGGTTCTAGGAGTGTGGCTTTCTGTGGAGGATTCAGTCTTGCTACATAGGTGTATTCAGCATTATTTGTTGATAAAATGGAAGCGATTCCATTTTTCTCTACCGAACGAGCACAAAATTTATGTTTCCCGTAATTAAGATTTGGCACTTGGTAATCAGCGGTGTTTGAATTAGCACTGACTTCTCCTAGTAACTTGGTGCAATCTTCATTGGTATAAATCTGAACTTTCTCACCACTTGATACTCCATAAATTTTTAATTTTACAGAAGGCTCCCAGTAAACTTTAAAGAGAGGCTCAATAAGTTCTACTTTAGAGGGTTGATAGGGTCTTTTGACGACGTTAAGGGAGACAGGGTTTGAGCAAGCTGATTTTAAATCATCTGAGTTAATAAGCATTGCACTCCACTTGTAACTGTCTCTCGGAGCTAAGTTTGTTAGCTTTGTGAGGCCATTGGTGAAACTGAGGTTACTGACTTCACCACTACAATTCTCATTTTCATAAATCTTTATAGTTTCCGAAGCTCTGAACCCTTGAATTTCTAATTCTGCCTCCTCATCATGGGCCATGAGGTTTTTATTCAGGAGAAGTGTTGGTTTCTCTGGATAATAAGAGAGGGTGTAGGTCGCTGGGACCTTGGAACAGTCTGAAGAAAAGCCATCAGAGTTTGTGGCCTTAGTAGAAAAGTTGTGAGTCCCAAATTCATTGACAGTGGTATTGATAAGAACAGATGTGCCTTCTGAATTTGTGGAGGTGATTTCTTTTTCACATGAAGAACCACTGTACAGAGTGATTTCATGATGATTTATGACTCCATCAATTTTAAACGTGAGGTCTTTTTCTATGCCCAGAGCTTCTTTGGGATTTTGAAGAGTAATTGTTGGAGGAGAGGGTTTTGTTGAGAGCCGGTAAAATACAAATGCCTTAGAGCACTCTGAAACTTTATCCTGAAATGTTGTGGTGGCATGAAAAGTGTAATCCCCAGGTAAAAGTCCTGAGAGAATAACTTCTTGGGATTCATTTCCTGCGTTGAAATTTGTCATTTCACTAAGGCAGTTAGACCCATTATAAATCCTAACCACTGATCCCTTTATTAGCCCCTCCAACTTCATCTTTGGATCCGTTTTGAGCCCAGGTGATAAAGGGGGATCAGTGAGAAAAATTTTTGTGGGAGCAGGGGGGAGTGGTTCCAAAATAGGGTTGGAAGTATTGACCGCTCCTCCAAAGTAGTGATTATTTTCACTGCATGAGTGAAAAAGCACAAAGGAGAAGAGGATCAGGAAAAATCGGATGTTTGATTTTTCATGCAACATGCCCTTATTATCGGAAACAATTCATCAAAGCTTGACGAAAACGATTGGAATCCTGAAGGATAGTTCTGTTTTTAGTAAGTTAACTCAAAATCACTCTGATGAGGTGGAGGCACAGATTTGTGCCGCCCACCCGATTTTTTCTACAATTCTGACCAGTTGACTTCGGTGAAGGTGCAGGTAAGGTCCTCTTGGGTCTTAATTGAAAAACTTATTTGCGCCCCTTCACTTATTGGGGTGTTGGTAAGAAAAATCACATTAAGAGCTGAATTGTTCTGAAGATTTTTCGCCTTAAATAGTGAGAGGTACAGATTGTTGATAGTGTCACGCCTTTCAAATCGAAAACACAGGGTAGAAGCCTTTTTAAAAGACATGCAGCTTGGAAGACCCTTAAGAGATTGTTCATCTATTTTTACGATCCCGCTTCTCTGTGCTTCTCCTCGTTCACAAAAGTAATAAAGTGAGGCACCAGGGGCGCAAAAAGAGGCCCAGGACCAAATCAGAGTAAGAGAGTAAATTAACTTTTTCATTTTTTTCCTTTTTTTATTCTTCTTTAAACCAGCACCCAGGTCTAGGGCCTTCCTGGTAACCGTCCCGTTCATTACAAAATCCTTCATAGATATCAGTTTGGTTATTAGGGATCCTATGGTCTATGGGACACAGGGAGCCCTGAAAGTGGGTGTCCAGCCTGCACTGAGGGAGAGGGTGGTTATAATTGGTTTTTTTTACAACATTTTTATCAGGTGTCTGAAATCCTACGGGTAGAGTTTCTTCCTGGGCACGGTTATAGAAACGGGCCACAGACAACCCAGCGAGGGCCCCTCTGATACAGAGGGCAGTTTTTCTTTGATCGTGATGATTCTTTTCACACTTGGTTTTTACCAAGGAGGGAATGGATTTCATTGAGAGGAACTTCGAGTTATCTTCGTTTTCAAAAAGTTCTGGGAAGCACTTAGCACTGGCCCAGTAATCGGCCTGCCCTTCGATGGAGGACCAGCTGGTGGTGAAGAGGTCCTTTTTCTTCGGGGCACCGCCTAAGTGGTGGCCCAGCTCATGACAAAGGGTCAGGATGAAGGCGTCTTTGGTGATCATGGGGTGCCTGGCCATCCCTCCGAGGATCCTTACAATCCACACATTCTTCTCCCGCCGGGCAGAAGCATGGGCAATATCTTCTCTCCAGTCTTTTTCCACAACAAGTTCTCCCCCCATTTTTTTTACCTTGGGGGCACTCTTTTGATGAAACCAAGAAATAAGTTCATTGAACTCTTTTTCAGTCATGGGTGGAATTTCTATCAAAGGAGTGGTCGCTGCACCAAAATTTGATAGGCCCAGAAAAATGGCCACTAAAAAGGGGGTCATACGGCTTTTTGTCCTGTTGTCAATTTATCGAAAGGTGATCTAATGGGGGGGCTAGTATCATCCATACAAAATATGTGCAAACAAAATGTGATCTTCTGTTTTTAAAGGCCCAAAAATGAGTGTTCCATCTCTTTCATTATGTAGGGCCCTATCCTTGTGCAGACCCTAAGAATATGAGCTCCAGGCCCAAGGATCATTTCGAAACTGAAAAACTCTCGTCTAATTTTAAGTTATGTTTTGCCACCCCCTCCCGGTTTTTAGAAAGTTATCCAGTGAAAAGAAAATCAAGTCGATACTGATTCCAGTCGAAGTTAAGTTTCCTCTGCTTGAGACCTATAAACGAGCGCGGGCATGAAGAATTTTTATTGCCTCATCTGATTGGTTGGGACTTTTTTAAAAAGTATCGGAATTGAAAAATATGTGAACCTTGCACACCCTGAGAGCTTATTTTGCTGGCCATGTTTTGGCATCAGGTGCAGAACCAGGGCAAAGTGTTTGTCGTTTAAAGCTACTGAATTTACTAGGCTAAACCATGATTAAAGGTAAAAATATTGACCACGGTAAAGATATTGACTATAATGACGATAAGGTGGGAGCTGGTTTTCAATTGATTGAGGTTGTTACCACAGATCAAGATTTGAAAATTGAAATCTGGGACGTGGATTTTCAGCACGCTTTAGAAGGCCACCCTGAAGTGACTATTGAGAGGATAAGAAACGCTCTTAAAAATCCTGTTCAAGTGGTACAAAGCAAAAAGAGTAACCGAGTCTGTTTGTTCTATAGTCTTGAGATTGAGAACGATCCAGAATTTGGAAAAGTTTATTTTTGCGTGGTTGTGGGTGTTCTTGGAACAGGTAAAGGTAAAATGGAAACAGCATACGAAGCAAACTATATGAAAAATGGAACTATCCTTTTTATAAAGAAGTAAAAGATGATTGTTAAATTCAATAATAACACAGGACTCATGTACATCCATTTTTCATCTGGAGTTCCTAATATTCAGATGCAAACTGGCAATGAGGATGTTGCGAAATTTGTGGCCAAGGCAAATAAAGAACAGATCATTGGTTATGAGATTGAGGACGCTGAAAAGAACATGGATTTTATTCTTAATAAGCTGGGCCTTAGTCGTAAGCAAAAGCTTGCCGTAGGCATGTGTTTTATCCGAGAAAAGAAAAAAAAGACTCAAAAGGAATTTTCTACAATAATTAACGTAAGTGAGGGTACTTATAAAAGTATCGAAAGAGCTGAACATAACATCTCTTTTGACACTCTTGACGTTATTTATAGTCAATTTAAGGATGAGCCGATCCTTCACCAAGTTTTTTAAAGTTCCAAAAATAGTATCAATGACCTGACAAGAGTGGAGCTCACATTTAGTTCTCATAATTCTTATTATCTCATTCATAACTTGGTATCTTCGGTGGTCTCCACTGTAAAACATTGCACTTTTGGGCCAAATAGGGAGGATAGAAACGACAACATTAGTTATAGCTCCGAGCTTCCTTCTGTGAATGTCATGGCCACCGATTGTTTTTCGCTAAACAACTGAAATCGATTGAATGTTCTTTTTCATTTTCGTAGTTCTCTGCGAATTTTTACTTAATTTATTTAAATTCATCTTTTTTTGTCGTCTCAATTCAGTGCTCAAATAATGAGGCCTGGTGATAGAGAAAAAGTGCTTAAGGATGGGTGAATGTCAGGGGATTGGCCGAAGGGCTTCAAGTTTTGCGAGAAAGTCGTGATCTTGATAAACCTATACCGTTATTTCGGTAAATATATGAGGATTTGGGATAACTCCCGTATCTTCATAATATTAAAGAGTTAGAGTGATTTTTTTGATGCTAAGATAGGCACAGAAAAAAACAGGAGGATGTTGATGGAAAAAGAACAAAAACGTAGAAGCATTAGAGAAATTAATGCCTCAATGGATGAAATTATCAAAAGATTGCAAAATCAGATGAAAGTTTTATGACGGAGTGAAATGTCAACAAACAGACTTGGATTCAGACAATTTAGAAATAAGCTTTTAAAAAATGAGGAAATTAATATCGTTCTTGATTCAAATATTTTAATCGCGAACTTTGACGAGGTTCATTCTTCTCATGAAGAGGTTAGAAAATTCCTCAATGAAATTGGTGATATTACAAGTGTGAATTGCTATACAACTGTTACAACAAAATCAGAGTTTTTAGATTATTTTCGTAAAAAATTTTTGACAGAAGGAATTTTTGATCTTGTTGATGAATATAACAATGATATTCCGCTGAGTTCTCATGCAAAAGCCGCGAATCAAAAAATAGAATCCAACCCCGATGATGAATTTGATGTAAAAGTTGTTCATCTGACAGATAATGAAATCAAGGAAATAAAGAAAAAATTTCGGGCCGCAGATATTGAAAATGAGACAGGTTGATTAAAAGTTTGTCATATTTTTCTAAAGTCAAAACTTCTGGCCCAAGAAGTCGTCCTAGATGAACTGTGTATCTATTTATCTCCTCATAAAGAAGAACAGAAAGACTTATTTCTCAATCCTCAGGTTGATTGGAAAAAAGCCACGAGTATTTCAGGTGAATCAGGAATGGGATTTTCAGACTCTCTTATTTTAAATATGCTTTTGCATACAAAAATTGATTATATCGTGACGCTTGATTTTGATATGGTCTATGCTGCGGCAGTATCGGCTTTGGATAAGTGGGTAGTCCTTCCAGATAATCGTCTAAAATCGTTTAAGGCCTCCTTAAAAGGACTTCAGCAATGAGAATCAAGAAAATGAAGTTGAGGCATCAGATCTGCGATATTCTTTAAAGATTTGATAAACGGATTTTATTCTTAAAAAGCTGGACCTTAATCGTAAGCGAGGGTTCTTATAAAAGTATCGAGCACCAAGTTTTTTAAAGTCTATCGGTAAGTTCATTAAAGAGTTTCGAATCCACATGTAAATCAAAAAAGTAGGAATCGCCCGGGTGTAGCGCTTCGCTCGGGTTCTTAAATCTTTGGAAATAGTCATTAACTCTTTCGATATATTTTCAAAACTATCTTCAATTTTAATAAGCTCTAATGCTTGGAAGCGAGCAAACTGACGATAATTTTAAAATGCCTCGTTACAGTTTCCTTCTTCTTCGGAGTTTTAAAGATATTTTTTTTTCATGGCAAAGGTGAAAAGACGTAATTTTGGTATGTCCGTTCTCGCTTTATCCCAGAAGACCATGGATCCAAACGAAAAGTGAAATAAGGGACTTCTTTTGTCTGGCTTGTTCCAGATTCCTCTTCTCATAAAAAAAGTTATCAAGTCCAGCCCCTCATCCTTCGAAAAGACCCCTATGAAGAGGGAGAACTCAGTGTGGTGCTAACTTTAGTGGATGATCTTGGAAAAAGGGTCCTG
>CANHIY010000059.1 GCA_947461175.1 Bacteriovoracaceae bacterium
AACCACAGTGGGGGAGTCATCATGATCCAAGGCCAGACCTTATTTGGAAATATCTTCCGGAGGCGGGAGTTGATATAGAACTCTTGAAAAAAGACATGACAGATCCAGCACTGGATGAACTCATCGCCAAAGAGGAAAAAGATGTGTTCGATTTGGGTATAAGACAAACACCCACTTTCTTTATCAACGGTACTCAGGTCCACCTCCATGGATACGATCCTTTGAACCAGTTGATTCAAAGTGAGCTTAAGGACCTCGAAAATAAGTGATAGAGACCCCATAGAGTGATTTTTCAATTGTCGAGTGTCTAATCTATGGACATGATCTTACTTTTTTTTGTGTCCTAACTATAGGGAACAACACAAATTTATATCTTCTGGCCCCCTGTTTCTTCCTTGGCACTTCTTTTGCTTCTGATTTACTCGTTAGATTAAATCCACAGATTCCAAGGAGAAGTTTATGAAACTATCGCATAAAGTAGTGCCTCTTGTTTTACTCAGTTTAATTTCTTTTAATTCCATCGCCCAATCAGATACATCGCAACCCATGGGATGCCTTGAAAGAATAAATAAAGAATTTACCGACACCAATAACCTTCGGGTTGAACTAGATAATGACAGTTCAAAAAAACTTGGGAAAATGATCCTCCCTGCTTACATTCCTGGAGTTCTCCTTGGGATCCCCGGAATGACAACAGCTTTCTTTTCTATTTACATAACCGGTATTGTTGATCAGGTGCAGATTCATCAAACGGTGAAAACGGTGTCCCTGCTTGAAATTTCGGATAAAATAAAAAATGGTAAAAAAATAAATTCTGAGGACTACTACAAACTTGGTGTCTTCTATAAGTTAAAGCAAAAACTTCAATTAAAGTCTAAGAGAAATATACCGGATGAAATGCTTGCGAACCTCATAGTTAAAGAAAATAATAAGGCAATGGATGAAAATATTTTCTGTTCAACCTTAAGAGGCGGAAATGTTATCATCTCTCGCATGAACCGAAAGTTAATGAAAAATATTTATAAGTCATTTGGTGTAAATGAAGACGAAATTGCAATTGATGGTTTAAAAGATCATGAAAATAATGAAGACCAGGATGCTGACCTCAATATTGAACTTGAAAATCCAGGCATAAAAATCGAAGATGAAGATGATATCATTCAAGACGATGCCAATGAGGAAAGAGATCAATCAGAGAGACAAAATACAAAGTCTGATTTAAAACAAGAAAAACCTCGAAATCAACAGCGGCAAAACTCAAAGGGTGGTAAGGGGAAAATAGCTTAGAAATAAAAAAGGCTGCTCTCACGGAGCAGCCTTACTATAATAATTAGTATTTAAATTTTCATAAAAAAATCAATTTTTTTTCAATTTTTTCTTATTTGCCCGGACTGTAATCGAGGATTAACCATTTCCACTGCAAATGGTGTTGGAGATTGGATAACTTGATCATAAACGTTCCTCCTTATCCAAATCATATTGAAACCTACGGATCATTATAAGCGAGTTTAATCCTCTGAAAGAGGTTTTTTTTACAACACGGGATTTCTGTAACTTAGAAACAACACCAAGAGACACTTCCTAAATAAAAAGATTAAAAAATCTACCATTTGTGTCCAATTGTTGGCGGCAGAGCTTTTGCATCTTATTTTAGGACAATTAATCAAAGGGAGGAGGTTATGGAAGGCCTAAGAAAAAGAAGAGTAAAAAGAGGTCTATACAAAGAATCAGACTCTGGAAGGCCAATAAATCAAAGTTCGATTTATGATAGGGATGAGGCTTCACTGACTTTTACGGACCTCAACCGTTTTGGCGAAGAGCGTTTTCGTTTTCTGGGCCCTTCAGGTGAGTTCAGTGAGGATGATGAACCCTCCTATGAAGGAGAGTATGATGTTGGTGACTATACTGGCCTTGGTCCTAAAGGATACCAAAGAAAGGGGTTTAAAATCATCGAAGATGCCTGCGAAATTTTAGCACGGGATAAATACCTTGATGCTTCGAATATTCAAGTAGGATTAGATGACAGGGTTTTAGTCCTACGAGGAGAAGTTTTTTCCCGTTCCGATAAAAAAAGGGCAGAGGCATTGGTGGAAAATATTCCAGGGATAATGGATGTGGCCAATTATTTAGGGATAACTACACCTTCGAGTTCAGGTTGGATATCTGACTTTGGAAGTATAGAAGATGAGGCCTAGGAGGGTTTATCGTGATTAGCAAAAAAAAGTATCTTAAACTTCTGGATTCATCTAAAGAAAATTTAACTGAAGACTCACCCTTTGAAATAGGAGAAGTGGACTCACTTCACCTCGTTCCTCATCAAAAGTCATGGATGAGTGAGAGTAAAAAAAGTGCCTGGAATCATCCTGGTATTTCAGGTGATTTCCATGGGTCTAATCAGCGAGAGAGAGGTTACACAGGTCTTGGCCCCAAGGGTTACAAAAGGTCCGACGAGAAGATTTATGAAGAGGTTTGTGAGGAGCTATTAAAAAGCCCACTGATTGACGCCTCTGATATTGTTGTCCATGTTGAAGACGGGGTGGTGTACCTGTCGGGTAAGGTGTCTGACAGAAGGATCAAAAAAATGACGGAAAATTTAGTTGAGGAAGTTTCTGGAGTGCAAGATGTAAGAAATAGTCTGGTTATTCTGAAACATCATCAGTTATTAAAAGGATCAGAATCTGTTTGGGGAAAGGACTTAGGTATTACTTAAAGGAGATGGGTATGTTCCGAAAAATCAAAGATGGAGACCTTACAGGAGTGAAACAGGATAAATTCAGAAATTCTCGTTTCGAATACAATCCTAATCACGTTATTCATCAGCATAACGGTATGAGAGAAAAAACCAATAATACATTAACTCGGAGACAAACACAGAGGAGTGATTCTTTCCAGTCAGGAGAGTTACAGTTTAAAAATGTAATCAAACGTGGAATAAAAAAACACGGCGGCTCTCTTCTTGATCATGAGGGAAGTCATTTGGGTAAAGGCCCCAAAGGTTATAAACGATTGGATGAACTCATTTATGCTGATGTTTGTGAGAGATTAACCATCAGTTCTTTAGTAGATGCTTCTGAAGTTGAGGTTCATGTTAAAGATGGTATTGTTTATCTTAACGGTATAGTCCCTGACAGATTTATGAAAAAAATGGCCGAATATGAGATAGAAACGATTTCCGGGGTTCAGGATGTCCAAAATTTTCTAAGACTCTCACTTAGTCACAAAAGTATTCACTGAGAAGATGATTCTTCAAAAGTCTCGTAAGTTTCATCAGGTAAATCTAATCCTCTTTCGTCTTCAAAATAGATTTCCTCTGGAAGTGAGGGTATTTCCTGGGTCGAATGTTCCTCTGGTATAATTTGTTCCTCTAATGGGGATAGGTCATGTTGATCCTCTTCAATTTGAGAATTCGCCGAAGTTAAAAAAGTGAAAGCTGAAAGTATTATAAAGAGGAGATGTCGTTTATTCATGAGAAGGAACTCCTTTTTATTAATTTATAATTTTCTTTAAAGACTTGAGAAGTGTTGGTGTGTTTAATGCATCGAAAGGGGAGTGAGTGATCTTCAAAACAGGACAAATTGCCCCATGAAATCTCATGAGGTGATTTCCTGGGCATTTGATAATGGCACCGTGTTTGCTTGCCATAACTTTCTCCGTAACAAACTGCATCTCGAGGGAGAGTTCATGTATTTTCTTAATTATCTAAAATTTTTTTTTATCATTTTCATTGTTTCTTGTGGTGTAAAAGAAGAAAGGACAAAAAATTATCCTACTCAACTTGATCATGTTAATAAACTTATTGGAGATGAAGGGATTTTTGTGGCAACACTGACTCCATTAAATCAATCTTTCTCCGGGAATACCTCTGGAGTAGTGAAGGTAACCATTGAAGGTGAGAATATTTTTGTTGAATCCCATGTTTTAGGAGCGACCCCCAGAACAAAATACTTTCAAAATATCTTAACCTCCAACAGGTGTCCTGAAAGTTCAGCTGATTTAAACAATGATTCAATTCTAGATAGGGATGAGGCCTATAAGAAATCAGGCTTAGTCCTTCTGCCCTTGGATAGCGACATTTCTGAACAACTATCAGGACTAAATTATGGGCCAATATCAAATAGTTCAGGAAACTATGTTTACCGTAGGAGCACTTCTTTTTCGAGACTTCTTTCAGATTTGCAAATGATTGATCCTGATCCCACAGATCTGGTGACCAAATTAAGTTTTGGAACTGAACTTAATTTAGAAAATCGAGTGGTTATTATTGAAGTTTCCGAAGAGAACTCTCTCATACCTGTAAGGACTTCTTCATCCTATGGAAGGATTCAGACACCTGTTCCTCTTCCTTATGCCTGCGGGAAATTTCAGAGAGTTCGAGACTAAAAATAGACAGATCGATTTTACTTCATTTATCCTTTAAGAAAAAAATATCACAAGGTTTATGGTATCTATGAAAAAACTAATATCTATCTTTCTCTTCCTCTTTTCTTTCTCCTGCATCGCCTCTTCACCGGTTGTTGTCTTAGAAACAAGTATGGGCACCATTGAAATTGAGCTTCATGAAAAGAAGGCACCTTTGACGGTTAAAAATTTTTTACAATACGTGGATCAAAAGTTTTATGATGGACTCATTTTTCATAGGGTTATTGACGGCTTTATGATCCAGGGTGGCGGATTTGATGACAAGATGATTCAAAAGAAAACCAACGAACCTGTTAAAAATGAGGCCTCTAACGGTCTTAAAAATGAGGCAGGGACCATTGCTATGGCCAGGACCTCTGATCCCCATTCTGGAACCTCTCAGTTTTTCATCAACGTAAGCAATAACTCAAGCCTTGATTATCCTTCCCCAGACGGTCATGGCTATGCCGTGTTTGGAAAAGTTATTTCCGGAATGCATGTGGTAAATAGAATAAAGTCAGTGAAAACGGCGAATCTCCACGGACATCAAAATGTTCCAATGGATACGGTCTTGATTAAGTCTTTACGAAGAAAAAAATGAAGGATTTATTTTCGGCATTCTAAATCTTCTTCCGTCATTTTATTTTCTTCATTCATGAGATAAATCTTGCCCGTTAAGATGTTTTGAGGGTGAAGAAAAATTTCTAAATTCAACAGATCTTTATACTCCTCATTTGTTTTTCCAACGACGATGGAGTGATTATCCTCGTCAAAATAAGAAAATCCTTCCTCATGACTTAATCTGATTATTTTTTGGGATTTGGGTTTTAGTTCAAAATCAATGGCGTTATTTTCTTGTCTGGCATCAAAGTAATCCGCCCCGTTAAGGATCCTAAATGTCCTTAATTTTTTCCAGTCAATTTTGAGCGTCACGTAAGATCCCGTTTGGCCGTTGGTGCAGGTAAGGTGTTCCCATTCCATATTATGTGAAAAGGCCTGATCTTGAAAAATGATGAAAAAAAGAGCAGTTATAAAACCCATGAGAGTTCCAGTTTAATTAAAGAGATTATTTTTAATTTTTCTTATCATGAGGATATCCGAAATAGCAATTTCTGACTTAAATGCTTCTTAAGTGTTCTTTTTAGGATTCTGATTCCATATTGAGGTTCGAAAAGGAAAAAACTATGAAAAAAATCATCTTCTTTTTTATTTTGATCTTTTCTCAATCTTTGCTCGCTAAAAAATTTACTTCTACCATCCACGCAATTGAGGAGGCAATTCATCATGAGAAACCTCATTTGATCATGCTTGACCGAGGTGATGTGGTCTTTCTTTCTGGAATCAATAAAGACTGGTTATCCTCTTTCAAGGACAGTCTTCTGAATGAAGACCTACTTGAAATTGAAGTTGATAAGAAGAATAACTTTTTAGGGGTCAAGACGCTTCGTTCGGGAGGTCAGGAAAAAAACACCATTCCAGCTGAAGCCCAAGTATGGCAAAGTTATGAACCAACATTAGTTCCAGATTATGTTACCACTCAGGGAATTTTTAAGCGCATGCGCAGGAATTATCAAAATTATTCTCAATGCTATAACCGAGCACACATCTGGGCCTACGAGGAGTTTCAAAGAACAGGTCTTAAGTCTAAAAAGTATTTCATGTTTTTTACAAAGAGTTTTATTAGAAAATATAATTACAAGTGGTGGTTTCATGTGGCACCAGGTGTTTCAGTCTTAGATAAAGAAGACCGTATTTTAGACCGTCGATTTACCCGTTCCCATTTAAATGTTGATGATTGGACCAAAAAGTTTATTTATTCTGGAAGAAAATGTCCCGTGGTCGAAAAATATTCTGACTATCGTGACCATCAGGAGACGGAACATTGTTATTTAATTCCTGTCTCCATGTTTTTTTGGCAGCCTAAAGATATTTTAAGAAGGGATATAACAGGTGTAGAAAAGACATCATTTGTGAATTCTGAAATTAAGCATGCTTACTGGGAAGCTTTTTAATTTTCTGGATAATCTTCTGATTTTTGCTCATTATCAGTTGGACTATCATAATCAAAGAGTGATTGAGATTCTTCGTCTTCAAGTTCTTCTAATTCTCTTAACTCTTCTTCTTCCTCATCGGTGAGGCGTTCTTCATAGGAATGGTTTTCTTCATCGTTTGTTATCATTTCTGAGTCCGGACCAATTTCTGTTCCGCGAACTGGAGACTTCGCTGATCCTTCTTTGAAGTCTCCTTTTGCTAAAGGCACCATAAGTACAAGAGATGATGCAACTAAAAGTGATTTCATATTAATCATTTTTTCCTGTGATATATATTTCATTTTTATCTTTTAATTTCATTTATGACAGAGACTTTAAGCGTGTCATCTTGCGTATTAATAATGATGTCATGGAGAGTGATCATACCCACAGGTCTATTCCCTTCATCAATCACAAGAAGTCTTGAAATCTGATTTTCCCTCATGAGTTTTGAGGCAAGGCTTAGGTCGTCTTTTTCTCGGACTGTGATGATATCTCTTGTCATCGCCTGAGAAACTGGATGATCTGTTGAGGCCCCCTCGGCAAGGCAACTGACCACAATATCCCTGTCTGTGACAAAACCAACGGGCCTTTCATTTTTATATACAGGGACTGCGCCAATATCTTCTCTTTTCATGAGGGAGGCGACTTTCTTAATAGAATCATGAATCTGAACACTGCTGACACCTTTGTGCATGACTTCTGAAACTAACATGACAACCTCCAGTTTTATTTACCCACTCATGATGACATCCTGTCAGAAGGAGAGAAATATAATTTCTCTTAAGGTTTCTTGGCGAGCTCCTCGATCAGGTAACCAACAGCGTAGGGGACAGAATGCTCTCTGTCCTCGCTCCACTTTGAAGAATGACTAAAGCCTAGTTTATGCATCCATTCGTGCATGAGGTTATCGGCCACTTTGATAGGAGTATACTGAGCGAAGTATTTTTCATTAATCCAGATCCGATCTGTATCTGGGTAAGTATAGCCGATAGTCTTCGTTGCTTGAAAATAGAGTTCGAGCTCCACATCCATCGTATTATCTTTTTTTATTCCACTCCTCTCTTCCGCACCCTCTAGAATCATCCGATAGATCTCTTCGTTACTAAGACCTTTGTTATCAATAAATCCTTTTCTCCCTTTGTACTGATAATTGACTATCCTCTCTTTAAATCTAGGGCTTGATATGATGTTTTTGATTATTTTCAGAGCAGCTCTTATTTTCCTTTCCTGAGATGGATTAAAATTCACCAGATGTACTTTTGCCCCCCAGCTCAAGGCCAGGGGAGGAACAGAACTCTGGTTTTCTTTTGTTCCGGTGGATTCATACCCCCATGAGTAAAAAGGAATGAATAAAATAAAGAGGATGCAAATGATTTGAAAATTCATAGGTCAAAAAAGAAAAATTCAAATAAAAGAGAGCGAGTTTGCATGTTGGTCATTCCCTCCTGGAATTGCAGATGCCGAAGTCTCATATTTTTAAGGTTGTTTTATGGTATTCGGAGAAAGTTTACTTCTTCAAGTTCTAAAGACGTTTTTTTATCATACAAGAGGAGTCATTTTTTATGCTCCTTTGACTTGAAATTTCTTATTATTTCTGTGACAGAAGCTGACATTTAAAGCGGCCGATCTTTATGTATGCATCTGCATCATTAGACCTAACTCTTTAATTTTAAGGTTTTGTCTAATTAAAAGATGTGAAAAGATTTCATCCTAGGGCCCACTTGTATTAGTCATTATTGAGGTAATGGTGTAACTTTGGTTCAATTAACAACTTGGGGTAAACCATGGCCTTTGAATCTTCTTTTAATAAAGATCTTGCACGTAAACTTGCTTCTTCTGATGATGCTGAGAAATTATTAGACTCTGAATTAGCAGTTTATAAAAAAAGAGCACTTGAATTGAATGCGGCAAGAGAAGTGATGGCCGAAGGATATGATAAAGTTTTAAAAGGTCTTAAAATGGCCTTTCCTGATCTTGATTTAGAAGATAAAAACCTTATTGGGTCTCCTAACCGTATGGCCCGTGCTCTTCTGGAGGTTTGTTCCGGTCTGGGAACAAATCAGAAAGAAATTTTTTCGACCACTTTCCCGGCGGAAAATTATAATGAAGTGATCATCCTAAAAGATATCGACTACACCTCATTGTGCAGTCATCATTTTTTTCCTTTTATCGGTAAGGCCCATGTGGGTTACCTTCCTGACACAAGCCAGGGTGAGCATTCTCGTGTTGTAGGCCTGTCAAAACTTGCTCACATTGTAGATATGCATGCTCAAAGACCTCAACTTCAGGAACGAATGTGCTATGGTATTATGAACTCAATTAAGGAAGAATTAAAACCTTCAGGTGTAATGGTTGTGATAGAAGGATCCCATGGTTGTCTGACTTGTCGGGGAGCGAAGAAGGCGAATACGACTATGATGACCTCCGCCTTGGATGGGAGTTTTAAAATTGACCCAAAGCTGAGGGCAGAGTTCTTGTCTCTTATTAAAAAATAGTATGTTTATGAAATTTTTTTTGAGTCTTTTTCTTTTTTTTAGCATGAACGTCCTTGGGGCCGATTGTCAGGTCGATGGTATTTCTGACAGTCCTCAGGATTTAAGCTGCCGGGTTAAAAATTTAAATATTAACCTTACCTGTCAACAAGGCTCTTACTTTGTAAATGGAGCGTCTGTCACAGAAGCCTTTCATTTTGATGTTGAAGATGGCCCATCTCCTCTGGTTTTTAAAGGAGCAGATTTTGAGCTTGTTGTGGTCATGATAAAAAGTTCACTCATAAAAGCTGAATTCACCCAAAAAGGTAAAACTCTTAAAGGATTTTGTAAGACCCCAGGGAAATTCTAACCCTATTGATTATTACGTAAAACATACGTAAAGTAAAGGGATGAATGATTCTTATGAAGTCACTGGTTTTCAATCCCCTTGCGCTGAGTTCGCTGAAAAGCCTCTTTCTTTAGATGAGCGCTATCTTACCAATAGGCCTTCACTTTTTATTATTGAGGCCGCTCAAGATTCCAAAATTCTGGGAATTTGTAAGGGAGATAAACTCCTCATCGACCGTTCTTTAAGACCTTGTGAAGGACAGCTCTGTCTTTTTGTGATTTCTAATCAGTTTCAGCTCCAACGTTTCTCACGCTCTATGCTCTGCCTTGATGATCCTGAAAACGGAGATTTTGTCTGGGGAGTGGTCACAACACTTCTACGTGAATTTCAGAGGGAGAGAAGATGAAGTATTTTTCTTTGGTCGATTGTAATTCCTTTTACTGCTCTTGCGAGCGTGTTTTTCATCCAGAAACCAGAGGAAGACCAGTGGTGGTTCTTTCTAATAATGATGGGTGTGCGATTGCTTTTAGTAAGGAGGCCAAGGCCCTGGGGTTTGGCCAAATGTGTGAACCCTATTTTCAGATGAAGGAGAGGATAAAAAAACATCATGTGGCAGTTTTTTCATCCAACTATACTCTCTACGATAACATGTCCAAGCGGGTGATGGATACACTCCGCCAGTTTTCTCCTGAGATGGAAATTTACTCCGTAGATGAAGCTTTTCTTCAGTTCGAAGGATTTGATCATTATGATTTTTTAGATTATGCCAGAAAAATAAGAGCTGAAATCCTTACCAATGTGGGCATACCTGTGGGAGTAGGTGTCTCAGTTACAAAAGTTTTATCTAAGGTCGCCAATAAAATGGCAAAAAAACATTCCGGAGTCTGGGTCATGACAAAACCTTTTGAGATAGACCAGGTCCTTAAGGATTTTCCTGTGGCCGATGTTTGGGGAATAGGCCAGCGTTCGGCCCTGAAGCTTAAAATGCTCGGGATTAACACGGCCTATGAATTTAAAATCTATCCCAATGATGGACTTATCCAGAAAATTCTCACCAAAACTGGCCGGGAAATTCAGGAGGAACTCAGAGGAGTGAGTTGTCTTGCTATTGAAGGGCCCCAGGATAAAAAAAATACTGGAACTTCAAGGAGTTTTGGCAGCCCCGTTTATACAAAAAGTGAATTAAAAGAGGCCCTGGCCCATTTTGCCACTCATGCTTCCTTAAAACTTCGTCGGCAAAAGAGTGTTTGTTTTAGTTTGTCGGTTTTTATTCACACAAACTCCTTTAAAGAAGGTCCCCAATATTTTGGAGAGGGGAGGGCCACTTTTTCCTCTGGAACTTCAGATACTGTGCGTATTATCCGTGCCAGTCATGAGGTATTGGATCAAATTTTTCGTCCAGGTTTTGAATATAAAAAAGCAGGGGTTCTTTTAAATCATATTGTTCCTAAAAATCAAAACCAGTTGGATTTATTTGATCCTGATCCAGAAGATAATCATAAGCTTAACGAAGTAATGGACCTTATTAATAAAAAATATGGACCTCATACGATTAAGAGTGCCGCTTGTGGAACTCAGCAAAATTGGAAAACGGTGGCGAATTTTAAGTCAGGAGCATACACCACTTCCTGGCAGGAGCTTCTGAAAGTAAGACCTTCAACATAATGAATGGGTATCTTAAGATGGAATAAAGTTGATTTGACTTATCGGAGACAAGGCAGAGAGACCTTTTCCTTAGAGAATTTATGGTCAACAACAATAAAAAATCGTGTCATGATAGGAGAACTTCCGAAGGATAATGGCTTAGTAAAAGAGGAAGAAAAGGTAAATTCCAAATGTCAAAAAGGATTTTGGTTATTGAAGATGACGTTTCAATTAGAGAGCTACTCGTGGAGCTCCTTGAAAGTGAGGGCTATGAGGTGAGTTCTTCTGTTAATGGTCTTGAGGGACTTAAGAGTCTTGAAAAAAACAACTTACCTCACTTGATCCTCATCGATCTTATGATGCCCGTGATGGATGGCTACTCCTTTAGAGCAGAACAATTAAAAAATCCCTTCTGGGCAAAAATTCCCACTATAGTGATGTCCGCAGAAGTTAATGCCAAAGAAAAAATGAAAAACTACAATATCACAGCGTTTCTTAGTAAACCTGTTGAGCTTGAGACTATTCTAAGTACCGTGGCCACTTATTTATAAACTTTCATGTAACGGGTGATTATTAAAGAAATGGAAGAATTATTTATCGCAGTGATGGATCTTCAGGATGCAAAAAACCATCAGTACAAACTAAAAAAACTTGGGGTGAATCTTGAACTCAAAACCAATGGGGCCACCTGTAGCTCAGGCTGCAAAGTAACCGTTGAGGTTTGGGGAGATGAAAAAGATAGGGCCTTACTTATGAAATATTTTAACCAAGATTTTTTAAAGCACATTCAGGGGCATGAACCAAATTTTGAACACCTCTCTTCCGTCTTTGATGCCAGTGCAACTGAGGTGATTTGCCAGGCCTGTGGGGCCAGGTTTTCCCCAACAGCGAATATATGCCCAGACTGTGGTCTTGTGTATTAAACTCATCACTCGTAGGTTTTTTAAACTCCGATGATGACACCTTAGAAGGGATCTTTTTTACGAAGTCTTTTCTTTTGAGAATCAATTTTTTTCGATTCAAGTCTTTTTAAAACAGCACTTCGTTTAGGTTTTGTGGGTTTCCTCGTTTTGGGAGGATTTTTCACATCGTTAATAAGTTCATGAAGTTTTTCGATGCAGTCATCAATATTTTCTTTTTGAGACCGGTTTGCCTGACTGGTGATCTGAATCTCGCCACTTTCAAGTAAATAGCGATGATATTTTGCTTTAAATCTCTCTTTCACAGCTATGGGACAAGAGGGAGATTCGTCAATCTTCCAATAAAGAGTTACCTTGGAATTGACCTTATTAATATGCTGCCCCCCGGCCCCGGAGCTTCTGGAGAAAGTAAAGGTAAATTCTGAAAAGGGTATTCTAATCCGTTCCTTCATGGATAAAATCATAACATGGAAAAGAAATTCTGGTTTGTGTACATTATTGAAAACGAAAAAGGGCACTTTTACACAGGCATGACGACAGACCTTGTCCGTCGGTTTAAAGAACATTCAGACTCCAAAAAGGGAGCAAAATTTTTTCATACGGGGTCACCAAAGTCGATTGTGTTTAAAAAAGAATTTCCCAATCGCTCCGAGGCCCAAAAATTTGAGTGCCATATTAAATCCTTAAGTAGGATAAAAAAAATAGAACTTATTAATAAGACTAAAACCATATGAAAAAATTATTTGCTAAGATCCTTTTAAAACTAGGCTGGACATTTAAAATGGACCTTCCAGAAGATTTAAAGTCATTTGTCTTCATAGGTGCTCCCCATACCTCTAATCTGGATTTTTTTCCGGCCATGGCCGCTTCTTATTTTTTAAATAGAAAAACCCACTTTGCTATTAAAGACTCATGGCTAAGGTTTCCCATGAATCTCATTTTAAAACCTTTGGGCGCCATAGGAATTGACCGCGAAAAAATGAAATCCAGCAGCGGTGCCCATACCACAGACCTTATGGCAGAGCTTTTTAGGGAGCGTGCGGATTTGGTGTTAATGGTATCTCCTGAAGGAACCAGGTCACCCAATCCACACTGGAAGAGTGGATTTTATTATATTGCTAAAAAGGCGGGTGTTCCCATCGTTCTTGCTTATGCAGATTATGATCAAAAAGTAGCAGCGGTTGGCCCCATTATCTATCCCACTGATTTTCAACAGGATATGAAGACGATCATGGAGTTCTATGAGGGGAGAAAAGGCAAGAGGCCTCAAAATTTTAAACTCGATGAGCGCTATACCTCTCGTAAAAATCAAGTGTGATGGGTGTAATTTATTCATAAGATTGGCGTCCTTCCTCTCTTAGTGGTAATGACCTTTCATGGAAAAAATTAATCCTGACGACCTGCCCATTACGGCCTGGCTTCCTACCACATTGAAGGAAGCAAAAAAACGTGGTTGGGATGAACTAGATATTATTCTCATTTCAGGTGATGCCTATGTTGATCATCCTGCCTTTGGTACGGCAGTGATGGGAAGAATTTTTGAGTCCCTAGGACTTAAGGTGGCCATTATTTCTCAGCCTAACTGGCGGGATGACCTTCGGGACTTTAAAAAATTTGGGAAACCAAAGTATTTTTTTGGTGTCACTTCGGGAAATATGGATTCCATGGTGAATAAGTACACCGCAGGGAAAAGGCTTCGATCAAATGATGCTTACACACCAGGTGGTTCTGTAGATTTTAGACCGGATTACGCCACCACCGTCTACACGCAAATTCTTAAAAAACTTTATCCAGAGACGCCTGTCATTATAGGTGGAATAGAAGCATCCCTCAGAAGAGTCACTCACTATGATTTTTGGCAGGATAAACTCATGCCAAACATCCTCACTTCCTCAGGTGCAGATCTTTTGGTTTATGGAATGGGGGAGCAACCCATCAGGGACATCGTAAAATTTCTTTTAAAGGGAGTCCCTTTTTCATCTCTTAAAACAATTCCACAGACGGCCTTTCTTCAGGATGCCTCCTTGGATCTACCCAAAAATAAACAGTGGGAGACTTTTGAACTGACAAGTCATGAAGAATGTCTGAAGGATAAAAAATCTTATGCAAAAAACTTTATGCATGTGGAAGTGGAGAGTAATAAGCAATTTGCCAAAAGACTGATCCAAAAAGTTGATGATGAAATTCTTGTGATTAATCCCCCTTACCAAACGATGACCGAAAAAGAAATCGATGCCTCTTTTGACCTCCCCTATACGAGGCTTCCTCATCCGAAGTACAAAGACCGAGGAGCTATTGGGGCCTATGAGATGATAAAGTTTTCCATTAACACTCACCGGGGTTGTTTTGGTGGTTGCAGTTTTTGCACTATTTCTGCTCACCAGGGTAAAATGATTGCAAGCCGCTCGAAAACTTCCATCATGAAGGAAGTTGACCAGGTAACGAAAATGCCAGATTTTAAGGGGTATCTCTCTGATATTGGCGGTCCCTCTGCTAATATGTATCAGATGAAGGGTATTGATCAGGATCTTTGTGATAAGTGTGCTGCTCCATCTTGCATTTTTCCTCAGATTTGCAAAAATCTCGACACCAATCCACAGAAAATGACTGAACTTTATAAAGACATTTCTGCCCATAAAAATGTTAAGAAGGCCTTTGTGAGTTCTGGACTGCGCTACGACCTCATGTTTGATCCCCGGTCAACTCACCCTAAAGAAGACGAGGCCTATGTTGAACAACTTATTACTGATCACGTCTCAGGACGGCTTAAGGTGGCCCCTGAGCACACGGAAGATGAAGTCTTAAAGCTCATGAGAAAACCCAGCTTTTCGTTTTTTTATAAATTTAAAGAAAGGTTTGAAGAGATTTCAAAAAAAATGGGAATCAAACAAGAAATTATCCCTTACTTCATTTCTTCTCATCCCGGATGTACGCCTGAGGACATGGCAAAGCTTGCCGCAAAAACCAAGGCCTTGGGTTATAAATTAGAGCAGGTTCAGGATTTCACTCCAACCCCCATGACGGTGGCCACGGAAATTTATTACTCGGGTTACCATCCTTACACACTTAAAAAAGTCAATACGGCCATCAGCTTAGATGACAAAACCAAGCAGAGGACTTTCTTTTTTTGGTATAAACCTGAAAACAAGACTTTTATTAAGAACTATCTTTCGAAAGTTAGGATGTTCGATACCATGAAAGAGTTGTTTGGTTAGAAGTTATTGAGTAGAATGGGCCCCATGTCTACACTCCTTACACTTCAGAATTTAAGCCTCCACTACCCACATAAAGTCATCTTCAAGGATGTCACTTTTACCCTCAATCAGGGGGATAAAATTGGAGTCCTGGGGTTGAATGGTCATGGAAAATCCAGTCTTTTTAAAACTATTGCGGGTCAAGTGACTCCTGATACCACTGTCCCCCCCTTTATCTATGATAAGAGTAAGGATTTCACTTTTTTTTATGTGCCACAGGAATTACCCAATCTTTCGAATTGGACCATCGAAAATTATTTCTATGAATTTCACCCTAACTTAGGTGCCCTTAAGAGAAGACTTGATGAGGTCAACGAAAAGCTTGGCTATGAATCGGATGATTTTGAAAAACTCATCAATGAACAGGGAAGAATTTATGAGGAGCTCACAAAACTTGGAGAAGAGAGGATTCATTCTCAATTTACAAGTTACTTAAAGTTCTTTGGAGTAGAGAATCACCACCGTTCCATGTCCTCTTTGTCGGGTGGGGAGCAAAGAAAGGTCGCTTTAAGTTTAGGGCTCTCAGCTCCTCAGGAACTGATCCTTTGGGATGAACCCACAAACCACCTGGATCTTGAAACCATTCAGGATTTTGAAGATGAGCTTCAGGCGAGCAAGAAAACGTTCATGATCATCTCCCACGACAGAAGTCTTCTTAATAATGTGGTAGACCGGATCATCCATATTCAGCAAGGGAAACTCAGGTCCTTTCAGGGTACCTACGAGGCGTACCTTCAATTTTTAATTGAAGACCAGAAAAGACGTGAGAAGGAGCTCGATAAACTCTCTAATATGCAAAGACGTGAGACGGCATGGATCAGGCGTGGCGTACAGGCCCGAAGGACAAAGAGTAAAAAGCGAATCGAGGATTATGGAACTTTAAATAAGACTATTCATGATTTAAAATCCCAGGCCCATAAATCTGTGAACCTAAATCTTCAGTCTTCGGGTAGAAAAACTAAAGTTCTCCTCTCTTGTGAGGATCTATCTTTAAAATTTGGCCCAAGAACTCTGTTTGAGGGACTTAATTTTTCAATCTGTAAGGGTGATAAAATTGCCCTGATGGGACGAAATGGTGTTGGGAAAAGTTCACTTCTTAAAATTCTTTTGGGAGAACTGGAACCAACTCAAGGTAAGATTAACCGCGCCCATGGGCTTGATGTGGGCTATTTTTCTCAAAAAAGAGAAGCGCTCAATGACAATGAGACACCCTGGAAAATGATCGGCGAGGGGATTGATTACGTCATATCAAATACTGGAGAAAAAAGACATGTGGCGAGCTACCTTGAGAACTTTCTCTTTAGTTCTGATGAAGTAAAGCGTCCTATCCACACTTTCTCCGGAGGAGAAAAAAATCGTCTTCAGCTTGCACAATTTATGAAGCATGCTCGAGATATTTGGATTTTTGATGAACCAACCAATGATCTTGATCTTGAAACCATCGGGATTCTTGAGGAAGAACTTAGGCAATATGAGGGTGCCTTAATTATTGTGGGGCATGACCGATCATTCATCAATAACGTTACAGACAAGTGCTGGGTCCTCCATGAAGGAAAGCTTGAAAGTTTTGAGGCAGGATTCTCCCAGGCCGAATTATTTCTTGAGGCCA
>CANHIY010000060.1 GCA_947461175.1 Bacteriovoracaceae bacterium
ACATCAACAGAAGAGAAATATTATTTTACGACACTTTCATGTATCAATGATTTTTCAGATTCTGTACGTCATCACTGGGGGATTGAAAATAATCTTCATCGGACTTTGGATGTGGTATTTAGAGAAGATTTAAACCGCTCAAGAAATGGATTTTCAGCAGAAAACCTTGGAACCGTTCGAAGATTTGCAATGGAGCTCCTTAAAGCTGAAAAAAAAGAAACTAGAAGCTTAAGGAGAAAAAGAAATCTTTGTAATTGGAGAAAAGAATACCTAGAACTTGTAATATTCGGGGAAACTAAGGAAAATTAGATGCGATTGCCCTGCCCACGATCTTTTCCTCATGAGGTTTGCGTTAGGTAACCAAAGGTTTGTGAGGAGAGGATTCATCTTTCTTGACATTCATAGAGCGAATCGATGCGTCGAGCCAGAGCGCGATCGGACACCTGATGCTCAGATAATTTTCCATTAAGACAGAGGTTCACGTTAAGGTGAAAAACCTCAATCCTTGATTTGTGATTTCGAAAGTATAGGTTGATATTCTTCTTTTAGGGATGTGAGACTCTTTCTTCCCTAAGAAAAACTCACAGTAATCTTTGGAATAAATTCGTTCACAATTTACAAATCAATATTAACTTGTTCTAGAAATTGAGTAAAAAGTCTCTTAGACAACTGATAGGGATAAAATCTCCTAAGATCTTTTCACCCTCCATGTGGCAAACGTATCGTGGAGGAAAATCTTTTTGAAAAACTTTTTTTAATTCAGAAAAAGATTCGAGTGGTTCAAGACTTTGTCTTTTTGTTTTTGCTTCAATGAATACTTTTTTACCGTTCTCGAACTCTATTAAAAAATCAATTTCCTCTCCATCCCGACTTCTCCAGTGAAAGATCTGCCAATGACGCGAAAAATTTATCATTGTTTTGTAAATTTCTGCACACACTAAGGTTTCAAACAGATGACCAAAAGCCGGGGAGCTCAAAAGAGGAACCAGGTCATAGTGACCCTGCAATCGACAGGCAAGTCCAGTGTCTAAAAAATAAACCTTTGATGATTTTACTAACCTCTTGGAGAAATTTGAGAAGTAGGGATTGATGAGAACAATGATTTTCATTCTTTCAAGAATGGATAACCAATCTTTAATAGTATCGGAACTTACTCCAACTTCTTTTGCAAGTTCAGAATGATTAACAAGATGGGCAGTTCTAGCAGCGAGAAGTTTTGCAAAACGAATAAACTCGTTCTGTTTTTGAATCCCAGCCGATAGTACGATGTCCTTTTCAACATAACTTCTGATGTAATCATCTAAGTATCTCTTAGTTGAAATATTTGGATCAGCATAAAGTTCCGGCCACCCACCTTTAATGATGATCTCGCTAATTGGTAGTTTTAGATGATGTGTTATTTCTGCTACAGATAACGTGTTTAATTCGAAATAACTCGCCCGCCCAGCGAGACTCTCCTTTACATTTTTATCGATTAAAATTTGATTAGATCCTGTCACTCTAAAAAATGTTTTTCTTTTTATGCCCTCTCTCTTCATAAGATCCACTTTTCTTTTAAGAGCAAAAAATAATTCTGGAACTAATTGAACTTCATCTATGATGAGTTTTTTACCTTCAAATTGAGATAAGAATGTTGATGGATCTTTGGCGACCACTTCTCTTAAAGAAAAATCATCCAGACTAATTTCGATATAATCAGCATCCAACCGAAAAAGAAGACTCGATTTACCACACTGTCTAGGTCCGATGAGAACTTCGATATAATTGGTGTTCTGTGCTAAAATGTTTGAGATATCTCTTGTAATCCACATACTTGGCAATTTTCGACTATGAGTCGAATTTTGTCAACGGTCCCACGATCTTTTCCTCATGAGGTTTGCGTTATGTCATCAAAAGGTGCTGAGTAAGTTGTTTAATTTCAATAGCTTTTAAGTTTTTGCGTAAAATAGGACTTGAACTCCGGTTTTACGCAACTTAAAATAGGGCATGATTAAACGAGAACTCTCAAAAGAGCTTTTAAAACTTCTCCAAGAGTACCCTGTTGTGACAATACTAGGACCTCGCCAAGCTGGAAAAACAACTCTGGCCCGTGAGACATTAAAGGACTTTTCTTATTGTAATCTTGAGTCACCTGAAAATCGTGAATTTGCAAAATATGATCCAAAGGCTTTTTTGAAACAATTTGACCGCCCGGTTATCTTGGATGAAATTCAGAGGACGCCGGAACTTTTAAGCTACATTCAAATGATCGTAGATGAGAAGAAACAAAATGGTCAATTTCTTCTTACTGGCTCACACCAGTTGCAACTTCGTGAGGTCATGACTCAATCTTTGGCCGGCCGGACGGCGATTTTAGAATTGCTTCCGTTTTCAGTGTCTGAGCTTAATTCTGGCGGAATAGAATTTGATCAATTCGAAGACTATATTTATCATGGTTTTCTTCCACGGATTTATGATCAACATCAAAGACCTACGCAAGCTTACTCAAATTACTATCAAACCTATGTTGAGAGGGACATACGACAACTTATCAACTTAAAGAATATAAATTTTTTTGAAAAATTTATGAAACTTCTGGCGGGTAGAGTTGGGCAAATTTTTGATTATAGTTCAATGGCAAGTGATGTGGGTGTTGACGCTAAAACAATTAAAAATTGGCTCTCATTACTAGAGGCATCCTTTATCATTTTTAAATTAAATCCCTATTTTAATAATTTCGGCAAAAGGGTCATTAAATCTCCTAAATACTATTTTATTGATGTAGGGTTACTGACTTATCTTTTAGGTATAGAAAGAAAAGAGCAGATTTCAAGAGATCCATTAATGGGAAGTCTCTTTGAAAATTTTATTATTATTGATGTTTTAAAGAATCGTCTTAACGAAGGAAAGATTTCAAACCTGTATTTTTATCGGGATGAAAAGAAAAACGAGATTGACTTACTTTTAATCCAAAATAGAGAATTCATTTCAATTGAAATTAAGGCTGCGTCGACTTTTTCCACTTCTCTTGTGGATAATTTATTGAAATTTAAAAAAATAAATCCGAAAGTAAAAATAAGTTTCTTAGTCTATAACGGAGATGAGAGGATGCTTGCACCAGACATTAAGGTAAGCAATTTTTTTAAATTTCTGACTGCTCCCACGATCTTTTTCTCATGAGGTTTGCGTTAACTGGAATAAAGATAGGAAAACAAAAGTTTAAATTATACCTCCCTAGGTGGTTATCCAGCATTAAGGATCTACTACAGGCCCTAAGTATCTAATTAGTCATATAATACTATTTAAGGTGTTTTCATAAAAAATCATATATGATAGATTATGTTCTGAAAGCATGTTTAATTATCAGGATTGAGCTTTTATGGACTGGAATAATGAGTCTGTCTCTAGATTACGAGAAGTCATTGGTAGATCAATAAGATTACGAAGAGTAGGCAAAGAGTTGTCTCAGGATGATCTGGCAAAGCTCTCAGGAGTGTCACATGCTTCAATCGCACGTTTTGAAACAGGTAAAGGCAATATTTCTCTGGAAAATCTTTTATTAATTTTGAAAGCCCTAGAAATGGCCCATGAATTAAAAATGATTTTTAAAGAAGAGGAAATCTCACCTGCTCTCATAGCGAAAGCATCTACAAAAAAAACCAGGGAACGAGTTCGGAAATCACAAAAGAAAACTCAGTTGAAATCGTCTTCATGGAAATGGGGAGATGAAAAGTGAATGATAAAGTAAGTGTTGCTGAAATTCATTTATGGGGAAGCCTTGTTGGGTATGTTTCTTGGAATGAAGAAACTGAAGTAGCATCGTTTGAATATGATGAGGATTTCCTTCATCGTGCACCAGTCGAAGTTTCACCAATAAAACTTCCAAGAAAGCAGGGAGTGTTCTCCTTCCCGGAACTGAAGAAGGAAACTTTTTATGGTCTTCCGGGAATGCTTGCTGACTCATTACCAGATAAATTTGGTAATGCCTTAATAGATGTTTGGCTTTCAACGAAGGGAAGAAAACCTGGATCATTTAATCCAATCGAGCGGCTTTGTTATGTTGGAGATCGGGGAATGGGTGCCCTGGAATTTAAACCAGCAACCTACAAGGGCCGTTTAAGTAATGTGCCTATTGAAATTGAGGATATGGTCAAGCTCTCCTCTGCCGTTTTAGCAAATAAAGAAAAATTAAAAGAAAATCTTAAACATGAGGATGAAAAAAAATTAAAAGAGGCCCTCACAAATTTACTAGTCGTTGGAACAAGTGCAGGTGGAGCGAGAGCAAAATGTATTATTGCTTATAATGAGAAATCAGGGGAAGTGAGGTCCGGACAATTAAAAACCACAAAGGATTTTTCTTATTGGCTGTTAAAACTAGATGGAGTCTCAAATAATCGAGATAAAGAACTTATAGATCCACAAGGTTTTGGGCGTATTGAATATGCTTATTACTTAATGGCAAAAGACTGTGAAATCATCATGAGTGATTCCCGCTTGCTAGAAGAGAATGGGCGAGCTCATTTTATGACAAAAAGATTTGATCGTTTAGAAGGGGGAGAGAAGATTCACATGCAGTCCCTCTGTGCGTTGGGACACTTTGACTTTAATATGGCCGGTGCCTACAGCTATGAACAAGCTCTAGAGATGATCAGAATGTTAGTGAAGTCAGGAACTAAGGATGCATTAGAGCAGCAATTTAAACGAGCTGTTTTTAATGTGATAGGACGGAATCAAGACGACCACACAAAGAACATTGCTTTCTTAATGGATAGGTCTGGGAGCTGGCAATTATCACCTGCTTTTGACATGGCCTATAGTTATAATCCCTCTGGTGCATGGACAAGTAAGCATCAGATGAGTTTAAATGGAAAACGGGATGCCTTTACACTTGAAGACTTAATCGCGTTTGGAACGAGGGCCGATCTTAAAAAAATAAAGGCTTTAAAAATCATCAAAGACATTGGAAGTGTTTTTTCAAAGTGGACCGATTACGCAGAAAAAGCTGGAGTATTTGAACATCATCAAAAAATCATCCCACGATCTTTTCGTCATGAGGTTTGCGTTAAATGATAGGAATGGTCTTTTTTTTATCGAAGCTTTTTGTGTTTCAATCATTACGCTACTTTTTGATTGGCGGGGGCGCTTTTGCTGTCTTGAATATTTGGGCAAGGGAATATTTTCAGTGCTTTCTTTTCCATCGTTTTGAAAACGCCTATTGGTTCTTGGGTAAAATTATATTCGGATTTTAAACTTTATCCCTTGTGGTGGAACATATTATCTAAAGTAGGTGGAAGAATTTAGGCCAATCATTTTGAATGCCTCTTTTTTACTGCTAAGTCTTTTATAGTTTTCGTCAACCCATTGGCATTTTTCTCGTAAAGTGAGTTTCCAGGAAGTTTTTTTAAAAGGTCAATGATGAGGCTTTTCTCACCTAGGGCTTTCTTAAGTTCCTCATTTTCCATTTCAAGCTCAGCAAGACGGCGCTGAAGTTCAGGATTCGCATCAATATTTTCTGAAGGAATACTTCTTCCTTTAGACTCTTCTGAAAATAGTTTTTTCCACTGATAAATTCTATTAGTGTCCTTGTAACCCAGCTCAACGGCCTTGCGTTTAACGGCTTCAGGGTATTTGTTTTTTGACTGACATGACTGACTCCTTATTTAACCATTATATCGGTTTTTAAAAAGTCAGCTGAATTCCTGATTAAACTAGAAAGGTTCCACCATTTTCACCGCATTCCAGCTGAGGTTGTGGGGAATGTGGTGGAGCTTTTTCGGCCTCTTTCTTGGCTATTTTGAGTTAATTAGTCTATGATTAACGTATTGGAAATACTTCAGCACCCTCTGAATTACCTCTGTCTCTTGGACCGTTAAAAACGTGCTAGTAGAGTGCTGAGAAGATACTTAAATTGCTGAAATTAATTAAGATTTACCTCTGACTACCCTCTCGAGTTATGGGGGGAGAACTATTAAGGTTTTATGGAATTTGAAGCTCTTAAAAATTTTATAACTCAGGGTGGTACAGAAGTTGGGCACTTTGGTGTTGAGTTTAAAAGAAAATGGCAGCAAAGCTGCGGCGAGGATATTTCGGCTATTGCAAACCAAGAGAATATCCCTACTGGATGGCTTGTTATAGGCGTTGAAGACAATGGGAACGTTTCCGGTCACGATGAAAACTGGCTCAAGAAAACAGAACAAGATGTATCAAACCATATTCGGCAATATTTGGAACCTTCGTGGGCCGTGAAGAAGATTTTTGGTGAAGCGATAAAAGGGGCACATTGTCTTTTTATTGAAATTGAGAATCCTCAGGACGTTGTTAAATGGAATGGTAGTGCTTACAAATTGATTGGCACGACTAGTTCGAAGATGAAAGAAGATGAGGTTCTGGCGTTATCTTTAAAATTGCCTGGCGCTGATTATTCCAAAAATAAATATGACGGGCCGTACGACCCCAGCTTGATAACAGCGTTCGCTCAGAAAGTTTCAAAGGAATCGACAGATTTTGACATTGATGTGAACAAAGTGTCGGCCGAAGATATTTTAAGGAAGTTAAACATCTTTGGCACGGTGACTGCAGGTATTTTGTTTGGTGACTATAAGTTTAGGTTGGTAAACTTCAATGAAGATGGTGACATTTTAGACCAGAGTTCTAAGCAAGGTTTATACAATATTCTTGCAGACTCATTCATTGAACACATTCAAAGTCGAGCAAGAAGAAAGGGTACTCATATTGAAGGAACTTCAATCTCCGCTCAAGAGGAAACGCCATATCCGGTGAAAGCATTAAGAGAAGTGTTAGCAAATGCTGTAGCTCACTCATTATATCAGAAAAATGCAGGTGATATTGTTGTTGAGACTCACCCGAATAGAATTACTGTTCGCAACAATTGTTCTAAAGATGCAAAGATATTCGTTGATAAATGGCTTTCGAGAATTCACAGACCAGTTAATAAGCATTTGATGAACACCTTGAGAGTCGCCAGGATTACCGACGAGCAAGGGACTGGTAAAATAAGAATTTTTCGTTTGATGCTGGAGGCTGGGAAAAGAGAGCCGATCATTGATTTTCAAGAACTCGGCAACTATTGCAGATGGTCTATTACTTTATTCAATGAAGAAGCAAATAAAGAGCTAAAGAAGATTGCTGAAGAAATAAAAGATCAGTTTGAGAATTCAGATCAATGGAGATTGGCCACTGCATTGTTAATTTGGCGTGATCGTCCCTGGAGTGTGATAGAGCAATACTTGGATGAGCATTACAAGTATGTTGCTGCTCAAGTGCTGCATAATACGCATTCTCCTGTGCTCTTATTTCACGGAAGGCTCTACACCAAACGATGGGCAAGAGTCAGGTTGACAGGACAACTTACAAAGCAATTTTCAGAAGCAGAAAAGGCGATGTTTTTAAAAATTTTAAGTGAATACGCCTTTGAAAATGGAAGAAGTGGAAATTTAGAGTCAGAACTGGCCAGGCGGATCATTGGTCTATCAGACCATCAGTCAGAAAAGACACAATTAGCTCGACTTTTCAGCGAGTGGAGAGACAAAGGGTATTTTGAGCAAGTCAAAAAAGGACACTGGAAGTTTACAGGAAATCTACCAGTAGAATAAAAAATTCTCTTCCCACGATCTTTTTCTCATGAGGTTTGCGTTAAATGATAGGAATGGTAGTCTTTTTGTCGAAGCTTTTTGTGTTTCAATCATTACGCTACTTTTTAATTGGTGGGGGCGCTTTTGCTGTTTTGAATATTTGGGCAAGGGAGTATTTTAAGAAGTACAAAATTCAGGATAGATATCAAGCCTCCTCAAGAAAACAAATCATCTCTGAGATAAAAAATTCCCTGGTCACACTTTTTATCTTTAGTGCTTTTTTTTCCATCGTTTTGACAACGCCTATTGGTTCTTGGGTTAAATTGTATTCGGATTTTAAACTTTATCCCCTTTGGTGGAACTTATTATCACTTCCGCTTCTCGTTGTTGTTCATGATACTTATTTTTATTGGATGCACAGAACTCTTCACCATAAATTTTTTTATGGAAGATTTCACAGCACTCACCATCATTCAATGAATCCAACCCCGTTCGCCTCATTTTCATTTCATCCGGTGGAAGCGTTTTTTGAGGTGGTCTGGATATTTCCTGTCTTAGTGTTTGTTCCACTTCATAAATACATTCTGATTTCTTTTGCCTTCGTTTCTTTTCTCAATAATGTTAAAGGACATTTGGGCTTTGAATTTTCAAAGACTGAGAATGTTTTGTTTAATTCTTCCACCCATCACAGCCATCATCATCGTTATTTTAATTGTAATTACGGGTTGTACTTTTTATTTTGGGACCGAATTTTTAGGACTGAAAAACTTTAGTCTATCCACACTTTTAATAAAATAGTCACGAGACCAAAGGGAAAGTGATTGTTTTTCCCTTGTATTCAAAAAGGGCTCCACATCGGATTTTGCCTGATCAATATCTAATACTGAAAACCTATCTTTTAACATGGACTGACATTCTGTTTGGGTGAGGGTTGATGTTGTATTTAAGTGTCCACTTTGAATTAATCTCGATTGAAGGTGATTTAAATTGACCGAGATTCCTCGTCCTAAATACCAGACATAGTCATAAAAATCTCTCCCCTTGGCACGGCTCTTCCACTTTCTGGCCAGTACGGCATGCAATTTACCGGAAAACAGATCTGTTAAGGGCATAGTCTTGACCTGAAAAGGAATTGGTCTGAATACATCAATCACTTCGGTCTCAAATCCTTGTGGTGGATTAGTATCTAACTCAACTTTTATTTTGAGCATTTGATTAGATTGTAATTGATGACTGATTTCGAAGGGAGCTGAAATCTTCATTAAGTGTGTTTTTGTAGATGCCTTTATAAAGGCAGATTCCACTTGAGATTCTTCTGTTTTATTTTTCTTTTGTATCTCAACAATAAATCCGAAAGCTTCCAGCTCTGTTTTTATACCGTCAAGATAAGGAGTTAAATCAAAATCGTTTTTGGTTTTTATGAGTGAGAAATCTAAATCTTCGGAAAATCTGGGAAGCTGATACAAAATTCTTAAAGCTGTTCCACCGTAAAATAAAGCATGTTCATAAAATTTTGAACGCCATAATCCAAGGAGGGCAATTTCTTGCATAATCTCTTTTAGAGCATTTTCATATTCTGTTGAAGTTTTACAATCATAGTCTTCAAGCATTTGGAGGACGACGTTATTCATGATCATTCGCCTTAAGATAATTGGAAAAAACTTTTATGGATGATTGGCGGTAGTGTTTTGCAAGCTCCAACATTTTTTTTCTGTCTAGCTTTTTAAATTCATTCATATCAATACGAAGATCCTGTTCTAGAACTTGTTTCATTTCTAAGACCGAAAGGTCAGAGCTATTTAATCTTAAGGCAATAGTATCAAGAAAAGATTTTTCTGGTGAGGCGATCATGAAACTATTTTTATCATCAAATTTTTTTAAATAGACTCCCATAGGAAAATTATTTGAATGTAGAACATCATAAGTAAATGCTCCCATGGGAGTATCAAATTTTTTTTTCCGTTTGGTGGTAACAGATGTAACAGTTTCTACTCTTTCCGGAATAAGGTGATAGTAAGAAAGGGCATACTCTAAGGAAACATAGGAGGGCCCATAAATGAGATTTGCCATTATTTCTTTTGAGAGAAGTTTCTTTTCCCATTTCGGGCCCCAAACATAGAGCCCTTTCTTTATGCGAATGATTAATCCTTTCGAAATTAGAGCACCGATAACCCTTCTTGCGTGGGTTGACTCTTTGAGAAGAGACATGAGCTTTTGGTAGTCAAAGTAGCTAGATTGAATGCGAGACTTTAAATCAAAAATATCCACATATTCTCCAGTATGTTACAATAAGTGTAACATACTGGTTGAGATTTTACATCATTTTGCTGGTATGTCTTAGGTGTAGTCAATTAATTCAAGTGGTTACTGGATTCTGTATTTAAACGAATATGTTATAAAAATCCAAGGATCTTTTTTCCATGCTGTGACCATTTTCGCGCACTATAGGATTTAGTCATGACCAAATTCGCATGATTAAAGACTTCTCTTAAGGGGCTTAAGCCTAAGGCGGATTGGCCCTTTTATTGAGTTTGGGTCTATGACTTTTCCAGACTGAGTGATCTCAATTAGATTTTCAAGGACTAAAAGCTTGGCACTTTCACGGACCTTTTCCATTACATCTTTGTCTTTTTTTAATTCAAGAGGGAGGATTTCACTGGGACAAATGGTCTTACCAAGCCCACGCTTATTTAATAAATCTAAGATGGCCTCTCGGTAATTGATGGAGGATTGGACACTTGAAGAACTGTTGGGATCTTTTTTTAGTTTTTTCATCGGAATGACAGGCGAAAAGCGGACCAAAAGATCTGATTTAAAACCCTCCAGAGAGGCTTAAACCAGGGTCTCACAAAGGTATGAAGCTTAACGGTGAGGACTTGATCCTTACGAAAAAATTCTAGCCTAAAGGGTCTTATGAGCCTGAAGCTTATGACGTAGGAGCCATAAAAATAATCAAGACTTCGGTAGGTGGGTGAGATTTCCCCAATCGCTCCATGAACACTGAGAAGGGGCCCATGGTGGATGTTCAATTCACCAGGAGAAAATTCTCCTTCTTGAGAGTTTGCGGCGAATTCCACCCGGTAAGGAAACAGCTGTCCTTGGGTGAAGGTTTCTCGGCGCTGAAGTTTTTCCCAAAGAGAGGAGAGGTCTTTAAAATGAAATTCACGCTGAAAAATATCTAAAACAAAACCCTGGGGAGGAGTGAGAACTTGGTTCATTGGGCCCTCTCCACTCTGATCCGGGAATCGGATCCTTTGAAGGTGACTTCATAAAGGATGGGGTTACAGCAAACTTCGCAGTCTACGATCATTTCCTGGTGACTTCCTTCTTCGGGATAGAAAACCATGTAAAGCTCTTCTCCACAGTAAGGACAATGAATTGAAAAATCCGTTTCCATTTTGAGTTCCCTTATTTTTTTAGCTCTTCAAGAGTCACAAATTCGAGCATCTTTTCATGAGTCGCCTCCAGATCAAGTTTTGGGGCGACACCTGCCTTTTTGGCCTCAAGCCAGCGAAGGGCGCACAAACACCACTTATCTCCTGGTTTAAGACCTGGGAAGTTCCAATCTGGTCTTGGGGTCATGAGGTCATTGCCTCGCTGTTTAGTGAATTCTAGAAATTCTTTCGTCAAGGTGGCACAGGCCACATGGGTCCCATGATCCTCGGGGCCAGTGTGACAAAAACCATTTCTGTAAAAACCTGTTTTGGGAGAATCACAGCACTTTTTTAGCTCAGTGCCTAAGACATTTTTTGGGGGAGTGGTCATAAGTTGTGCCATTGTTGGTTGAGTAAATAAAATGAGCGAAAATAAGAGTAAATGCCGACGAAAGGAGTGCTTTAAAGCTCTAATTGACTGAAATAACAGGCTCCTGTCTAATCCTTTGATAGGATTAACTTTTTTATCTATCCCAAGCATTGACACTTCTCTTATTGGTATCATCTTGTGGTTATAACATCTTTAAGAGAGAGAATGAAATGGACAACAACGAAAATCTAAATAACAAAAAAACAGATGAAAATAAAGAAACAGTAGAGACCTCGGAAACGAAGGCTTCTGAACCCACCCTTGAGGAAGTTCAACCTAAGAAAGAAGAGATCGATTACAAAGCAAAGTATTTTTATATCGCAGCTGAAATGGATAATTTCAGAAAGCGCATGGAAAGAGAAAAAGAGAATCTCGTGAAGTATGGAAACGAGAGGATCCTTTCTGATCTGCTACAAATTGTTGATAACTTTGAGCGTACAACTGATATGCTCAAGCACGATCAGGACCCTAAGATTAAAAACATCGTTGCCGGCATTGATATGGTTCAGAAGCAATTTATTGACACTCTCTCTAAACATGGACTGACACCAGTTCAATCTGTTGGCAGAGATTTTGATCCAAATTTCCATGAGGCCATGGCCCAGGAATATGAAGAAGGAGCAAAACCAAATCAGGTGATTAAAGAATTTCAGAAAGGCTACACTCTGAATGGCCGCCTCATCAGGGCCGCAAAGGTAGTCGTTTCAAACGATAAACAATAACAATTAACGAATTAAGGAGAAATATATGGGAAAAATTATTGGAATTGACTTAGGTACAACAAACTCTTGTGTTTCGGTGATGGAGAATGGCGTTTATAAAATCGTTCCCAATGCTGAAGGACATAACACGACACCTTCTATCATTGGTTTTTCTAGCAGTGGAGAAAACTTAGTAGGTCAGGTTGCTAAACGTCAGGCCGTCACAAATCCTGCAAAAACGTTGTTTGGTATCAAACGACTTATTGGCCGTAAGTTTACTGACAAAGAAGTGGCCCACTTTAAGGCCATTGCTCCTTTTGAAATTTTTGCAAACAAAAATGGGGATGCTTGGGTAAAAATTGATGGCAAAGAGTACTCGCCTCAAGAAATTTCTGCCAAGGTCCTTGAGAAAATGAAAAAAGCAGCTGAGGACTACCTTGGACAACCTGTCACTGAAGCCGTTATCACTGTTCCAGCTTATTTTAACGATGCTCAAAGACAGGCGACGAAAGATGCCGGTCGTATTGCTGGTTTAGATGTGAAACGTATTATCAATGAACCTACTGCAGCAGCACTTGCTTACGGGCAGGATGTAAAAAAAGATAAAAACATCGCCGTCTTCGACCTTGGTGGTGGTACATTCGACGTTTCCATTCTTGAAATCACAGCGGATGGTGTTTTTGAAGTTAAAGCAACCAATGGAGATACTTTCCTTGGTGGTGAAGATTTCGATTACAGGATCATCAACTGGATGGCCGAAGAATTCAAAAAAGAAACCAGCATTGATCTTAAGAATGATAAGATGGCCCTTCAGCGCCTCAAAGAAGCAGCAGAGAAGGCAAAACATGAGCTCTCTTCTGTGACTCAAACGGATATCAACCTTCCTTTTATCACAATGGATGCAACTGGTCCTAAGCACTTAAACCTTAATCTTTCTCGAGCTAAATTTGAGTCCCTCATTGGTGACCTTGTTGATAAATTAGTAGCTCCTTGTAAAACAGCTATTAAGGACTCTGGTCTTTCTCTGAATGAAATTCAGGATGTGATCCTGGTTGGTGGTGCGACTCGTACTCCGATCGTGCAGCAGAAAGTTAAGGAGATTTTTGGTAAGGAGTCTCACAAAGGTGTGAATCCGGATGAAGTGGTGGCCGCTGGTGCTGCTATTCAGGGTGGCGTTCTTGGTGGTGACGTAAAAGATGTTCTTCTTCTCGACGTGACTCCGCTTTCACTTGGTATTGAAACTCTTGGTGGAGTCTTTACTAAGATTATTGAAAAGAACACAACCATTCCTACAAAGAAATCTCAGGTGTTTTCCACAGCAGTAGATAACCAGCCAGCCGTTTCTATCCATGTTCAGCAGGGTGAGCGTGAGTTTGCTGCCGACAACAAGACACTTGGTCGTTTTGACCTCACTGGGATCACACCAGCTCCACGTGGAGTGCCTCAGATCGAAGTCACATTTGACATTGATGCCAACGGTATTGTGCATGTGACATCTACAGATAAGGCAACTGGTAAGTCTCAGAACATCGTGATCACTTCTAACTCTGGTTTATCTGAGGAAGAAATTAAGCGCATGGTAGTGGATGCTGAGAAAAACCGTGATGCAGATAAAAAGCGCCGTGAAGTGGTGGATGCAAGAAATAATTTAGATGGTCTTGTGTTCTCTTCTGAGAAGGCCATCAAGGATGCTGGAGATAAAATTCCAGCTGATAAAAAAACAGAGATAGAAGGAGCTATTAGTGAAGCGAAAACCAAACTCACTTCAGAGTCTTTGGACGAAATTAAAGCAGCGACTGAAAGACTACAAAACGTCGCTCACAGCCTGGCCCAGTATATGTACCAGGGAACCGGAGCTGATGCCGGTGCGGGTGCCGGTGCAGAGACCACGGGACAAGCGGGAGCAAAGAAGGATGATGGAGACGATGTGGTAGATGCAGATTACAAAGAAGTGTAATCAGTATTAAATGTATTTGTTCAAAAGGCCCCTTAGTGATAAGGGGCCTTTCTTATAATGGATGATTTTTTATGAGTGACAAAAGAGATTATTACGAGATCCTGGGTGTTTCAAAAAATGCCTCAAAAGATGAGATAAAAAAGGCGTACCGAAAACTCGCCATGCAGTACCACCCGGATAAAAATCCAGGAAATAAGGAAGCTGAAGCGAAGTTTAAAGAGGCTTCCCATGCCGCAGACATCTTGATGGATGATCAAAAGCGGTCCATGTATGACCGAGTTGGACATGCGGCTGAGCAAGGTGGAATGGGTGGCGGTGGCTTCCAGGGTGGTTTCTCAGGGGATTTTGGAGACCTTGGGGATATTTTCGGAGACATTTTTGGCGACATTCTTGGTGGTCAAAGAGGCAGAGGTGGTGGTGGAGGACGTCGTCGTTCCCGGGCCCAGGCCGGAGATGACCTTCAAACCGAAATGAGTGTTACCTTTGAGGAAGCAGCCTTTGGGGTCGAAAAAGAAATTCAAATCAATCGTTCTATTATCTGTGAAACTTGTCACGGAACAGGGGCGAAAAAGGGTTCTGGGCCCGTCACCTGTGACATGTGCCAGGGGCACGGTGAAGTGAGACGTCAGCAAGGATTTTTTACCATCGCTCAACCTTGTCCAAAGTGCCATGGTTCAGGACAAATCATTAAAGATACCTGCGAAACTTGCCATGGGCGTGGACGAACTAAAAAACGAGAAAAACTCAGTGTCAAAGTTCCTGCTGGTATCGATGAGGGACAGCGTCTTAAGCTTTCAGGTCAGGGTGATTCTGGTCTTAATGGAGGCCCTGCTGGTGACCTCTATGTCATGATCCGCATTGAGCCCCATGAATTTTTTAAGCGTGATGAATTTGATGTTAATTGTGAAGTTCCCATAACATTTTCCCAGGCGGCGCTGGGAACAGAAGTAGAAGTTCCCACCTTAGGTGGCAGAGTGGCCCTCAAAATACCTGAGGGAACTCAGTCGGGTCAAAAGATGAAACTTCGAAATAAGGGAATTGCTAAACTTGGCGGTTATGGTTTTGGTGACCAGATCATCACCATTCATGTGGAAACTCCGGCTAAGCTTAACAAAGAACAGCGGGAGCTTTTCAAGCAACTGGCCGAAATGGAACAAAATACGTCTAATCCTTCAAATCCTATGACGAGGGGCTTTTTTGACCGCGTTCGGGAACTTTTTCAGTAAACTTTTTTTTATGGTCGGGGCAATAGGCCCTGACCAATAAAAAGAGACTTTTTTTTATCTCAAGGTTAAAATTTTAACATCTATTTTTTCTTTTCAAGGGAACTTATGCGTATCCTCGTGATCCTTTTTTTGTTGGCCTCTGCCTGTACCCAATTTCAAACTTCAAAAGTTATTGATGAATCAAAATTTTCTGTTGTGGTCAAAAAGAAAATTGATGAAGCAAGGGAGTTGATGAAAGTAAGTAAACCTACTGAGGCAATCAGTAAACTTGCTGAACTCAATGACGAGACCCTTAAACCTGTTGAGAAGGCCATTAAGTACAACCTCAAAGGAGTGATCCTTTTTGGTATGGGAGAGGTTCAAAAAGCTATCCTTAATTTTGAAGTTTCAGAAAAGTATGCGCCCAAGGAGACTCAACTTTTTAGTCAGATCCAGCTCAACATGGCGAGCGGATTTTTTAAATTGCATCAAGATAAAGAACTCAAAGAGCGGCTTCAATTAATTGACCAAAAAGTTCTCTCCGATTCAGAACTTAAAAAATACGCACAGCTTTTATTCGCTCAAAGTACAAAGTCTCAGGATGATAAATCCATTGTTGATTCATCAGTGTTACTCCTAAAAGAAGCGAAAGATCTATCAGCGGTTCAAAATTCTCAATTTTATGAACCTATGAAGAATTCATTTTTAAAACTAACCATGGCCCAGAAAATTGAGCTTATGGAAAAGTATGATGGGTCTGGAAACCTGGCCGTCGCACAACTGGCACAAATTGAAGCCCAGGAAAGGTATGCTTCCGGAGATAAAAGTGGTGCTAAAGATGTCCTCTCCTGGCTTAGTGCTGAGTACAGTTCAAATCAGGAAATCTCAAAATTCGTGAAGGATTTTGAATTAAGACTGGATAACTCATCCCGGATCACAATGAATAATGTGGGTTTGGTTTTACCTCTCTCTGGGGCTAAATCGAGTTTTGGCCAAAAGGCCCTGGCCGGAATCGATGCGGGTCTTAAGGCCCTAGACCTTTCTGAAAAGGTCAATATCTTTAGCAAAGACTCGGTAGATTCTCCTCCTCAAGGTGTTCAGGCAGTTTTGGAACTTATTAGAGAAAATAACGTCTCTTTTATTATTGGTGGGCTTTTTTCTGAAACCGCCAAGGCCGAATACCTGGAAGCAAAAAAATACGGAGTTCTTTACATTTCTTTGTCTCAAATTAATCTTCCCAAAGAAGAGAAGAGCCATCACTTGATAGAAGTTCAAGGATCTATCGA
>CANHIY010000061.1 GCA_947461175.1 Bacteriovoracaceae bacterium
AAAAGAAGTTATACAACCTTATTGGATTAAAAAGGACGAAATTTAATGGAATCATATAGTCCAATTATTTGGAAAAATGAAAAACTCTACCTCCTTGATCAGCGCCTCCTTCCAAAGGTTGAAATTTTTCTGGAAATTTCAACACTTTCTGAAACCATAAATGCAATTAAGGATATGGTTGTCCGTGGTGCCCCCTGTATTGGCTTTACCTCTATATATGGCATGGCCCTCTGGGTAAAAAGTCAGACCAAATTAACCATTGAAAATTGCCGCATGGCCTGTGATGAAATGATTGCATCCAGACCTACTGCTGTTAATCTTTCTTTTGAAGTAAATCGTTGTTTTGAGATCATGAAGAATTTTGTTGAAACTAAGCGCTTAGCTTCCGACTTGTATCTACATCTAGTCGAATTTGGACATCTTCAAATTAAACTAAGTCATGAAAAAAATCTCGTCATGGCAAAGATTGGAGTGGCCGAGCTTATGAAAAAAGTTGGTGATCGAGAGTGGAACTTTATGACCCACTGTAATACAGGTTTTTTGGCCTGCGGTAGTCTTGGTACTGCTCTTGGAGTTATTTCCTATGCAAATCAAATCAACCGAGTAAAGCACGTATTAGTAGATGAAACAAGACCCTATCTTCAGGGTACCCGCCTCACGGCTTATGAGCTTTCAAAAGAAGGAATACCATTTAGTATCGTGGTTGAGGGCGCATCCTCCTTTCTTCTGTCGAATAAAAAAGTTGATGCAATTTTTGTTGGAGCAGATAGAATTGCAGCTAATGGTGATACAGCAAATAAAATAGGAACTTCTACTTTAGCGATTGTCGCAAAATATTACCAGGTTCCATTTTATGTCGTTGCGCCTGTTAGTTCTTTTGACATAAGCATTCCAAATGGTTCTCACATAGACATAGAAATGCGAAATGAAAACGAAATTACAGAATTTAAAAACAATTTGATTGCACCAAACGGATCAAGAGCGATTAATCCTAGTTTTGATGTAACAAATAATAATTTAATCACCGGAATTATTTGTGAAAAAGGTTTTATTGATCCTGCAATTCCTGGAGAGTTGGAAAGAGTGTTAAAATTATGAATAAAGACATCCGTGCCTCAATTGATATTGGTTCAAATAGTGTCCTTTTGTTAATTGGAGATTTATCTCACGGCTATTTAAAAGAAATTTCTAAAAAAAGTGAAGTAACAGCTTTAGGAAGAGAGCTTGATTTGAATAAATCCTTTCATCCTGACTCAATGAAAGCTACTTATGAAGCCTTAAAAGGATACGTCGAGGAATGTGATAGTCTTGGAATCTCAAGAGACAAAATCATAATAACTGCAACTGAAGCAGCAAGAGTTGCTGCTAATTCGACTGATTTCTTCAATAAAGTTACTCAAGAGCTTCTCATAAAAATTCATACTATTACTTCGGAAGCAGAAGCTTATTTTTCAACCAAGGGCATTTTACACAACACAAGTTTTAAAAATGAGGTTATCACGATCATTGATATCGGTGGAGCTTCCACTGAACTAATAAGAGTAAATACCAAAAAAATGGAAATCGTTGATACTGTTAGCCTTCCTGTTGGGGCAGTCAGATCTTCCCAGTGGTTAATTGATGATTTATTTGTTCAGAACTTGCAAAAAATTTTTACGGATTTTAGAGGTCAACTGGATAAATTTCAGACCAAGGAATTGTATTGTGTCGCTGGTACAATGACCTCTCTGGGAAACATGCATCTTAATAGAAAGGACTTTATTGAAGATGATGTTCATGGGCTTACTCTTGTTTCAGAAGATATTGATGGACTCTTCAAAAAATATTCGGATTATGGCATTCAGGAGTTTCTCGATGAATTTCCATTTCTTCAAAAAAGATCTGGAAGCATTAGGGGAGGCTTGTATCTTGTTTATCATTTAATTCATCGTCTACTTGCGAAGGAACTCACCATTTCAACCTATGGGCTTAGGTATGGCACCCTCTTGGAGGGGATTGTGAAAAAGGAATTTATCTATGGAAACAGTTAATGCAGCATTCAAATCTGTTATCTTTAAGGAAGGTGAAAAGGCCCATAAACTTTTTATTGTAAAGTCAGGTGAGATTTTATGTTTAAAATCTACCAAAGATAGATTAATACCTGTTTTTCTGGCTAAAGAAGGTGATGTGATTGGTGAATCTGCGATGGTCCAAGATTCAACATATGCTTACTCAGCAATAAGCTTCTCCAACTCTGAATTACTAGAGGTTACATCCTTTAGTTTTAAACAAGTTTTAGGAAAATCCCCTGACTGGGTGTTAAATTTGGTTAAGACGATGATTTCCAGATTTCAGGTTACCTCAAGTCTAGTTTCCGAAAATAGAATTTTTCACAGTGCAATCATTAATGAGGATCGATTTACCCCTGAAGTGGAAATTGATTTCAAAAAATTAATAAATCCAGCTCACTAAGTAAGGAAGATTTATATTTATTAAAATGATCTAAGCTGCAAACCTACAATTTAATAAAACTGAATGATCCTGTTCTTGTGTAAGGTAAGTGCTATTTCAAGTATTTTTTGCTGAGCCTTCATGCATTCCGCACGATTTGCCGAGAGGTCCTTTTGCATAACCTCAAAGGCATGAACTGCCATTTCTCTTGAGAGGAGTGAAAGAATCCGGCGTTGATTTTTAGCATGCACCAAATTTAGTGCAAGACCTAGAATAGTAGGACGAACCTGTGTCACAACTGTTTTTAGCGCTTCATCAGAAAGTTCAAAAATACTATTGAATGATATACAGGACTCTGCAAGTTCTTTTGCAAGTGACGGATTTCTTAACTTTATATTTTTTAAAAGTCTCATTTTGTCGGATGAATCCATTTGCTGAAGAAGCTCTATTACTTGTTTTTTTCCATTGATGAATACACCATTTTCAGCATTCTTTTGATTCATTTTTTTTCCTGTTTATAACGTTGGTTTTTTAGGTTTCTAGCTTTGCTTTCTCTTCCTCAAATCTTAAACGTGCCCTCTCAAGGTATTCGTTATGACGAGCCTCCTGCCTTACTGCCTGTTGTTCATTCGCTTTTTGTGCCTCCAAAATTCGTTCTGAGTTTGATTGCTTTAAATCTTCGAGAAGCTTTTTAAAACGTTCATTTTCGACTTCGAGCTGTTTAGAATATTGAGACCTAAGTTTAGCAAGTTTGATTTCAGCTTCGGTTTTTTCTGTCGTCATTTTTAATTCATAATCTTTTTTAAATCTCATGATCTCTTTTTCGTTCTTGTTACGAACCTCACTTATTTCATCGTTATAGCTTTCTTTTAGCTTCCTAAATTCTTGATTCTGACGTTTGGCGATCGCTTCCCTGGCAGCAGCGATTCTTAATGAATTTGATGATCCCGCACCTTCCATCACAGCAACCTTTTCCTTTTTCTAAAGTTAATGCCTTTGTGGACATTCTTCATTATCATACTTATGTAAAACGATTTCTCACAAGGCAGGCAAAAAATGGTTGGTTCAAATAATCCCAAAGTTTTCCTCGTTCACGGAAAAAGAACACCTTTTGGAAAGTTTGGTGGATCACTAGGAGCTATACCACCGGTTGATCTTGCTGTTTTTTCTGCAAAGGCTGTTATTGATGATTTAAAAATATCTCCCGATCTTGTGGATCAGGTAATTTTTGCCAATGTCATACCAAGTACTTCTGATACCCTTTATGGTGGCAGGCATCTTGCCCTTAAAATCGGAATGAAGCTTGAGTCTCCAGGAGTTGTGGTCAACAGGCTTTGTGGGTCTGGAATCCAAGCACTCATAGATGGGTCTCGTTTGATCAGATGTGGTGAAGCCGATGCACTTATGATCGCCGGTGCAGAAAATATGTCTATGGTTCCACACCTGACCTATGGTGCGCGTTTTGGAACTAAGTATGGTTCATTAAACACTCAGGATCTTTTACTGGATACTTTAAGTGACAAATTTATTCAGATGCCAATGGGTATTACAGCTGAAAACTTGGCGGATGATTATCACATTTCTAAAGCTGAATCAGATGAGTATTCTTATCAATCTCACCTCAAGGCAAATAAAGCTTATGAAAGCGGTCTCATTCAACCTGAAATTACACCTGTTAATACGGGAAGGATCGTTTGCTCGATGGATGAGCATTTACGTAAAGACATTTCATTACTTGAGATGCAAAAACTCAAACCCACATTCAAAAAAGATGGTACTGTAACTCCTGGCTCAGCCTCAGGGATTGTTGATGGTTCTTGTGCTATCTTTCTTGCATCCGAAGAGTTTGTAGCAAAACATAAACTTACTCCATTGGCAGAAATTATATCTGGCGAGGTTGTTGGGGTTGACCCATCAAAGATGGGAATAGGACCTGTACCTGCTATTAAAGGCCTCCTTAATAAATCTAAAATGACCCTGAAACAAATTGATCTCTTTGAAATTAACGAGGCTTTTGCTCCACAGGTTATGGCCTGTCAAAAAGAATTGGAAATCTCAGACGATTCACTTAATCTTTGGGGAGGGGCAGTTGCTCTTGGTCACCCTTTAGGGGCTACAGGACTTAAGATAACTTTGACTTTGGCGAGGCAGTTACAGCATTATAAAAAAAGTTTTGGAATTTCTTCGGCTTGTATTGGTGGCGGTCAAGGTATAGCACTGCTTGTAAAAAGATTATGATATTATCTAAATCAGATTTTGAAAAATTTAAGAACTGGCTTGATCTTGATATCAATTCTATCGCATGGGAAGGACGGTATGCAGATTCCTTTGGCGTTTTTTGGGACTCTTTTTTTAAGGATCAAATCAATGCTCTAGAACTGAGTGAAAGATTCGACTATGCCAAAAAAATCGCAAAATCAGGCCCTTTGATATCATGGCTAAATTGGCTGTTTGAAAAGTTTATTGCCTTCATTTTTATCAATCAGGGACTATCCGTTAGAGAAATATCTCTTACTTATGATCTATCTGAAAAATATGTTTCCACGGTTTTAAGAGATCACTTAATAAAAGTCTATCCTACTTTTGAAGACCTTATTAATGAGAAATTTCAAATAAGTAATGTAAGCTCGAAAAATTTATTCATTAAATTTAATGAGCTCGTCGGAATTCTGGGGGAGGAAGCTAAGATTAAAGGTACTTTTGAAGATGATATTCTTGCACACATGGAGGTGACCCTCTACCCAGATTGGTCAAACCTAGTGAAGGAATTAAGGAAAGACTTATCAACAATTAAAATAGATTTTGAAAATTTTAAGAAAAAAACGGCCTACAGAAAACAACTTAAATTTTTTCAAGAGGTTATCATTCTTTTGATTATTTTAAGTATTGTCGTATTGGCACTAAAGAATACAAACAAATGGTATGAAGATTATCTTATTAATAAAATTACTTTGTTTGAACCAAACTTTTTTTGGCTTGATAAAAGTCTATCATATCAAGAGCAAGGATTACTTGCGAAACAACAAATTGATCTCTCTAATAAGGAACTAGAAGAACTTGAAAGGCTAGAGGCCCAAACTGTATTTGAGGATTCAAAGAATGAATCTCGTTATGACCCAGAATCAGATGTCGTCGTACTTGATTCAGTAGAAGATGTCCCAAAAAGTTTTGGGGAAGCAGAAACTGAAAAATCGGATTATGAGGAGAATAAAAAGGGTGGTTATCGGGATAATTCATATTCAGTAAATAATAAAAAAGCTTACCGGATTTTAATGGCCTCTGTTGAACCCGCAGGAGTGAGGGATAATATCTTGCCTTTAATGAAAAAGTACGGGATTGCTCAGGTGGACAACGTAAAGCCCGGTATGCAGATCCCTGGTGGCCTTTATTTTAACCTTCATGTTCCTTCTAAAAATCTCAAAGACTTTATGTCCAAAGTATCTTCAATTTCAGAAGCCACAATTTTTGAGAGCCGATCAGAAGGCGGTGACCTCGCTGGAAAAAACAGGGTCTTCATTTGGATAAAATCAATTTAATTTGATCCATTACACTTTAAATTTTACTTAATTTTCTTCTTCTTCTTCCTTACCTAAAAATTTATCAATGAAATCAAAGTTTTTAATTTTAGAGTCCTTGCCGAGACCACTATTTTTTCCGTTTGATTGCTTTATATTCTGAAATAAGCTTGGATCAATTTGACCATTCTCTAAGGCATTTTTTTCTCTGTTCCAAACGTTAATATTAGTACCAACAATATTTTTCTTATCGTCCTTTAATTCAAGGTGGCTGGTGATGATGTTATTAAATAATATCATTTGCGCCAATCTTCCTTTTTCTTCTTTAACCTCTTGTACAACATCGTCAGCGTCTCTTTGATCAATTGGGTTTTGCTGATTTAAATTTTTTGAGATTTGTCTCTTACCTAGTTTCGAATGAATCTGTTCCAATAGAGCTTTCTTCTTAGCCTCAAATGCTTTTCCTACTTCGATTTCAATTTGATCTTCCGAGAGATTGTTTTCGTTAAATTTTTTTAAGATATCATGATACCCATTATCTTTGAGATAATTTTTTAAACTTTTTTTATCTTCTGTAACAATTTTTTTAACCTTTTCCATTTCAACGAGACGCTTGAGTGTCATCTCTGACTCAATATCATGTTTAGCTTTTTCAAAGCTTTCATCATCTGAAATGAGTCCCTCACAACTCGCGAGCTCTGGTCTTTGTTTACACTCTTCTAACTTTTTTGATGGATTTCCATCTCCCTGAGTAAGCATGTCATTTGAGGTGTAGTTGGTTAGGTCATCGATACTCTCTTCATTTGGATCTTGTCCGTCTCCGTAAATTTTGAGAGGCCCGTTTTCAAGATTAGAAAGAATCAACTTAAATCCTTTGTCATCTTGAGCTTCATTCTCTAAATATTTTATAATTTTTTCAGCTTTTAAGTTTGCCTTTCGGTATTCCTGAAGTCGATTCTTTGTAATGCAAGCTGCTCCTCCCACAGTACGTTTGGATTCATCAACTTTTTCGGTTGGATCTGTAACATTAATAGAATTTTGAAATTTTTCACATAATGGCACAATCATTTTACCGCATTCACTGAAAAATTGGGAAAGCTGTTGATCAGAAAGACCTTTACCATTGGGTCCTTGGATACTTTTAAAAATATCTGTATAAATCTTCTGCTTATCTGTTGTATCTATTTGTTTACCAAATTTTGGTATCCCTTGATCGTTTAAATCATCAACCCTCAGTGAACCTTGATAATAAGTTGCCCAATATTCGGCAAACGAGTCTCCACTCTGTAAATTCTTTTTTCTTAAGTCCTCAAAACAAAATCTTGAAATTTCAAAGATGGAATTTTTTCCTAATTGCATTTTATAAAGCTCTATAAATACTTTATGATCAATTATCTTCTTTCGACCAAACTTTAGATCCTCTTGCATTTTTTTGAAATCTTGTTCGTTTCGATCAACACCAGTTAAAGATTTATACATTTTATCATCAAGATATTTCTGAATATCTTGAACATTTTTACTTCTAATAAGTTGATAGTTTTCTAGATCGAGTTTTTTTGATAATTCTTCAAGCTCTTTTAGGCCTTTACCCTTAGTAATTTTATCTTTAAAACATTTCTCTGCGGCTTGAATTTTTTTTTCTTTCTCATTTGGATCAGTAACAGTGGGGGCAAACTTGTTCAAATCACGACAATCTCTGAACTCCTTAGTTCCCTCCAGCATCTCTTGGACTTCAGCATCCTTGATAAAAGATGTGATTTGTTTCCCTGATTTAGGATCGACAACATCTCCCCAAGAATTTTGGGAATATTGAAACATCACCAATAACGTCACTAAGAGATTTCTCATACCGATCTATTATCGGATAATTTTTTATAAACTCCTAAGTAACTGTTAGGTTAAGTTCATCGGGTATATAAATTCAACTACATAGCGTCACGGGAAATGCCAAACAAACCTTTGAGTTCCCCCAATAATTGATGGCTTTTACCTAGATAAAACCATTGCCTCACAAATCCTATGAGCATAGAGGACATAAATCCATAGGCCACCCCCGAGTGGACAACCTTTGAAACGAGTCCCGTATCATGGGCCCCACCCAAAAGAAATGCAATGGTTCCAAGGACCAACATTAGTATGGTCCAAGGCACTGTTTGTCTTTTGGACAGCTGGGATTCATGAACAAATCTGGCCACTTTCTTCTTGTAGGGCTCGAGGTCAGAGGGTATTTCGTCAAACAGCTCTTTTAAATTTTCGGTGGAATTTAAAACATTCCACACATTTTCAACTAAACGTGCAACCCCAATAAAATAGAACATGGTAAAGGCTTGTATAAATATCAGGTACATAAAGGCTGATATAGCAAGTTGAATATGGCCCAAGCCGATATCTAGCCAACCTAGAGCTACAATTGTTGTTAATGAGATACCCACAAACATGAGAACTAATAAAAATCTTAGAAGATAGGCCATTGGACTTCCAATTTAAGCATCATTTTGTTAATTATCCCCTTACAATTACCCTATTTTTTTACCTTAAGGAAATCAAATGTCCGACGAAATCAAGGACCCTTCTCAATCCGGAACTTCGGCACCAAAAAAAATCCTGGAGAGTAGTCCCCTTTCGGGTATTGCTGTACCTATTGCTATTGTTCTAGTTGGGGGGATGATCATTTTTGGGGTAACTAAAATGCTCTCAACGGGGAAAAATCATCGAGACCTCGTTGAAGAAATGAATTCAAAAACTTTTGGTAACCGATGGATTGCAGCCTACGAGCTATCGAAATTCCTCGCGGCCCAGAAAATTCCTTCAGAAGATATGCCATGGGTCATTGAAAACCTGTCAAAAGTTTATCAGGAATCTGTGGATTCAAGAACAAGAAATTTTGTTGTTCTTGCTTTGGGAAGCTTGAATAATCCACTCGCTTTACCAATATTAAACTCAGCTCTTGATGATGAAGACCCTCAAGTAAAATTTAACGCAGTCGTTGCTTTGGGAAATACTTCTAAAGGTGCTGATGTTAAATGGGATAAGGTTGAGGCAATGCTAAGCAGTGCTGGTGACCCAGGTTTGCAACAAGTTGCACTTCTTGCACTTGCTTCCCACGACCATCCAAGTGCCCAAGAAAAGGCACTTATAATGCTTAATTCTTCAGAAAGAACATTGAGGTATGCTGCGTCAATCGTTCTGATTAAATTTAAAAATCCAGAGGCAGTGCCAATCCTAGAAGAGATTTTAAACCTCCGTTATGATGTTTCTCAGTCTGGGGAGCTCAATGGAGCACAAGTCGAGGCGCTTAAAGTTAATGTCCTGGAAAATATAGAAAAATTTAAATTAAAAGATTTGTCCAATCTCGTTCAAAAGGTTGAACAAGATGATAGTAATATAAGAGTCAATACAAAAGCAAAACAGGTGCTAAAAGTATTGAAAAATTAGAAGTTTACGCCCATAATGTGGAAAAAAAACAAAATGTCATATTTCTAGTTTTAAAATTTAAATCTAGATTAAATTATTTTTCGGAGAAACTCTTATGAGTGAAGAGGCAAAAACCAGTCTCAATCGACGCGAGTTCTTTAGTTTCCTTGCAGTCGGATGGATTACATTCGGTGCTGCTGTTGCAGGTTTCGCCAGTTTGATTTTTAGATTTCTTTATCCAAACGTCGTTTTTGAGCCAGCTATGGACTTTGTAGCTGGTTATCCGGATCAATATCCTGAAGGCGTTGATGAAAGATGGAAAAATGGATTCGGAGTTTGGATTTATAAAAAAGATGGACGTCTTGTGGCCATGTCAAACATTTGCACCCATCTTGGTTGTATCCCAACATGGCTCCCTGCGGAGTCAAAGTTTAAGTGTCCATGCCATGGATCAGGTTATTATCCAAATGGGATTAATTTTGAAGGTCCTGCTCCCCGTCCTCTTGAGCGTTATAAGATCTCATTAAATGCAGAAGGAAAAATCATAGTTGATAAGACCAAAGTGTTCCGTTACGAAAAAGGTGAGTGGAGCAACGATGGTGCTTTCATTGAAGTTTAATTAGAGGAAAAGATATGTCAGAAGGTTTTGCTAAAAAGGTTGCTAACACTCAGGTATGGAAAGCGATTTTCCGTCATGGACCACCAAACAATGCGCGAAATAGAGCGGCAGTTGTTGCTGGTAACGTTTTCCTTCATCTACACCCTATAAAATTAAAAAAATCCGGGGTTCAGCTGGGTTACACTTGGTGTATGGGTGGTCTGACTTTTTTTGTATTCTTGGCGCTTACAGTGACCGGTGTACTTTTAATGTTCTACTACCGTCCAACAGCTGAATATGCCTTCACCGATATCATCGGTCTTCGTGAGCACGTTCCTCTGGGAATTATGCGTGAGCTTCACCGTTGGGGTGCCCACTTGATGGTGATTACTGTTTGGATCCACATGTTCAGAGTTTTTATGACTGGTTCATATAAACCACCTCGTGAATTTAACTGGGGCGTTGGAGTGATCCTTCTTGTTCTTACGATGCTTCTGTCGTTCACGGGCTATTTATTACCTTGGGATCAGTTAGCTATCTGGGCGATCACGGTTGGATCTAACATGGCCAAGGCGACACCATTTGCCGGTCATGGTGGTCCAGGTGCTGCCCTCGCCAAAATTGGTGATTTTGTCATGGTTTCAGATAAAAACGATGTTCGTTTCCAGCTTCTAGGTGGTCGTTTTGTAGGTGAAGCAGCTCTTCTTCGCTTCTACATCCTCCACTGTGTTTTCATTCCACTTGTTGTTGCAGTTTTAATTGCTGTTCACTTTTGGCGTGTACGTAAAGATGGTGGAATTTCGGCTCCACTCTAAAAGATTAGGAATCATATGATTAAGGAAGCGATTAATTACCTTTCCTCACCATTGTACTCTTTCACAGCGTTTATTTTTCTCTTTTGGTTAGCTCTCAAGAGAATAGATGTTGTTGGTACAAAAAAATTTGGTTTGGGACTTCTTATTTTTACTGTTACTGTTTTTGGTTGGATGATTACAGATAAGGTCTTCTTTTCCATCATCTCCTTGCCGGACAATATCCCAATCATCATCCTAAATGGATTGGTTTTTTGGTCCACTTGGTACGCTCTTTATAAAGGCCATCAGAATGATCTCAGAATAGCCAAAGGAGAGGGACCAATTGAAGGGACCCCTGAAAACAGAGAAAAAGTTTGGGCTTGGCCTAATCTAGTTTACACAGAACTTTTTTGTGGAATCCTATGTACCGTTTTCTTGATTGTTTGGGCTATTTTCTTCAAGGCTCCTCTTGAAGAGCCAGCAAATCCAACTTGGGCACCAAACCCTGCAAAGGCTCCCTGGTACTTTCTTGGTCTACAGGAAATGCTTGTTTATTTCGACCCATGGATGGCCGGAGTTGTTCTTCCAGGTCTCATTGTTGTAGGGCTAATTGCTATTCCTTTTCTTGACATCAATCCTAAGGGTAATGGCTACTTCACTTTTGCTGAAAGAAAGTTTGCCATTGCTGGCTTCCTTTTTGGCTGGATCGTTTTATGGGTTTTCTTGATACAGATTGGTACATTCCTCAGAGGCCCCAACTGGACATTTTACGGACCCTTTGAATATTGGGATGCCCATAAAGTAGTTGCCGAAAATAACATCAACCTCTCTGAAATTTTTTGGATCAAACTATTTAATACTTCTCTACCAAAAAACATTTTTGTCAGAGAAATTTTTGGAATAATAGCCGTATTTGGCTACATGTTTGGTTTTTTACCACTCATCATGAAAAAGTGGGGTAAGAACTATATAAACCGTATGGGAACGATTCGTTACTATCTCATGATTTTTTTAATTCTTGGAATGATGAGCTTACCAATTAAGATGTATCTTCGTTGGTTCATCAACTTGAAGTATGTTCTGGCCATGCCAGAATTTGAATTAAACCTTTAATCGTATTTTTTTATAAGGCAGCGATAAATGAAACGTGAACCTGGAATGGCATATGACACAAAAGTTCTTAATAAAATTTTTGCAGTCGTTTCCGTAATCTTCCTCTTTGTGACAATTTGGATGGTATTTGACGATTACATTCGTCCTTGGAAGGCCATTCAAGTCAAAGCACTGGATATCGAAAAACAAAAAATCCAAGAGAAAATTAAAGAAATCGACGGCTCCATTGATGGAAATAAGCTGAAAGAAATCAAAGAAAAAATCATCTCAGCTGAAAAATCATTAGAGGGTGAAAAAGCTAAAATCGATAAAATCAACGATAAGATCTCAGATATTCAGCGCCAGATTTATGTTCAAAATATGGTTAATGGTGTTAATGGCTCCCAAGCCGCTGAATTCCAGTTTAAGTACGAACATGCCCTAATGGAAAACCACCCTGAACAGGCGAAGTCCCTCAAGGTCAAATTTGATGATTTTAAGAAAAAGGAAATTGAAGGGAAAGATAACTTAAAAGCACTTCTGACAAAAGAAGCAGGGGCATTAGACGAGTTGAAGGTCATAACTGCATCAAAAACTGAAGCTGAAAAGGAGTTAAAAACTCTTTTAGGCGATAAAGAAAGAATGCTTCTTGCAATTTCTTCCCTAGAGAAAAATCCTGTGTGGGCGCTCAGAAATGCTCCTTTTATAGATTACCTCGACCCTACCATTAAAATTCGTCAGTACGTCGTTCAGAATGCAACTAATGACTTTTATTTTCAGCATGTACCTAAAATTGATCGCTGTACCACATGTCATGTGTTCATTGACAAACCTGGGTATGAAGACCAAGCAAACCCCTATAAAACTCACCCAAAGGTAGAATCCCTTGCAGTGGGAGTTAATTCTGCTCACCCAGCAAAAGATTTTGGATGTACTTCCTGTCACGGAGGTGTGGGTGACCGAGTAAACGATTTTAATTCTCCAGCTCACATTCCTCAAAATGCAGAACAGGAAAAAGAGTGGAAGGAAAAGTATCACTGGCATGAGCCACACAAAGTTCCCCAACCGATGATCCCACTTCAACACACTGAAGGTATGTGTATGAAGTGTCATAAAGATCAAGATAGAATTCCAATGGCTGATAAATTAAATCACGGTCGTGAAGTTCTTGAGAATTACGGATGCTACGCCTGTCACAAAATTGAGGGCTGGCAGCACTTGAATACGAATAAACCAGGGCCATCTCTATATAAAGTTACTTCAAAAGTAAAAAATCATGAGTGGATTAAGAACTGGATTTGGAATCCGTTTGCTTTCAATCCTAAATCGAGGATGCCTCATTATTTTGAACAAGCTAATAACTCAAAACCAGAGTTTAAAAAGAAGAACATTGCAGAAGTAAATGCAATGTCTGAGTACATCATTAAAACTGCAAAAGAGTATAAGCCAGTTAATAAATTTAATGGCGGAGATGCTAACAACGGAAAAATTCTCATGGAGACAGTTGGATGTGTTGGCTGTCACCAAATCGAGGGAATTGAAGACAAATGGAATGATGTAGGACAGAGAAAAGGTCCTTACCTTGTTAACCTAGGCTCTAAGGTCAATCCTGACTGGCTCGTGTCTTGGTTAAAACAACCAAACCACTATGACCCAACCACGATCATGCCCTCTTTCCGTCTAACAGACAAAGAGGCAAATGATATGGCCGCTTACTTACTTGCCTCTCGTAATAACCTGTTTGAACAGCTTACTTTCCCTAAAATAGATAGAAAAGTTAGAGACGAAATCCTTGTAGAAGATTATTTCTCTGCTTTTGAAACGGTAAAAGCTGCACAAGCTAAGCTTGAAAAAATGTCTGATGAAGAAAGGACAACTGAGCTAGCTAAACGCTCAATCAATAAGTACGGCTGCTATTCATGTCACGAAATCAGTGGTTTTGAAGGTGACCTTCCTCAGATTGGTCCAGAGCTTACTAAAGAAGGTTCTAAGCCAGTTGAACAGTTTGGTTTTGGTCAACAAAAGCAAGTTCCTCACACCCGTCAGGGCTGGTTAACCCAGCACCTAAAATCTCCAAGTATTTGGGATGTAGGTGTACCAAAACAGTTTAAAGATCTAAATAAAATGCCAAACTTCTACCTCAAAGATCAAGAAGTAGAGGCTATTGTTGGAGTCATCTTGGGCCTTGTTTCTGATAGGATTCCTCTTCAAGGTCAAAAACGTCTCAGTGCTGGCGAAAAGCAGTACTATGAAGGAATGAAAGTTGCTAACAAGTACAACTGCTACGGTTGTCACAATATTGATGGTATTGGTGGAGCACTATCGAAAGCATATGAGGACCAAAATTATGGACCTCCTTACCTCACAAAAGAAGGATGGCGTGTTCAAACTGATTGGCTTTATGACTTCTTAAAGAATGTTCATCCAATCCGTCCTTACATTAACGTGAGAATGCCTTCATTCCCATTTACCCATGACGATTTAAATAAACTTGTTTCTGGTTTTCAGAATGGAGCTAACCAGCCAACCTTTGAAGCACCTGTTAATGTTGAATGGGAACCAGGCGAAAAAGAGGCTGCTCAAAAAATATGGAATGAGCTTGCCTGTACTTCTTGTCACAGCTTAGGCTTCACAAATGACCCAGCTCAGGCGCCAAACCTTCACTATGCAAAACAACGTCTTCGCACTGAATGGATGGAAGCATGGATTGCTAACCCTCAATCATTTCTTCCTTACACCAGCATGCCAGCATTCTGGGATGACGGAAGTGGAAACCTAATTTCTGCAGTAGATGGTGTTCTCGATAACGATCCAAAACGTCAGATCCGCGCCGTTAGAAAACTCGTGCAGGAGTTTGGTTACGATCGCAACCCAGTTCCTTTTCCAAAAAATAATTAATTGATTTATTCATTTCCCCATCAGTTCAATCAGAAACTGATGGGGAAATTTTCTGCACCAAATTCCCCTTCAATTCCTAACTGTCCCACCCTAATGGTGTTAGGGTCTTTCTTAGTAGGTTCTGATTATAAAAATAAATAATTAGATTCAGATGATCTTTTAATCTTTTTGGATCTTTTGTCGTATACCAGGTTTTACGAATCAATCGGTTAATGTTTGCCCGAAGCATCGCACAGCTGTGATTGATGATAAAGAGTGGGTAGAAGTGAATTTTATTAAGCTCTCCCAGACCCGCAACACAACCCCGCTCGCTGGGAAAACTTAGATGCTTCGCTTTCGGAAGGAAAGCTGAAATAAACCCTGGATAGGGTTGGTGCTCGTCGGATTTAATCTGAACTTCCTGTAATGCCTTCTGTTAAAATTTCTGAAAAAAAATCGAGTAGGCCCATCATAGTGCTCATTCTTTCGAGGACTGTAATTCTTGACCCCTAGTTTCGCGAGATGTTCGAATGCCGGAATACGCGAAACCTCTGCCGCAAGAATCAGTCGGCGGTCGTCATCAACGGCAATTGAAACCGAGAGAGTTTTAAGTTTCGAGTTCTCCTTGGTAATCAAGTCATCAAGTTGAATGTTAAAAACTCCTCCCCTTAGCTTTTGCATTTTTCGGTTATGAAGAAGACGATACCGTTCGGCAAGAAAGGGTAATTCCCTCTCAAGAGTCTTTCGATTAATACCCAAAAGAATGGCGGATCGCCGGAAGGAAACTCTTAAGCATAAGAACTTTAAGATCATGGGATTCACATGCCGTTTTTTTGTCGATGAGTGGGATTGAAAGAAGCGCTTGAGAAACGAGTACAGCGAGTTTTACAACGAAGGCGCTGGATGACTTTTGAGTCATCTCTTCGGTAATAGGTTCCATCTCAGATTATGTGATCAGGGCATACAGTGGAACTATTTGGGCAAAGTACTTTCATGATGGATTTCATGAAAGAGGGGATGCCAAAAGAAAAAATTCTAAGTGTTAAAATCAAAGGAAGTTTATTCCGATTAGTAAAACGATTAGCTTTGCCTTTTGTGATTAGACTCCATAATAAAACACCTCTAAGGGAGTGGAATTTGCTCTAATACACACTATCTCTATTTCAAAAAAATTTATCCGATAAAACAAATCTTAATTTTTTAATAAGATTTTCTAATTAATACGTTGACAATGAAGACTTGAATCCACTAAATTGGCTTCTCGCGATTTCAGGAATGCTGGGGGTGTAGCTCAGCTGGGAGAGCAGTAGCTTTGCAAGCTACGGGTCGCAGGTTCGATCCCTGTCATCTCCACCAAATTTTTTTCTAAAGATTTTATAAAAAAACTCTTGACGAAAAAAAACAGCCCTGATAGAACGCTAAGCTCTTTGACAATTTAATAACGATAAAAATTTTTGATGCTTTCGAGCATCAAGATGAGATGAGAAAGGAACCCGTTCAATTGCCTAGTCTGCCGTAAGATTTTACATCTTCGGATGAAGGCAGATGGCTGCTCGAGAGATCGAGTATGTTTTAAAATCAAATTGAACTAATTCTTGAACAAAGAATTTAGAGTCACCAAATAAACTTTAAGTTTTATTTAAATATATACTTGGAGAGTTTGATTGTGGCTCAGAACGAACGCTGGCGGCGTGCCTAATACATGCAAGTCGAACGTGAACAGGGGCAACCCTTAGTAAAGTGGCGCACGGGTGAGTAACACGTAGGTAATCTGCCTTTTAGTGGGG